>JALRJP010000071.1 GCA_023261135.1 Burkholderiaceae bacterium | reverse complement strand
GGTGCGTCGAGAGGAACTCGAGCCCGCCATCGCCCCTCGCCGCCATGCGGGTCCAGAGCGAGATCGCGGCGCGAGGGTCGTAGCCCGCTCGCGCAGAAATATCCAGGCCAACAAGGTCCGCTTCTTTCTCATCGTCGCGTGAAAACTTCAACCCAAGCAGCTGCGTGCCATAGCCCAAGGCCTGACGACCAAGCTGCCCAAAGCCTAAAAGCTCAGAGACTATCGATGCGCCCATGTCGGTCAGTTGCGACTTTGCGATTCGGTCGCGCGTGTGCTCACGCAAGGCATGCGCCATTTCGTGCCCCATAACGGCGGCAATCTCATCGTCATCAAGCTTGAGCTTTTCAATCAGGCCCGTGTAGAACGCAATTTTTCCCCCGGGCATGCAAAAGGCATTCAGTTGGTTGGACTTCAACACCACCACCTCCCAGCGCCAACGGGCTGCATCGCCGTTCCAGGCCAGGGCATGAGGCTTGAGCCTATTGGCCATGGCCACAAGTTTTTCACTGGTTGGGTGCGAGGGTGGCAAAAGCGCGCCTTTCTTGCGTGCCTCATCTTTCAGCGCCTCAAACTGCTGGGCAGCTGTGCGCTCGAGCTGCTGGGCTGGAACCAGCCTGCGAATCTCTGACTTCGATCCCACCCCCACCGTGTCGTTGGCATCGGCCGAGGCCGTACGCGGGCTTGCACAGCCCGCCAAAAGGCCTGAGAAGAAAAGCCCAAGCAGACCAGCGGTAAGGCCTGGCCTTAAAACTTCGATACTCTTAGCAGACATGCGCGCAACCTGGATAAGTAAAAACGTAATGAAAAGTGTAATCGCTGAGGTTCGAGCTTGAACCCCCAAGCGTCTGGGGTTCCTGCTGTTATTCCCAGCGGGCTTCTCTTTTATACCCTTGTGCTGGGCTTTGCCAGTGGTCTTCCCCTTGCGCTTTCTGCAGGCACACTTCAGGCATGGCTCACGGTCGAAGGAGTCGATCTCACCACCTTGGGCTGGCTCACCGTGCTGGGCATTCCCTACACCTACAAATTTGCCTGGGCTCCGGCGATCGATCGTTTTCAGCTCGGGGGCAAAAAAGGCGGGCGGCGTCGCGGCTGGCAAGTGATGCTTCTGTTAGCTCTTGCTGCAAGCACATGGGCGCTCTCGTTGGCCGACCCCATGGCGCCCAACGGCCTTGTCTATATCTCGATTGTGGCCCTTATGCTGGTTGTTTTTTCCGCCAGCTTTGACATTGTTTTCGACGCCTGGCGAGCGGAATCCTTAACCCCCGAACAGCGAGGGCTTGGAGCGGCTTGGTCGGTCATTGGCTATCGAATTGCCATGCTTGTCTCCGGTGGCCTCGCGCTTATGCTGGCCGACCTTTACTTGGGTTTTGCCGGTGCTTATCAGGTTATGGCCATCCTGCTCCTTGGCCTTGCCGTACTTGCTGTTTTTGTGCCCGAACCCTCTGAAACCAGTCCGCCGAAAAGTCTGCGCGAGGCCGTGGTGGAGCCCTTCAAAGAGTTCTTTAACCGCAAGGCCGCCATTGCTGTGCTTGCCTGCATTGTTCTTTATAAGCTTGGCGACGCCTTTGCAGGAAGCCTCTCCACCGCCTTTCTTATTCGTGGTGCTGGCTTTTCAGCCGCAGAGGTCGGTGCGGTTAACAAGGGCATGGGACTCTTAGCAACCCTCATCGGTGGGCTTGCAGGTGGGCTTTTAATTGCGAAGCTTGGCCTCTGGCGGTCTTTACTTTTCTTTGGTTTTCTTCAGGCCATAACCAATCTTGGCTTTTGGTGGCTTGCCATGCAAGAACCCGCAAGCCTGTTTGAAATGACACTGGTTATTCTTCTTGAGAACCTCGCTGGCGGTATGGGCACTGCGGCCTTTGTCGCCTTGCTTATGAGCCTTTGTGACCAGAGGTTCACTGCCACCCAATTTGCCTTGCTTTCGGCGCTGGCTTCCGTTGGCAGGGTCTGGGTCGGGCCCATTGCCGGCCATGCGGCAACAGACTATGGTTGGTCCAGCTTCTTTCTAGGCTCCTTTTTTGCAGCCTTGCCAGGGCTCTGGCTGGTCTGGCGTCTACGCGTCCAGCTTCGCCTTTAGAGCCTGCGTCACAGCGCCAGGGTTGGCCTTGCCCTGCGACCTCTTCATGACCTGACCCACCATGGCGTTTAAAGCTTTCTCCTTACCCGCCTTGTACTCCTCCACCATCTTGGCGTTAGCCTCAATCACCTCCAAGACCCAGCCTTCAATTTGACCGGTATCTTGCACCTGGCGTAGGCCCTGGGATTCAATGAGCCCATCCACCGAAAGCTCGGGGTTCTGCCAGAGTTGGGCAAAAAGATCTCGTGCGATCTTCGAGGAGATCGTCCCGTCCTCGAGCCGCCAGAGGAGGTCCGCTAGATGCGCTGGTCTGACTGGGGCCAGGGCAAAGCCAAGACCCTCGCTTCGATTTAAAAAAGTGGAAAGGTCTGCTGCCATCCAGTTTGCAACGAGCTTGGCCGCTTTTTCTGCCGACAAAGAGCTCTGGCCGGATTTTTCTCGATTCAGTAAAGCACCCAGGGCAGCCTCAAAATAAACCAAAGACTCACGGCCTGCGGTAACGGTGGCTGCATCCTGCGCCGAAAGGCCGTATTGGTCGCTAAGCGTTGCTCGCGCCTGAGCCGGTAGCACGGGCATGGTCTGACGTACCTGCTCGATGGTCTTCTCGTCAATCACAAGAACAGGCAAGTCGGGATCCGGAAAGTACCGGTAGTCGTGGGCGTCTTCTTTTGAGCGCATTGAGCGCGTCTCATCACGATCAGGATCGAAAAGTCGGGTCTCTTGACGAACTGTGCCGCCCGACTCAATCAGGTCAATCTGGCGGGCGGCCTCGTACTCGATGGCGCGTTCAAGAAAACGAAACGAGTTAATGTTTTTTATTTCACAGCGCGTGCCAAACTCCTGGCTGCCCTTAGGCCTCACCGAAACATTGGCATCGCAACGAAACGACCCCTCCTGCAAATTACCATCGCAAATGTCCATCCAAGTCACCAGCCCATGCAAGGCGCGGGCATAGGCTGCCGCCTCCTGGGCCGACCGCATCACGGGCTCGGTCACAATTTCCAGCAAGGGCGTACCGGCCCGGTTCAGGTCGATGCCCGAGGTCTGAGGGCCGAGCCCGACTAGGCCCTCATGGACCGACTTGCCTGCATCCTCCTCGAGATGGGCGCGCGTCAGTTCGACGGTTCGCGGACTGCCATCGGGTAGGGCAAATGAAAGGCTACCGCCGGCCACCACGGGCAGCTCAAACTGACTAATTTGATATCCCTTGGGCAGGTCTGGATAGAAATAATTTTTTCGCGCAAAGACAGAGCGGCGTGCAATGTCGCCACCCACGGCAAGACCGAAGCGAATCGCGCAATCAATCGCCCCGAGGTTTGGGCTCGGTAAAACGCCCGGCAAGGCAAGATCAATCGGATGCGCCTGAGTATTAGGGGCCGCACCAAACGCCGTGGGCGCAGGCGAGAACATCTTGCTTTGTGTTTTTAACTGCACATGGGTCTCAAGACCCACCACAATTTCCCAGGTCGTCATGGCTGAACCCCCTGAGCCCTAGGGGACGGCGTCTGTTCATGGAAATCGGTGGCCATCTGAAAATGATGCGCTAAGGCAAGCATTCTCGCCTCCTCAAACCGGGGGCCAATCAGCTGCAGGCCTATGGGCAGGCGCGGGCCCGCTTGATGTTGCTCAAAGCCACAAGGCATGGACATGGCTGGCAGTCCTGCCAGGCTTGCCCCGAGCGTAAAGACGTCCGACAAGTACTCGGCAAGCAAGGGATTGTCCTTCGCCGCCTCAAGCGCGGGGCCCTCCCCAAGGCGCCAGGCCGTGACCGGCGAGACGGGCCCAACAAGAAAATCGCAGCCCTCAAAGGCACGGTCAAAGTCCATGGCAACAAGCCGCCGCACTTTCTGGGCCTGAAGATAATAGGCATCGTAATAACCATGGGACAGTACATAACTACCAAGAAGGATGCGGCGACGCACCTCAGGCCCAAAGGCTTCCGACCGACTTAAACAATAAAGCGACTCCAGGTCCGTCGCGTTATTGGACCGATGGCCGTAGCGAACGCCATCAAACCGCGAAAGGTTGCTCGAGGCCTCAGCAGGGGCAATGACGTAATAGGCCGGCAATGAAAGATCTGTACGGGGCAGGTCAACCATTAGGGTTTCAGCCCCCAGCCCGCGAAGAACCTCAAGGCCCGCCTCAATCGCATGGGCTACAGCCGGTGAAATTTGGTTCGAAAAATACTGCTTAGGCATGCCCAGCCGCAGTCCTTTCAAGGGCTGCTCCACACTTGCTAGGTCGGTCATGGGTCTGCCAAGTAGGCGCGTGAAATCTTCGGGTGTCCTGTCAAGACTGGTGGAATCTTTCGGGTCAAAGCCTGCCATGGCCGAGAGTAAAAGTGCGCAGTCCTTTGCAGTTCTTGCCATTGGCCCTGCCTGATCAAGGATTGAGGCATAGGCAATAAGACCCCAACGCGACACCCGCCCGTAGGTTGGCTTAATACCCGTAATGCCGCACATGGAGGCGGGTTGGCGAATGGAACCTCCGGTGTCGGTTCCCGTAGCCGCTGGCGCAAGACCCGCAGCAACAGCCACTGCAGACCCCCCCGAGGAACCGCCGGAAATACGCTCCGAGTCCCAAGGATTATGGGCAGGCTGGTAAGCCGAATGCTCATTAGATGAGCCCATGGCGAACTCATCGCAGTTGGCCTTGCCAAGACAGACCATACCCGCGGCCTGCAACTGCTCCACCGCATGGGCATTAAAAGGACTTTGATAATCCTCAAGAATGCGAGAGCCTGCGGTGGTCGGCCAGCCTTTTGTAACCAAGACATCTTTGTGAATAACAGGCAGTCCGAGAAGCGGTGAGCGTTGCTCGGGAGAGGTTTTTTCTAGGCGGCGCTGAGCTTCACGCGCCTGGGCGAGGGTCAGTTCCGGAATAACGGACAGACCCGCCCCAAGCGTATCTTCTTGAAGCGCACGCAAGTAGTCTTGGGCAAGTTCCTCCACAGAGACCATTCCGCAGTCCAATGCACGCCGAAGGTCGCTTAAGGAAGAAAAACGAAGCTCCATCGCGGCGCCTTTACTCCACAACCCGCGGAACGAGAAAGAACCCCTCGGCGGCCTGAGGTGCGTTCTGCATAAGCTCGTCGCGTGCGGGCAGGGGTTCCGGGGTGTCTTGCCTTAGCCGAAGCACCATATCATGAGGGTTTGCCATAGGTTCAAGCCCCTGGGTGGGCGCCTGCTGAAGGGTATCTGCCCATGTCACCATGGCATCAATCGCAGGCAAGATTCGGGCATGATCGTCGGCCGCAACCGATAAACGGCTAAGCCGAGCAAGTTTGTCAAACTGGTCTTTAGAGAGCGACACGTCAAAAAATTGCTTCAGATTGTGGATAATCTGTGATTATCGCCGTTTTCTTCTTATTTTTAGCCACCTAGACTCGGAACCCTTTATGTTTGGATCTCTGCGCGGATTCTTTTCCCAAGACTTAGCTATCGACCTCGGTACGGCCAACACCCTTATTTACAGCCGCGGCAAAGGCATCGTTCTTAACGAGCCATCGGTAGTGGCCATTCGCCACGATGGCGGCCCCGGCGGAAAGAAAACCATTGAGGCGGTGGGTACCAAGGCCAAGCAAATGCTTGGTAAGGTTCCGGGCAGCATAGAGGCCGTACGTCCCATGAAGGACGGTGTGATTGCCGACTTCACAGTGACCGAGCAGATGCTCAAACTCTTTATCAAAATGGTTCACGAGAAGAAGCTCTTCTCGCCAAGTCCACGGGTGATTATCTGTGTTCCCTGCGGATCCACCCAGGTTGAGCGCCGCGCCATTCGAGAATCTGCGCTTTCGGCCGGTGCAAGTCAGGTCTACCTTATTGAAGAGCCTATGGCGGCTGCCATTGGTGCAGGGCTGCCTATTGCCGAACCTTGCGGCTCCATGGTCGTGGACATTGGTGGTGGCACCAGTGAAATTGGTGTGGTCTCGCTGGGTGGTCTCGTTTACTCCAACTCCATTCGTGTGGGGGGGGACAAATTCGATGAGGCCATCGTCAATTACATTCGTCGCAATTACGGCATGCTCATCGGTGATCAAACTGCCGAGGCCATTAAGAAAGAAATTGGGTCGGCCTTCCCAGGCAGCTCGGTGAGTGAAATGGAGGTGCGCGGGCGGAACCTAAGCGAGGGTATTCCCAGGAGTTTCACCATCTCAAGCAATGAAATTCTTGAAGCTCTTACCGATCCCATCAGTCAGATCGTTGTCGCCATTAAAAATGCGCTTGAGAACACTCCGCCTGAACTTGCGGCCGACATTGCGGAACGTGGTGTCGTCATTACAGGCGGTGGCGCCTTGCTGCGAGACCTTGACCGTCTTTTCACCGAAGAAACGGGATTACCCGTCTACGTGGCAGAAGATCCTTTATCCTGCGTCGTAAGGGGCTGTGGTGAGGCCATTGAGCGCATTGACGAGCTAAGCAGCGTTTTATCGACCGAGTAAGCGGGGCCATTCGCATTGGCTCTTTCGCAAAGCCCACCAGCCTTCTTCAGGCAAGGCCTATCGGCTCGAATTAAGTTGGCCATCGCTCTGACCGCCGCAGTTGCGGTCATGCAGCTCGATCGACGATTCGAAATTGCCTCGCCGCTTCGTCAAGGTGTTAGCGTCATTTTGTATCCTATTACCGAGACACTTCTCATGCCTCGAGATCTTGCCTACTGGGCAAGTGAAAGGCTGCAGTCCTTATCAGAGTTGGCAAACGAGGTCGACCGGCTGCGCGACGAAGAGACTGATAACGCTCAGAGCCTACTGCTCATCAATCAACTTCGTAGTGACAATGAAAACCTTCGAAACCTGCTTAATATCAAAACAAATGCCTTTCCAGAGAGTCGAGCAGGCGAAGTTCGAGCAAGCCTGAAAGACGGTCTCGCTCGAAAGGTGTTGATTAACCTCGGGCTTGATCAGGGCGTCTCCGTAGGCGACCCGGTCATTAACAGCGATGGGGTAATTGGTCAAGTCAGCCGCGTCTTTCCTCTTACGGCTGAAATACGACTTCTCTCTGACGAACAGCTCTTTGTTCCCGTTTTTCTTCCACGCAGCGGCGTTCGAGGCATTACTCAGGGAAGCGGGCAGGCCGACGAGTTTCGCGTGCGTTACGTCAATCTGGCAGCTGAAATTCAAGAGGGCGATGAAGTGGTGACCTCAGGACTCGATGGCCTCTACCCAGCGGGGCTACCGGTGGGCCGCGTCTCGGTGGTAGTTCCTGCTGCCCAGGGGCAATTTCCCACGGTCGTTGCCGTTCCTGCCGCATCGGTCGCCCGCTACAAAGAGGTGCTGGTCATTCTTCGTAACGCGGGTGGCGAGACCACCCCTAAGGCTGTATCGCAACGCCCATGAGACCCCAAGCCGTTATTGGCAGAGCCCCAAGCCTTCGTTTTATTGCTGCCACCATGGGGGCGGCTCTTGTCTTTAATTTTCTTCCCTGGCCTCCCGATTGGCCCGTGCCCGACATGCTCGCCATTGTCTTGGTCTTCTGGAACATTTTTTTACCGAGCCGTATTGGCCTTGCACCGGCCTGGTTACTTGGTCTGGTCATGGACGTTCACCAAGGGGTTCTTCTTGGCCAGCATGCGCTCGCCTACTCGATTCTTAGTTATGGGGCCATCACCCTGCATCGACGTATTCCTGACTTCCAAACCTGGGGGCAGATCGCACACCTCTACCCCCTTTTTCTCATCTCGCTCGCAAGTGTTTTTGCGGTTCGCTGGATGGTGGAAGGCCTCGGGCCCGACAGCAGTCTTTTCTTGCAACCTGCTGCTGAGGCCTTGCTATGGGTCTTCGTAAGTCGCGTTATTCAACTGGTCTTGCAACGAAAGTCACGCCCAGCTCGAATGCGAGCGCGAAAGCCTGTGACCCCCGTGAAGACCTAGCACGATCGCAATGGAGTTCGGTAACCAGTCAAACTCAGACTTCCGACAAAGGGCCTCGTTTGCGGCGCTGGCGATATCAATCGGGCTTGGAGCCCTTGCCATGCGCTTTGGGCAGTTGCAGGTCTGGCAACACGAAGACCATGCCGCAAGAGCTGAAGAAAATCGTGTGGCGCTCCTTCCTATACAGCCGCCCAGAGGCCGAATTTTTGACCGCTACGGAGAGACTCTGGCCCGTAACGATGCAGGTTTTTCGCTTGAAATTGAACCCTTCCAGGCTAAGAATCTCAATCAAACGCTCGAAGAGATCGGTAAGGTCATTGAGCTTAAGCCGGCAGAAATTAACCGCTTCCGGCGCGTTGCGACAGAAGCGCGACGGTTTGACAGTGTTCCATTAAAGACCAAGCTCACTGACGCTGAAGTCGCCCGGCTCGTGACCCGAGTGACAGAGATACCCGGCGTTAACATTCAGCAACGAACGATTCGCAGCTATCCTTTTGCCGATTCCTCGTCCCACCTTCTTGGGCATATCGGCCGTATCTCTAGGTCCGACCGGGACAAATTAACCGACAGCAATCTTCTGGAAGAGTATTTCGGGATTACTCATATTGGAAAGCTCGGGATCGAAAAGAGCTACGAGACTGCCCTAAAAGGGGTTCCCGGCTTTCAAAAAATTGAGGTCACCGCAAGTGGTAGGCTGGTGCGCGAACTCGACCTCAAGCCACCCATTCCGGGCAAGAACCTTCAGCTCTCAATCGACCATGGTCTGCAAAAAATGGTGGAGGAAGCCTACGCGGGCAGAAGGGGAGCTCTTGTGGCCATGTCAACCAACACGGGCGAGCTCTTTGCCATGGTCTCCATGCCCAACTTCAATCCTAATGCCTTCGTTGATGGCATTGACCCTGACCTTTGGAATCAGCTGAGCCAGTCGCCTGATGTTCCTCTGCTTAATCGAGCCTTACGAGGCATCTATCCACCAGGATCAACCTACAAGCCCTTCATGGCCATTGCCGGCTTAGCCTCGGGCGCACGCACGCCCGACGAG
>JALRJP010000070.1 GCA_023261135.1 Burkholderiaceae bacterium | reverse complement strand
CATATTCGTGCCAACTCCAGTTGGGGTGATCGGGTTGTTGCGGAATGCCCTGAGGTGGGGAAATCACCATTCGAGCCATGGGCTTGTTTATATCCCAATGCTCTAAGGCTAAAACTGGCCAGACAATAACCCGCTCTCCTTCTGGGAGACGGAGCGGGGCTCTATTTGCAATGCCTGAGAAAACTAATCGATCGGTGGGAAGCATAACTGACCCTCATTGAACAGAGTTACGAGAGGAGGAAATCGACCTTTGATTAACAAACTTTTCACTTGTTTAGTTTACGTTGAAATTAGAAGGCGAGGGCTCGTAATCCGTGATTGAGGCATGGTGCGGTCAGCAAGAAGCCTACGCGTCTGCTCGGGGGGCTGATCCTTTAACGGGTCTTACTTGGTGAGCAGTCAACTTCGCGCGTTGGCGCGCTTCGTCTGGTGTGTCGGCATTGGCCAATGCAACGCCCATACGTCTTTTGGTGAATGCCTCGGGTTTGCCAAAAAGACGTAGATCAGACTCTGGGACGGTAAGCGCCTTAGCAACACCCTCAAAGGCAATTGCCTTTGCATCCATGCCCCCGTAAATAACAGCCGATGCACCGGGTCGTCGTAGTGATGTGTTCACTGGAAGTCCTAAAATAGCCCTGGCGTGCAATTCGAATTCATTCTGAATTTGGGAGCACATCGTCACCATGCCAGTGTCATGTGGCCGTGGGCTGACTTCACTGAACCAGACCTCCTCTCCTCTTACAAAGAGCTCGACTCCGAAAATACCCAGACCCCCCAGGGCATTCACAATATGGGCAGCAATGCTCTGCGCCTTTTCTAACGAGGCGGGCGTCATAGGCTGAGGCTGCCAAGACTCCACGTAATCTCCGTTGACTTGCACATGGCCGATTGGCTCGCAGTAAGAAATACTGGGTTGTCCTTGTCCATCAAGGCTGCGAACCGTAAGCAAGGTAATTTCAAAGTCGAAATCAATTGCGGCCTCGACGATGACCTTTTGCATGTCGACCCGAGCCGCAGATTTCGCTTTTGTCCATGCCGCGGGGCAGTCTTTAACACTGGAGAGTTTTGACTGCCCCTTTCCAGATGAAGACATGATTGGCTTAACAAAGCAGGGGTAGCCCAGCGATTCTGCAGCCGCTGTCATTTCTTCTTCGGAGGCTGCGAATCGGTAATTGGAGGTTGGTAGACCCAGCTCTTCGGCGGCTAGCCGCCGAATACCCTCGCGGTTCATTGTAAGAAAGGCAGCCTTTGCGGTTGGTATGACCTGAAGTCCCGACTTCTCGAGTTCAACAAGGGTAGATGTGGCAATGGCCTCGATTTCGGGTATGACGCGGTCTGGCTTCTCAAGTTCAATAAGATCGCGGAGAGCGCTTGGGCTAGACATATCAATAACCACTGCTTTGTGTGCGACTTGGTGACCTGGCGCATTCGCGTATCGGTCGACGGCTATGACCTCTACTCCCAGGCGCTGAAAGGCAATAATGACTTCTTTGCCCAGTTCCCCAGCACCCAGCAACATAACCCGGGTTGCACTTGAGGAGAGGGGTGTCCCAATTCGCTCAAAGCCATGATCTGCCATGTTTATCTCCCTTTGGACGAATTTTTGAAAAGTTTATGGTTTCGCGACATGGGCGTGATTAGACTCGATTTTTAAGAGATTAATTGCAAAAGCCAGTCTCTCTGTTGAATTTTTATTCTCTGCGTCGTGCAGTGTAAGGACGACAGTGTCTTCTGACACGTAAGCAACGTTGTTCCAGGCCATATTCACCGGGCTCACGGGGAAGCCCAGGCATTCATAGCCCTTAAACGTTGACTTGTTAATGGGCCATCCATAGGCTTACCGCTTACCTATCGAGATGCCTCCAAAAATACCGCGCGCACTCGATGGTAAACAACGCCAATAGCGCTCATTTCCTTGAACTGTACCGCCAAGCTCTGCCGCGGCATGCCACCCCCAGCGGGGGTTAAATAAGAACGCTCTTGCAAGGGCAATCATGTCTGCATCCCCATTGGCCAAGATTGACTCGGCTTGTGCGGGCTCGGTGATAAGACCAACGGCTATGGTGGGGAGCTTTGATTCATTCTTAATGAGTTTCGCAAATGCCACTTGATAAAGCGGTTCGTTGGGTATCGCTTGATTTGAAGAGACACCACCTGAAGACACGTGAATATAGTCACAGTCATGCCTCTTGAGTTGCTGCGCAAACACCGCAACCTCCTCGGGCGTGAGCCCGTTATCGACCCAGTCGCTCGCGGAGACACGTACACCCAGAACTCCTGGTGTCACCTGGCGAACTGCCTCAAAAACCTCAAGGGGAAAACGCATTCGATTCTCAAGGGAGCCTCCATAAGCGTCCGAACGTTGATTGGCGATCGGTGAGAGGAATTCGTGCAAAAGGTAACCATGCGCAGCATGCAATTCGATTGCATCGACTCCGATGCGAAGCGCTCTTTTTGCTGCGTTAGCAAAGGCTTCTCGAACATTTTGGAGGTCTTGCAAGTTCATTTCTCTCGGTGTGTCTTCCCCGGGAATCTGAGGGATCGCTGAGGGCCCGATAGGGCGCCAACCGCCTTGGTCGGGCCCGATTAACTGGCCGCCCTGCCATGGGGCGGCGCTTGAGCCCTTGCGACCCGCATGCGCGAGCTGAATGCAGACTTTCACATTGTCTGGCGCCAGTTTTCGTGCTCGGGCCAATGCATGACCTAGAGCATCTTCTGACTTGCTGTCCCAAAGGCCGAGGCATCCGGGTGTGATTCGCCCCTCAGGCGTAACACCGGTTGCCTCGATGATAAGCATAGAGGCTCCGCTGTTGAGTAGATTTGTCCAGTGACTAAGGTGCCAGTCACTCGCCAACCCGTGTTCCGCGGAGTATTGGCACATGGGCGCGACGATGAGTCTGTTATCCAGTTGAAGTCGCGGGGTCTTTCCTTCGGGGGAGAAGGTGTAGGGTTGGAATAGATGGCTCATAGCGCGGTATTCTAATCCTTTCAAATCATTCGGTTACTGATCATGGGTCTTCCAGCCATTTCCCTAGAACGCCTTCGTGGCGGCCAAGAGCCCTTAAGCGATTACCAGGGAAAGGTTTTGCTTGTCGTGAATGTGGCAAGTCGGTGCGGCTTTACCTCTCAATACAGTGGGCTAGAGAGCCTCTACAGAAAATACAAAGATCGAGGCCTTGTTGTTATGGGCTTTCCTTGCAATCAGTTCGGCGGACAGGAGCCCGGGAGCAGCGCAGACATTGCAAGTTTCTGCGAGAGCCAATTTCAGGTTAGCTTTCCAATGTTTCAAAAATGCGAGGTGAATGGCCCTGGTACGCATCCGTTTTTTGAGTTTCTTAAGGGCTCAGCCCCGGGTGTCTTGGGCACCGAGGGTATTAAATGGAACTTCACCAAGTTCCTTGTGGACCGTACCGGCCAGGTGCGTAAGCGCTATGGGTCTGTGGATGCTCCCGACAAACTTCAGGCTGATATTGAGTCCTTATTGAAGACCTAGGTTTCGGAGGGGCAATTGGTGCCTAAGGAACTGCTGGGGATGCGTAGACTTCGAAGTTGTGTGGTTTTAAAACACTCGGTCAACTTTCCTTAAGGATCCTCTCATGAAAAAAGTACTGTTTGCTGCTGCCTCCATGTTTGCTGCGTCAGCTGCGCTTGCCCACGGCTGCCCCGGCGAAATGAAGAAAATTGATTCTGCCCTGCCTACTGCAAAGCTTAGTCAAGCCGACGCCTCGAAGGTTAAAGAGCTTCGTTCCAAGGGTGAAGAGCTGCACAAGTCAGGTAAGCATTCTGAGTCCATGGCAACGCTTGGTGAAGCCAAGAAAGTGCTTGGTATCTAGTAGAACGGTTATTTGGGTTCAATACGAAGCAAGGCTGCATCGGACGACTCGGTGAGTAGATACAAATAGCCGTCTGGGCCTTGCCGAACATCCCGAACGCGACCGACCTCACCGACCAGTAAGCGCTCCTCTTTTATTACGTTGCTGTCACGAAGTTCAAGTCTTACCAAGGCTTGTCCTCGGAGCGCCCCAAGAAAGAGGCTGTTCTTCCAGGAAGGGAAGTGGGGTCCGGTGTAGAAGGCCAGGCCAGAGGGTGCAATGGAGGGCACCCAGACATGCAAGGGCTGCTCGAGCCCCGCTTTACGAACACCCTCGCCAATGCGGGTGCCGGTGACATAGTTCACGCCGTAGGTAATGATCGGCCATCCGTAGTTGCGGCCAGACCGAATAATGTTTATTTCATCGCCGCCTTGAGGCCCGTGTTCATGGGTCCAGAGTTCACCTGTTACAGGATGCAAGGCTGCACCTTGAATATTACGATTGCCCCGCGAGAACGACTCGGGAAGAAAAGCTTTATTGCTAACGAAAGGGTTGTCCGTTGGAATACGCCCGTCGTCATGCAGGCGAATAACAGAACCCGCATGGTCGTTGCTTTTTTGAGCGCGCTCTTCGGTGCCTCGATCGCCAAGGGTTAGAAAGACTGTGCCATCACGAGCAAAGACAATACGCCCCCCGAAATGCCTGCCACCGCGGGCAGCAGGCATCATCCGAAAAATAACCTTGAAGTCGCTTAAGGTGTTGGCATCAAGTCTGGCGCGGGCGAGTACAGTGCTGGATTCCGATAACCAGCCTGCCTTGGCCCTCTCCGAGTAAGAGAGGTAAACGAGCTGGTTCTCACGGTGGTTCGGGTGCACAGCAACATCAAGCAGACCGCCCTGGCCATCCACTGCAGTGGTGTCGGGAAGTCCCGAGATGGCTACGGGCCCTGACTTGAAGTCGGAGGCAACACGCAGAAGCTGGCCGGTTCGCTCGGTAATAAGAAGGTCACCGTTGGGAAGCCAAGCCACCGACCAGGGTTGGTCAAGACCGTTAACCAGACGTTTCACCGTAAAACCGGGACTTGTCGTCACCGGCTGAGCCTGGGTGAGATCCTTCGAAAAGCTTGGCTCGGCGAGCACGCCTTGGCCCGAAAAAAGCGCACAGGCTGACAAACAAACAAATGCGATTCCAAGTCGCATGCAAATCTCCGTAGCTAACAGTCAGGTGACAAGTCTAACGAGAGATTGTTTTGCTATTCCCCTACAGCCCAGCCATCTCGTCGCGGGTCGGCGGCGCCCCAGAGCTGCCCGTCTTCACGAAGCAATACATGCGTACCGCTTGTCATGGGGACAAAACGAAGCTCATTGCCGCGCTTGTGCAACACGTCCGCCCGATCCTCGGCGTAACGCCCCGCCTCTAATAGGGCAGGGCCATTCATGCTGCCAAGATGCGGCTGCTCGAGTGCTGCCTTTGCGGGTAAGCCCTCGTTTATTGTGTTGATTAACGCCTTGGTAACGTAATGAATAATCAAAGCGCCTCCGGCACTGCCGAGCGCCATTTGCGCCTGATGGGTATTGGGGTCAAAGACGAGCAGAGGGCTCATGGATGAACGGGGTCGCTTATTCGGCTCAACTCGGTTGGCAATGGGATGTCCTTCGTCATCAAAAGGCTTGAAGCTGAAATCTGTCAGCTGATTGTTAAGAAGAAACCCGTTCACCATAAGCCGCGAGCCAAAGGCCGATTCGATCGAGCTGGTAAGGGCCAAGGCATGTCCGTTGTGATCCATGATGCTTAAATGTGTGGTGCCCGCCTCGATCTGCATGGGCATGGCTCCAAGACCTTGACCGGCAAAGCCCCCCGGCTTGCCGGCCGGCGCTTTGCCAAGACTTTTTTCACTAATCAAGGCCGCCCTGGATTTTAAATACGAGGGTTCAAGAAGCGTCTGCCAGTCGGGGAGCTTGGAAGAGGAAAGACCTGGATCCGCTACAAATTTGGCGCGATCTGCAAAGGCCAGGCGTGCGGCTTCCAGGAAAAGGTAGTCCCGATCCACCGGCTTCACACCCGAGGAGAGCTGACTAAGAATGCCTAATATTTGGCCAATTGCAAGGGGTCCCGAACTGGGAGGCGGTGGGCCGCAGACACGCAGAGCCGTTCTGGCTAAAGTCTGTTCGAATGCGCCCTGGGGGGGCTGAGGTGTCTTTGGTTGCCAGTTAAAACACAAGGGTTCGCGGCGAAGCGCGTTGTAGTTCTTGAAATCGTCCTGGCGAAGCAGGCCTGGGTTTGTGGCGTGACCCTGGACGGCAGCCACAACGGCATTGCCGAGCTCACCGTAATAAAGAGAACCAGGGCCCCCTTGGGCAAGGCCACGTAAGACTTGAGCTAAGGCGGGGTTGCGAAGTAGGTGTCCCACCGGAAAAGGCTCAAGGTTCGCATCATAGAAGTACGCCCGTGCCTGCGTGTCTTTGCGAAGAAAGCGGTCTTGCTTAAGCAGGGCATGAAGCCTTTGGCTGATTGGAAAACCCTCTTCAGCAAGTGCAATAGCGGGTTCAAAGAGCCGAGCCCAGGCCAGTCGTCCATGGTCCTTATGGGCGAGGTGCAGCATGGCAATGAGGCCGGGTACGCCCACGGCAAGGCCGCCCACCTTAGCCTTATGGAATGCCATGGGCTGACCCTTGTTCTCGCCTGCGGCTTCTAAGAAGAGGGCCTCTGTCACACCCTGAGGTGCCGTCTCTCGTCCGTCATAGACTTGAACTGTTTTGCCATTGCTGTAGGTCAGAAATCCGCCGCCACC
The DNA here is from genome assembly GCA_023261135.1 of Burkholderiaceae bacterium. Lineage (GTDB taxonomy): Bacteria > Pseudomonadota > Gammaproteobacteria > Burkholderiales > Burkholderiaceae_A > Hahnella. Next base: position 2,409 of record JALRJP010000070.1, on the reverse strand, counting down.
AATACCGCTTGATTGCGGCTCGACGAGCCCCAGAACCATCTGGCTGGCAATGGCTGCGTCAATGGCGCTTCCCCCCTCGCGCAGCATCTGAGCCCCTGCCTCCGATGCAAGAGGGTGCGCGGTGACAACGGCAAAGTGCTTGAATTGCCAGGTGGGTTTGTCTTGCCAGCCTGAGTCGGCCTCCGGCGCAGTCGAACCCGAGGATTGCGCCCATACGGGGGATTGGAAGACAAGCCAGCAAAGCCCGCAAACGACGTAAAGAGCCACGCTAAAAACCAGGGTACGGAGGTCGCTATAACGTTGCATCGTGCATAGGGCTAGCTTGAACAAAAGGCCGGAATTCACCGCAGGCAATGGGCATGACCTTCGTCTTGCGGATTCGTCGGGCAAGGCCAAGGTCGTCGGTAACCACAAAGGTAAGTGGCCGCGGCGATTTGGAAGTGTCCCTTAGCATGGCAATGATTTTGCGGTCGGCCCGGTCTTTGCCTTTTCCCCCTGAATAGGAGACCTTCAGCCGGGCATGTCGGTTGTCAGAGCTTGCCTCATCACCATCAAACCAGAGGTCGACATGAAGACTTTCGTACCGTACAACCTGATCAAGCAGACGTTGTGTCAGTTGCTCACGTGCCTCGAGGCTTGGTCGCCCTTGTTCAAACCATTGAATAAATAAAACGGAGAGTCGAAAAAGAAGATTGTGACCATCCACAATAACGAGGCAGGGCTCGTGTCGTCGCAAAAGCGCTTTTAGTTTGTTGGCAGGGAGCTTTTCACTCGGTTCTATGCAAAGTGTCTCAGCCCAGGTATCTGCTGTCGCAGTAAGAAAGCTTTGCAGAAGTACACCCTCGCTATAGCGCAGTTGGTTTACGCGCATGGCCTTCTGAATAGCCGAGCGCTGCACCATGAGGTCTTCGAAACTTTGTGCATTGCGAATTGCAGACGAAAAAGACAGGCCCAGTGTTGAAGAGGTCTCGGGGTCCAACGGATGCTGGCAAAATGGCAAGGTCTGAAGCGTAGGCCCGCAGTTTTCCATAGGACATTAGTGTAACTGCGACCTCATAAAGTTAAGTGGACCGATACCGAGCAGTTAACTATAAATTTTAAGGAGACGATGCAATGCCAGATCAATCAAAAAGCAGCAATTGGCGATTTGAGACTAAAGCCGTGCATGCGGGCTTTGCAGGTGACCCCACAACCAAGGCTGTTGCCACACCGGTTTATCAGACGGTCGCCTATGCCTTTGACAACACGCAACATGGTGCCGACCTGTTCGATCTGAAGGTGATGGGCAATATCTACACCCGTATCATGAACCCCACGCAGGACATGCTTGAGCAACGCGTGGCGGCGCTTGAAGGTGGTATTGCCTCGCTTGCCCTGGCCTCGGGCCAGGCGGCCATTACCTATGCCATTCAAACCATTGCCGAGGCGGGGGACAACATTGTTTCGGCCGCCACTCTTTATGGTGGAACGTACAATTTATTTGCGCACACCATGCCGCAATACGGCATTCAGGTTAGGTTTGCCGACTACCGTAAGCCGGAGTCGTTTGAGGCGCTGATTGATTCAAAGACCAAGGCCATTTACTGCGAGACCATCGGTAATCCTTTAGGGAACGTGACCGATATTGGCCGTCTGGCAGATATTGCCCATCGACATGGTATTCCTCTAATTGTCGATAACACTGTGCCAAGCCCATACCTCTGTCGTCCCATTGAGCATGGCGCCGACATTGTGGTTCACAGTCTTACAAAATACATGGGCGGTCATGGGACGTCTGTGGCTGGTGCCATTGTTGACAGCGGCAAGTTCCCTTGGGCCGAGCATAAAGAGCGGTTCCGCAGGCTCAATGAGCCCGACGTAAGTTACCACGGTGTGGTCTACACCGAGGCACTGGGACCCGCAGCATTTATTGGTCGCGCGCGTGTCGTTCCGCTACGCAATACCGGTGCTGCCATCAGCCCATTTAATGCCTTTCAGATCATGCAGGGTATTGAAACCCTCCCTCTGCGCATGGACCGCATTTGTGCAAACAGTCTGGCAGTAGCCGACTTCCTATCAAGTCATGCCAAGGTGAACTGGGTTAATTACGCAGGCCTTGCAACACATGCCGACCATGCGCTTGTGAAGAAATACATGAATGGTCGAGCCAGTGGCATTCTGAACTTTGGTTTAAAGGGCGGACGAGAAGCAGGTGCTCGATTCCAAGACGCACTTTCGTTATTCACGCGGCTTGTGAATATTGGTGACTGCAAGTCTCTGGCCTGTCATCCGGCGACCACCACGCATCGGCAGCTAAGCCCCGAGGAGTTGAAGTCGGCGGGTGTCTCTGAAGATATGGTGCGGCTGTCCTTGGGCATTGAGCACCAAGACGACCTCATCGAGGATTTGAGTCAGGCGCTTGCTGCGGCT
>JALRJP010000006.1 GCA_023261135.1 Burkholderiaceae bacterium | reverse complement strand
ATTCCAACACGTATCAAGGACATGGATAAGATGGGCGTGGACGTGCAGGTCGTTTCACCCGCGCCTTTTCAGTATTACTACTTCGCCGAACCCGATTTTGGCCTAGAGCTATCAAAGAGCGTTAACGAGGGGATTGCTGGCATCGTGGCGCAATACCCTAAAAGGTTGGCTGGAATGGGGACCGTTCCCCTTCAGAATGCAAAATTCGCTGTGAAGGAGCTTGAGCGGGCGGTTAAAGTGCTGGGGTTAAAGGGGGTTGAAATTGGAACCAATGTCAACGGCAAGGACCTAACCGACCCCTCCCTAGGGCTGGATGCTTTTTTTGCCAAGGCAGAAGAGCTGGGAGCCGTTCTATTTATGCATCCCAACGGCTTTAGTCATGCAGAGCGCCTCACCGATCATTACTTGAACAACATCATTGGCAATCCTCTTGAAACAACCATCGCAGTAAGCCATCTGATCTTTGATGGCTTTATGAAGCGATTCCCCAAGCTTAAGATTATTCTGGCGCATTCGGGCGGGTACCTGGCCCATTACTGGGCGAGAATGGATCACGGCCATAAGAGACCTGATGTGCGTACGGTGATTACGACCAAGCCTTCGAAGTACCTTGAGAAGTTTTACTTCGACACCATCACGTTTGATCCCGGAATGCTGCAAAGCTTAATTGCAAGGTTTGGTGCCAATCATGTCATGCTCGGCACCGACTACCCTTACGACATGGGAGAGACAGATCCGGTGGGTTTAATATCGTCGGTACCTAAGTTGTCGCGCGCCGACGCGAAAATGATCATGGGCGGTAATGCCCAGAAACTATTCAAACTAAAGCCCTAGTTTCTGGGTGCCCCGCCTTTTTTCTTAGAGGGAAAAGGGTGTACTCCCACTGTTCATTAAGGCTCGCTGGTCGATACCGAATCGATCGGCGAGCCAGTCACCAAGAATTTCCTGGCCAATGGTGGGGTTGTCGTGTTGGCAGTGCTCCGCCCCCGTCTCCTCCTCGTTAAGTAACCGAAGCGTTACGTCCTTGCCCTTGGCTTTGCCGTAGTCATAGACCTTCTGAGCCTGTGATACGGTGAGCACATCGTGCCCACCGTGCATTACAAGAAACGGGCATTGCATATGGTCAAGGTGCCCATCAAGCGTGAAGTCCTTGGCCTTCTTCATGGACTCTTTCATGGAACCACAGCCGAAGACCCACTTAATGTGTTCGGATAACCCGTGGTCTTCGGAGGCCTCACCCCAGAGGTCCGTAATTGCCCAAATGGCGCCGTGCGCAATACAGGCCGCTAGGCGATGCTCGTAGCATCCTGCACGGGCCGCATAGTAGCCCCCGAGGCTCGATCCGCACACGGCGATTCGGCTTGCGTCAATATCCGAGCGCGCCTCAAGCCAATCAATACACTTGCCGATCGGAACCTCGGTATCTACCCGGTTCGGAACCCCATGTCGCCTTAAAGTTCCACCCTGGCCAGGCCCGTCGATCATTAAGACAGCAATCCCTCTCTGCAAGGCGCCTTTTGCCTGCATGAACCACATTTCGTCCTTAATGGAGTCAAGTCCGCCCATGCAGATAAGCACCGGCTGCTTCGCGACAGGGTAGGGGCTGCGAACGAAATATCCGCATATCGGCACTCCGTTCTCGTAAGGAATATCGACGATCTCTCCGGGTGGGTTAAGGGACTTAAGAAAGCGATGGCTACAGGCCTCCATTTTTTCAAAGGTTGCTAGCCGGCGTTTGTCGTCCGGTTTTAGAAAAAACTCGGCTTGTCGATAGTAGTCAGCCGCCCGCAGGAAGCAGTTCATTGCGGTTCGTATGTGACCACTCGCCTCAGCCTCCGAACCTCTTGTCCAGTTGCGGTCTGCAATGTGCTTCCATTCTTTGTGCCAGCTCTCCAGATCACCTGGGATCATTCGACTTGCTGCTTGGAATACCTCACTGACTGCGCCCCCGCCCTCCTGAGTCTCGCCAAGTCCCCGCCTAAACTGATACGCAAGCCAAGGGTGCTCAGGCCAGTGATGCCATCCGTAGGGCTCGTAATGAGGCAGTTTATTTTCAGTAATAACCTCGATGAGGTTGTCTTGTGCCATAACAATCTTCCTTCCGGTTTGGAACGTTTAAAAATTTTGTCAACGTTAATTTCGAGGACATAAGGTCCTTTTCGGGCCAAGCCTCTAGCTCAGTAGTTGCAAAGTTTTTTGCGGCTGCTGAATTTGAGGGCAGTGGCCGCAATCGTCAATCTCGGAGTACTCCGACCCTTGGATAATTTTGTGCAACTCCTGGGACATGGCGGGTGGTGTCGTTGCATCGTTAAGGCCAGCAACAATATGAACGGGCTTACTTATGCCCTTTGCAAGCGCGCGATAGTCAAGTTTTTCAAGTGCCCGACAGGCTACGGCAAATTGCTGGGGGTTCGTTTTAGAAAGTGCCTCTTTTCTCTGTTTCACGATTTCAGGGTTGGCGGTTGCAAATTCCTCTGGAAACATTCGCGAGATGGCCGTGTCAAGAACCGACTCAATTCCCTTAGTCTCAACGAGTTCCGCCATCTTGAGAAGGGGCGGCTTGCGCTCATCAGGAAAGGCCGCCCCGCTGTTTGCAATGGTAAGTTTATTGACTAATTCGGGTGCACGACTTACCACCCCAACAGAGACGAAACCGCCAAAGCCATTGGAGAAAACGTCCACAGGACATGGCAATGCCAGTGCTTTAAGAAAGGAAATGGTCCAGCTGGCGTAATCGTCAATGGATTCGCATCGGCCCTTGGAATCACCAAACCCGGGGAATTGAAAACGAATGACATCGCGTGTCTTTGCCAGCACCGGAAAAATGCCATCGTAAACGCTGCGATCGGCAAGAAGGGTATGAAAGAGCACCAGCGGTCTTTGTTGAGTTGGCCCGGCTCTTTCAAAGTCGGTGGCTCCCAGAGAATGTTCAAGCGTTGGCATAACAGATGTAACTCCTTCCATAGTGTGTTTAAAAGGCTAGTAAAGAGACAGGTGTCTCGCCATGACCGTTAATGCAACAGAATTTTTATAGTTCGGATATTAGTAGTTCTCATACCTTGCAAACCCAAGAATGCTGTTTATCATTTGTTCAGTAAAGGGAATTATGAAGCATGTCATTTTCTGTCTTTGAAGCATCAATAAGCGACCTTCATGCCGCAATCAAAAACGCCGAGATCACTTGTGAGCAGGTTGTTCTCCAGTATCTCGAGCGTGTCCGAGCTTTCAACGGTCCGTCCAGTCTGCTTGTTACCCCAACTGGGGACAAGGCGCCGGAGGTGCCGGGTACCGTTCGGGGGGGCGAGCGCCTTAGGTTTCCAAGCCAGACAATCCCCGCCTCGGAACTCTTTCCAGATCTTGCGGGCTATAAGGGGCCTCCTTTGGAGTTTGGGGAGATGCGGCCGACGGCCTCCGATCCCACGGCTTATCAGCAATACGGCATGCTTGTGGGCGATGGAAAGTCCGACCAGGTCAATGCGCTGTCAACCTTGAATATTCGAGGAGAGAGGTCTGTTGTCTGTTACGGAGATTTCGACCGACATCCAGACGATGGCCCGCTTCCCGAGGGAGCGCCAGCCGTCTGCGAAATCTTTCGTCGGTATCCTGATGCGCTCGAGCAGGCGAGGTACTTGGATGCAAAGTACGGCGCGAAGCCCGATCTTCAAGCTATGCCGCTTTACGGGGTGGTGTTTTCATTTAAGGACGCCTTCGATACCAAAGACATGCGGTCCACAGGCGGAGCCGACGCTCGGTTTGATGCCGACTTCCCGGCAAGGGATCATCTCTTGGTTGAACGCCTGCGCGAGAAGGGCGCCATCATTTTCGCAAAGTCAGTCATGACGGAGTACAACGGTCGAGCTGGCGACCCAGGCGGACGAAATAAGCCGGTGAAGATCTTGCCCTCCGTCTCAGGCTATCAGCGGTCAACCTGGGGTGGGAATCCCGCAAATCCCTACGACACCAGTCGGTCAGCATCCCTGGGGTCAAGCTCGGGTTCTGGCGTGTCCGTCTCTACCAATATGGTCATGGCGAGTCTCGGGGAGGAAACCCGAATGTCAACTCGAGGACCTTCTAACCACAATGCCATTGCGTTAATCCTTCCTCATAAGGCCATGCTTGGGTTTGATGGTGGCGCAATTGGCGCCGATATTTATTGCGATCGCACTGGAGTCATGGCGAAGTCACTCGAGGACTGTGCCCATATCCTTGATGCCTTGCGGGACGAGGAGGGTGGCTATTACGACCCGAGAGATCCTTACACGACAGTTCCTCGAGCAAGCTATCCACCCCCTGAGGGTTTGGTTCCCCATCTGGCATCCGAGCAAAGTATTCTTGCTCTTCGCGGTCGTCGCATTGGCGTGGTTCGTGAATCAATGCTCGATCCCGGAGACACTCTTGCCGTTAAGCCCATTGTTGCAGCGGCCTCGAGAGAAATAAAAGAAATGCTCGGAGGGCGACTAGGGCTGACCTTGGTGGAGTCGAGGCATCCACATTGGAAGGCTGACCCTGATATTGAGCAGTTGAAGACCAGTTTCAGCGAAGCCCTCTGCCGGCTTATCCCAGTTTTTATGCCAGATCTCTTGTTTCGTCTTAATCCTGCGGGCGAGCCTGTTTTTCCGGATTTTGCAAATGCAATTAAGCCCACAGAGTTCCAGCCTGGGAAATTCTTTGGGGCCGGAGACATGGAGCCCATTGACTACCTTGTTGGTCTGTCAGATCTCAAGCTGCCTGCCCCGCGAAACCTTGACCTGGCCACTGTTCAAGACCAGATCCTTGCGCATGCATTCCGCTTTCACATTAGCCAATATTTACGTCGAAGGGCTGAAGACTGGGGGCGCTGGGGAATTAAAGAAACGCTTACCAACTGGGAAGAGTTGAATAAGCGATCAAGCTTTTGGGGTGATGATCAGCGGGCGGCCTTTCTCAACTGGCAGGAAACGTCAGATCCTCGAAATCCTCTAGGCGGACGGCAGGGTGTTGATGAGCGGATTATGCTTCGCGAACTTCTAAGGCGTGTTGACATGATGGTGTTGCATGAGAACAAGCTCGAAGCTCTGGTGCGTGTTCATACCGTGCTTCCGCCAGCCCGCATTGGTTATCCAGAAGAACCTGGTTTGGCGCGACATTACTTCTTTGAGTCTTTCCATGGACCCAATGCAGGACTTACCGAAATTCTTGTGCCTGCAGGTTACGTTAACGAAGTCTGCGATGCTGAGTTCGCCCTTGCTGAAGATGGTCAGTCCTACAAGGCAAAGCCAGGAACGAGCCTGCAAAAAGTTGATGGTGTGGGACTTCCTTTCTCACTGGTTTTTCGAGGTGAAATTGGTCGCGAGGCTGAGCTTTTGAAGCTGGCATCTGCTTATGAAAAGGTCTCGTGCCGCCGTAGGCCGCCTCCCAAATTTGGACCGCTAGGCAAGGCGTATTAAAACCGTAATTCTTTACAGGAGTGAACCATGAGTTTTGGTAACTGCAAAATCCTACAAGTCAATGAGCAGTCCATTGCGGTGTATGACACCGAGACGGGAGGCAGGGGAACGGTCCTTCTTTCGCACTCTATACTCTCTTCCTCCATGATGTGGGAGGAGCAGGCAACATTACTTAGTTCTTTAGGCTATCGCGTACTTGGCATGGATACGCGTGGGCACGGGTCTTCTGGACCAACGGGCCTGGGATTTACCTTGAATGATCTTGCCCAAGACTGCGTGAGAGTGCTCGACACGCTTGCAATTCCAAAGGCCCATTTCGTGGGGCTCTCGCTTGGCGGGATGATTGGCTTGGGCCTCGGAATTCATCATGCCTCGAGATTCGAAAGCCTCGTGATCTGCGATACACGGGCCGATATGCCGCAGGAGATGGCAGACTCGTGGAACCCCCGCATTCAGCTTGCTTTGGACAAAGGATGCACTGCCATGGCTCAGGCGACTGTGGAGCGTTGGTTCGGTGAAGGGTATGCGAATGATTCCGCCAATGTGGCCGTCATGTCTCGCTTTAAAGACCAAATTGGTAAGACTACTGTTAACGGCTTTGTCGGTTGTGCACAAGCTATTCAGAAACTCGCCTACCTTCCCTTGGTTAACAAAATCACACCGCGAACCTTGTTCATTTCGGGAGAGAACGATGGTCCCTTCCCCAAGGCGCTTTTGGAACTTGCCCCGCTTCTGCCATCTGCGCGTTATGCTGGGGTGCCTAATGCTGGCCACCTTCCCAACATACAAAATCCTAAGGAATTTAACGCCTTACTCACGCATCACTTTAAGTGAACTAACTGATCGTTTAATAATTATTAACGTTTTCCCTAGATCACATCTGGGATAAGGAACCCTAGGATGGGCAAGCGTTCAATTGGACTCTTTTTCTACTAAAGTGAGGCGACAATGAGATTATCTCGACGTTGTGTTAGTGCAGGAATTGCTGGTCTGGTTTCTTCATTTTTCGTATTGCTTTCTCCTTCAACGGCCATAGCCCAACAGACGCATGTCTGGAAAATCGCGGAGCCGATCCCCGAGAAATCTTGGTTTGGAAATCTACACAAGTGGTGGGCTGCAGAGGTTGAGAAGCGATCGAATGGTCAAATTAAGGTGCAGTTCTTCTGGGCAAATTCTTTGGTGAAGTGGGCAGATGCCTTGCCTGGTATTCAATCCGGAATTGCGGACATGGCTTGGGTGAGCAGTACCTATTACCCTACCCAGTTCCCTAACTATCTTATGCTCGACAACGTTTTTAATTTCGGAGACAACTACGTTGCTGCATTAAAGGCCGCCATTGATACGATGGAAAATCAGCCCGATGTGAAGGCGGAAATTCAAAAAGCTGACATTGTTTTTCTTATGCCACACATAAGCGGGCACGCTCCGGTAGGCACTAAAAATAAGCTGAACTCGGTTAAAGAGTTGTCCGGCAAGTCTCTGCGAACCTACGGCGGGGTTCGCGTTGACTATTACAAGAGCCTCGGCGCAAACCCCATCTTCATGCCCTTCAATGACATGTATCAGGCGATTGATCGCGGGACCATTGATGCGCTTGGTGACATGGCCATCGTTCTTAGTAACGCCTTCAAACTTAACGAAGTGGTTAACCATGTGCACTATGTAAACCCGCCCGGAGCAGGCGGTAATGGTGGGGCTCTCGCCTCGGGACTTTTTGTCTCCGGGAAAAAGTTTAGGGCGCTATCGCCTGAACTCCAAAAAATGCTTATCGATCTTCGTATGGAGTACGCCATTAAATATGGGCAGACTCTGATGAACGACGAGGCTGATGTAAAAGCGGCCTGGGCGAAGAGCAACAACATACAGTTTCACAAGAGCAGCCCGTCTGACGCGACCTTTATTAAGAAGGGTGGTGATGCTGCAAACGACGTCATGTTCAAGAAGCAAGAGGATCAAGGGTTCAAGAATGTTCGAAAGGTCTGGGAATATTTCTTAAAGGCTCGTCAGAAATACGAAGCTTCCTAATTGTGTAGATGTAAGCCTGGCGGGCGAGCGAGATTAGATTTTTAGCGTAGAGCGCTTCACCCACCAGACTCCAGGTTTTATTTTTAGAGGAAAAACTGATGAGAAAAGTTGTACTAGGAAGAAATGGCCCCTTGGTCTCAACGCAGGGCTTGGGATGTATGGGAATGTCGATCTTTTATGGAAAGCCCGATGACGAATCATCGACTCAGACTATTCATAAAGCGATTGATTTGGGGGCGAATCTTATCGTGACCTCTGATGCTTATGGCAAGGGAGCGAATGAAGAGCTCGTTGGCAGAGCCATCAAGGGCCGTAGGGATGAGGTTTTTCTTGCGACAAAATTCGGCAACTTGGCGCTGGGCGGCGCCAACGAGCTTGGTCTCTCGGGCGGGCATCCTAAATGGGTGATAAAAGCCTGTGAGAACTCCTTGAAGCGCTTAGGTGAAGAGGTGATTGATCTCTATGCGCTGCATCGCGTTGATCCAGAGGTCCCTATTGAGGATACCGTGGGCGCTATGGCTCAGTTGGTAGAGCAGGGGAAGGTACGGTTTTTAGGCTTGTCTGAGTCGGGTGCAGAAACCATACGCCGAGCCAGTAAGGTGCATCCAATCGCGGCCGTCGAGACAGAGTACTCACTTTGGAGTCGCGACATTGAGCCAGAAATACTTCCTGCCTGCAGAGAGCTCGGAGTGGCGCTCATGGCCTATGCCCCATTGGGCCGGGGATTTTTAAGTGGAACGATTAAAGACCTCACGTCTTTGTCGGATGGCGATATGCGTATTAACCATCCGCGGTTTGCTGGAGGAAGCCTCGATCAGAATCTTGCGCTGCTCGAGTCTGTTCGGATAATTGCCTCCAACCATAGCGCAACGACTGCGCAGGTTGCTCTTGCCTGGGTGCATGCCAAAGGAGCCGACGTCATTCCAATTCCGGGGACTAAGCGTGTTAAGTATCTCGAAGAGAACCTTGCAGCCATCGATCTTAAGTTGTCAGCCGCGGAGCTTGCGCAACTCGATGAGGCCTTTCCACCAACCCAAATCGCTGGAACGCGTTATCCAGAAAAGATGATGGGTACTCTAGGAATCTAATGTACTCGTAAGCCATCTGCAGACTTCGTCGGAAACCTGGGCTTCGCGGTCGTTGTAAAAATGATCGCAGTCTTCGATCACTGTCACTGTACAGCTGCCTTGGGTTTTTCCGGCGAAGGCCTGAGCAGGATAACGCGATGTTGGTTCCGAGTCGCCGACCAGGAAGAGCGTTGGGCACTGAATGGAGGGCGCAAGAGCCAAGGTGTCTGGTAAGGTTTTTGTTAGATCTAAAAAGCTCTGGGCCGATATCACCCACCACCAGCCAGGCAGTTGTATGAGTGCCTGGCCTTTACCCGCCTCTACAAGTGCCGCAGCTTTTTCTGTAATGCTTTGCAATTGATCGCAGGCTAAAAGTCCGGATGAGGATGCATCAGGCAAAAGGCCTTCGCCGCCCCGGTGCGCAGATAAAAGTACCATCCCGGGCGTCTCTGGATGCCTTGACACAAATTCCACAGCCAACATTCCCCCGTTACTATGCCCAATAACCACGGGGGCGGGGAGATTGAGACTACGCAGGTAGGCGACAGCCAGTTCGTTGTCCTCGATCGCCTGCGCAGTAGACTGAAAAGCTCCTCCCTCTGGGTTGCGGCTATTGCGGGTTGTTAGAATATCGTGACCACGACGGTTAAATGCAAGGCAGGTGTAGCCCATTGAAACCAGCCGAGGAGGCAGGAATCGCAACGCGCCCGAATAAAAATTCATGGTGTTGCCATGAAATAGGACTGCGCAGCGTCGCCGGGCGTTGGGGACGAGGCGCTCCCCAGGCGGGCGGTAAAGGAGCCCGACCAGCGGCTCTGTATCGGTTTTTATTTCGATAAGCTCGAGCGAGGGTTTTAACATTCCAGCGCCTCCTGTTGTCCACGCATCAAAAGGCCCGCCCAGACCTTCAGCTGGACCAATGGTATGAGCTCATTACACGCCTTACAAACCTCACGAAGCGCTTTTTGGTGTTTCTGCTGCTTTTGAGTCAGAGTCCGTGAAGTCGTCGTAGTGCACGTAGGTACGCTTCATGTACCACTCAAAGAATGACCAGTAACTCTGGGCCTCGTATTTGGGCGGGGAGTCGGGTGGCTTACAGCTTGGCAGGCATTCTGCAACCGCATCCAGGCTGGTATTGACGAAACATGCAAAAGAGTAGCGATCGTTGTTCTTTGGGGGCAGGACACGATGCGGGGTTGCACGAAACCGGTCGTTTGTCCACCTGGCTAAAAACTGTCCGATATTCACGAGGATTGCGCCTTTGGGAACCGAAGGCCAAAACCAGTTTTTCTCCTTGTCGAGAATCTGTAGCCCGGGCTCAAGGGCAGGAGGTAAAAATGTCATAAAGCCCGTGTCGGCATGGGCACCCAAGCCGAACTCGTTTTCCTGTACGAAGTCGACCTTCGGGTACTTGGCAATACGCAGGTAACAATAGGGTTTTTCAAAATAGGTCTTGAAATATCCTGGCGACAAGTCAAGTGCAGCCTCCCAAACGGGAAGTAAGGACAGGCCAAGCGATTCAATAGCCCTCATGTAACGGGTCACTGAATCTTTGAAACCTGGCAGTTCTTTTTCTGGCGGCCAGGGCGTTGGCCCATAAAACTGCGTGCCTTTTACGACTTCTTTCTGATCATCGGGAAAATCGGTTGCAACGACATAACACTCAACGCTGTCGAGTTTGGTATGCGAATGGTACGAGGAGTGGGTAAGGATCGTAGCCTTTGAGGGGATAAAGCCTTTCTGGTCTTTTGTGACCCGCACCTGCATTTTCTGATCAGCGGACAAATCATCATGAAACCGGCGGGACTGGGTTTCCATGTCTTCAATAAGCCGAGTGTCAATACCATGGTTGATGATGCATAAAAAGCCTAGGTTTTCGCAGGCGTCTCTCCAGGGCACTGCGATTTTCGCAATGGCATCCTTCTCGCCTCTTATCAATGGGCCAAGATCAACAACTGGAATTGCCCGGCAGTCAGTATTTGCGGTACGTGCATCAGGCCCTTCGGAGGCATCCATACCTTCGACTTCCTTGAGCCCAGTAATTTCCCTTATATCTCCCATGCCTGCCTCCTCAGCAACGCTTGAACGCGATATTATTTCTAACGAATTAGTAATCTTCTGATCAACAACACTCGCAAATTGTTCTCTATTTTTTAGAAGTTGCCAACAAAAACAGACTAATTCGATCATGAATTAGACGCTTGTTTACATAGAGCCACCGAAGGGGGAGGGGAAATTGAAATCAATTGGCGTTATTGGCCTTGGAATCATGGGCTCAGCGTACGTGCGTAACTTATTGGGTAAGGGGTTCACAGTCTTCGGATTTGACCTTGATTCAACCCGCACGGAGGCTTTGGTAGCAGAGGGGATTCAGGCCTGTAAAAGCGCTGCCTCTGTGGCAGAGCGGGCCTCAGAAATCATTACGTCGTTACCCAATCCTCAGGCCCTGCATGACGTTGCTCAGGAGCTTTCTAAAATGGGCCCGAGGCTTCGTGAGATAGTGATTGCAGACACCTGCACTCTTACCCTCGAAGATAAATTCAGCGCAATGGCGGTGATAGAAAAAGCAGGCGGCTGCCTGCTGGATTGTCCAGTCAGTGGAACGGGCGCACAGGCGGCTAGGGCCGACCTGACTGTTTTTGCAAGTGGAAATGATCTTGGCATTGAGCGAATGAAACCTGCCTTTGCCGCAATTGGTCGTATCACCCATGAGCTTGGCACTTTTGGTAACGGCTCGAAAATGAAGTACGTTGCGAATCTTCTCGTTGCGATTCACAACGTCTCTGCAGCCGAGGCCTTCGCCTTTGCGCAGAAGGCGGGCATTGCGCCCGAGTCCGTATACAGGGTGCTGCATGGAAGCGCAGGAAGCTCTCGAATTTTTGAGATTCGTGGCCCAATGATGGTGGCTGGGGATTATGAGACCGGCCTTTCAGCAACTCACCGCCTTATGCACAAGGACATCTCGATTATCTCCTCTTATATTCAGGGGCTTGGCGCGCAGACGCCACTCTTTGATATCGCCGCCACTATTCACGACGAGGCAATCGCTCAGGGATTTGAAATGCAGGACACGGCCTCGGTCTGTGCCGTGATGGAGAGACGTAATGGGCTTAAGAGGGGGGGATAAATTTAGTAGTTACCCGGTAGACACTTGATTTGCCTTTGGCGATACTCGTACTTACAGTACTAGATAACCTAGGCTTATGAACGTATCCAAGTAAAGTTTATGCTCACCCGATTGTTTTTGCTCACCAGAGGAGAAGAGTTCTCATGGATCTATCGCGTCGAAAGGTAATTGGAGCCGCCGGTGCTGCGGCGGTCGTAACGTCAGTACCCTCTATTCCTGCATGGGCGGACCATCACGGAAAGATGGTCAAGGTTGGTATGAGTATGCCCCAGACGGGGCCACTAGGCGCCGGGGGTAAGGCTGCTCTTGTGGCGCTCAATATGTGGGTGGAAGACGTCAACAAGCGCGGTGGGCTGCTTGGCAAGAAGGTTGACTTCACTGTTTATGACGACCAGGGGAACCCCGCGAATACACCGGGAATTTATTCGAAGCTTCTTGACGTGGATAAAGTGGACCTGCTCATTGCACCATACGCGACTGTCCCAACCGCGCCACTCATGCCTTTGGTTAAGCAACGCGGCAAATTATTGATGGGTAATTTCTCATTTCAGGTGAATCATAAGGTTCAGCATGATATGTGGTTCAACAATTCGCCTTGGAATGACGCGGAAGGATGGTTCGCGGGCTTCCTCGAGGCGGCCAAGCAGGCGGGGGCTAAGACCATTGCTATCGCTGCATCCGACCAGGAGTTTGGTCAAAACCTTGCCAACGGTGTTCGTGCGGGCCTTGATCGGACTGGGCTGAAGTCCGTTTACGACCAGAACTACCCTCCAACGACCAAAGATTTCTCGACCATCGTAAGGTCCATTCGGGCAGTGAAGCCAGATGTTGTATTCGTAGCCTCATATCCGGGCGACTCGGTGGGGTTTGTAAATGCTGCTCACGAGATCGGCCTGGGCTCGCAGCTGAAGGTGTTCGGTGGGGGTATGGTGGGGCTGCAGTTCACGCCCATTATGGTTAACCTCGGTAGCAAACTTAACGGGATCGTTAACTACAACACCTATGTTCCCGGCATGAAGGCAGAAGGCATTGAGGATTTCTTCAAGCGCTACACCCCAAGGGCGATTGAAGAGAAGGTCGATCCGCTCGGGTACTACCTTCCCCCGTTTAACTACGCAATCGGACAGATGCTCGAGCAGGCTGTGAATGCGACCAAGTCAATCGACGATAAGAAACTTGCCGACTATCTCCATAAGAACACGATGAAGACCATTGTGGGTGATATCCGGTTCGACGCGTTGGGAGAACGGTCGAACCCTCGAGTACTTACTGTTCAACTTCGGGGGGTTAAGGACAAGGATACCGATCAGTTCCGCTCCGCGGAAAGGCAGGTAATTCTTCACCCCGCCGCGGATAAGACCGGTAACCTTATCGCTCCGTACGATAAAGCGCGTAAGGCCTAAGTAGGTAGTCGGACGCCTAAACTGCTGCGAGTGCAGTTTAGGCGTTTTTTTGTTTTACTCTGACTGTAGATTGACGAGGAACGAATGTTCTTTTCTTGGGACCTGCTTTTTGAGGCCATATTATTTGGTGTGCTTTTGGGTGGATTCTATGCGGCGGTCAGTCTTGGGCTTTCCGTCACTTTTGGCCTACTCGATATCCCTCACGTGGCTCACCCGGCTATTCTCTTGTTGGGTGCCTATGGAGCATTTCTATTAGGTCAATATGGTCTCGACCCAATTGTTGCGGGACTTCTTCTTATTCCCCTCTTTTTCGCTTTCGGTGCAGGCTTCTATCGAGTCTACTATTCAATATTTGAGAGTCGCGGTGGGGATAATGTGGCTGTCAACGGGCTCGCTTTTTTCTTTGGTGTCGCCTTCATCATCGAGGTTTTGCTTGTTATCTTTTTCGGGGTAGATCAGCAGTCAGCCGAGGCGCCTTATATTGGTGGAAGCATGGAGTTGGGGGAACTTCGGATCCCATACAGGCTCATCGTTGCCTTTTTAGTCGCGATCTCGGCGGCGGTCATTCTTTCAAACTATCTTGGTAGGACATTCTACGGTCGTGCGATCAAGGCGGTTGGCCAAGACGAGGGGGCGCTGCGATTAATGGGGGTTAACCCAATCTCGGTCAAGACACTCGCGTTTGGTATCGGAACTTCAGTGAATGCATTGGCGGGTGCGGTTTTGCTTATCGTTGCGCCAGTGGAACCCACCATGGATCGAATTTACATTGGCCGCACTTTCTGTGTGGTGGTCTTGGCGGGACTCGGGAGCATGTCAGGCACCGTGTTTGCTGGCTTACTGCTCGGCATTACCGAATCCATCGTTTTAATGTTCTTCGGAACATCTTGGGCCCCGGCTGTGGCGTTTGGCCTACTACTTGTGATGTTAGGTCTACGGCCTCAGGGCCTTTTTGGACGCTAGTCCCAGGAGCCAATTAATGAGGTTTTGGATTAGTTCTGCGATCATTTTCGCTGTTACGGTTGGCCTTGCGCTGTCGGATGCTAACAATTATCTCTTCTTTGCCGGATTCGTGATTCTCCAGGCTGTGGTTCTGGCATCGGCATGGAATATTCTCGGCGGGTACGCGGGCTACGTGAATTTTGGAGTACCTGCTTTTGTGGGTGCGGGGGCGTATACCGCGCTTGCCCTGCATCTGGCGTTCGATGCCCCTCTTGTCGTTCAAATTTTGTGTGGCGCCATTTTTGCCGGCGTTGTAGGGTTCCTTACGGGGCTTCTGACCGTGAGACTCAGAGGTATATTCTTTTCGATTGCTACGGTCTCGTTGGTTTTTATTTTTGAGACGCTGGTTATGAATTCGTCGTTCCTCGGTGGGGCGACGGGCCATCAACTTGCTCGCCCTACAGATATTCCCGTGTTCGAGACATATACCCGTTATCTGGTCGTCGTAATGGTAATTCTGGCCATTCTATCGGTTGCAGCGGCACGGTTTATACAGGAGTCCTACATAGGCAGAGGCCTGCGTGCTGTGAGAGACTCGGAGGAGGCGGCGGAGTGTTCAGGTGTTCCAACGCTTAAACTCAAGCTCCTTGCATGTTCTGTTTCAGGCGCGTTTTTGGGAGCTGCGGGAGCTCCCATGCCGATGTACCTTAGCTACATTGAGCCTGCGTCAACCTTCAATCTTTTGTATGCAGTTTCTGCATTAGCAATGCCAATCATAGGAGGCATGTCGCACTGGATTGGTCCTGTTATCGGGGCTCTTATCCTCGCCACTCTGCAGCAGATCGTAACGGTCACTATTTCGAGTGAGATGAACGTGTTGGTTGTTGGAGTCTTGCTCGTTTTCTTTGTCGTAGCCGCCCCTGATGGCATTCTTGGATTAGTAAAGAGATGGAAAACCTCCTCGAAATAGTATCGGTCTCCAAGCACTTTGGAGGTTTTACCGCACTCAGTGGGGTGAGTTTGAATGTTCCTAAGGGGGAGAGGCTTGGTCTCATCGGACCTAATGGTTCAGGCAAGACCACGCTCATTAACTGTATCTCTGGGGCCCTCTTCAACGAAGAGGGGTCTATAGGGTTTAAGGGAGAGCCCATCTCTAAGCTACCCGCCTATCAGCGAACCCGTAAGGGAATTGCTCGGAGCTTTCAGATACCGAAGCCATTCCGTAGCATGACCGTCCTTGAGAATCTTCTGGTTCCTTTGTCTTATGTTCGGGGAGTCTCAGGGCAGGCGGCCACACAGGCTGCCGAAGAAATCCTGGTGGGAATGGGCTTTTCCGACAAGATTCTTGCCGAATGCAGCCAACTTTCTCAAGTTGAGCTACGCAAGTTAGAGCTTGCGAGAGCCATGGCGGCGAAGCCTGAGCTCCTCATTTCCGATGAGGCCATGGCCGGTCTTGCTGGCGCAGAAATTGATGAGGTCCTTGCTATTCTGTTCTCCCTGAATGAGCAGGGCATCACGATCATCATGATTGAACACATCATGCAGGCGGTTATGGCGTTTTCTCAGCGCGTCGTTTGCCTTGACGCCGGACAAATTATTTGTGAAGGAACGCCTCACGAGGTTGTAGCAAACGAGTACGTTCAAAGGGCTTATCTTGGAGATTAATCTTAAGGTTAATAATGTTCACGCCGGCTACGGAGCGGTTAAGGCTCTGCAGGGGGTGTCCCTTGGGCTTCACGCGGGCCAAACCGTAGCTCTGCTTGGAACAAACGGCAATGGCAAGAGCACACTTATGAAGTGCCTTATGGCAATGGTCCGACCAAGCCAGGGTGAAATTATTTTAGAGATTGATGGTGTCCAACACGATCTCACTGCCTTGAGCACAGAAGACATTGTTAATCTGGGAGTTGCCTTGGTTCCCGAGGGAAGGCGCCTCTTTCCTAAGCTTACGGTTGAAGAAAATCTTTTACTTGGTGCGTTCAGAAAAGACGCCCGCGAGAAGATCAAGGAAAATTTGGAGCATTGCCTTGAGGCATTTCCCATTCTTGCAGAACGTAAAAATCAGTTGGCCGGCTCTATGTCTGGTGGTCAGCAGCAAATGTTGGCCATTGCTCGGGCCATTATGTCGGCTCCTAAGTTGCTTCTGGTTGATGAGCCCTCGGTTGGGCTATCTCCCCTTCTCGTCTCTCAGACCATTACCAAGCTTAAAGAACTGAAAGATGACTACAAGCTTACGGTTTTAATGGCCGAGCAAAACTTTAATCAGGCTATGCGAATCGCCGATTATGGCCACATCATTGTGCATGGTGAGATCGTTTTTCATGGTGACGTAAGCACGCTCAAGGAAAACGAGTTGGTGAAAAGTTACTACCTCGGAGTTGCATAGGCTAAGGCGTTGCGTATGAATTCAGGTGGTCGAGTTGGTTTTTATAGGCATTTCCAAAGTTTAGGATCTCGTTTTTCTAAATAATCTTATTCGGGAGTTTGATATGGCTTTCTCGCAAGAGGCTCTTGAGACACTTTTTCTGAAGGCAAGAACGGCAAACGGTTTTCTTCCAAATCCCGTAGAAGACAGTTTGCTTATCAAGGCGTACGAAATTGCCTGCATGGGTCCTACTTCTATGAACACCCAGCCGGCCCGCTTTATCTTTTTAAGAACCCCCGAGCAAAAAGAGCGCCTCATGCCTGCGCTACTTCCTGGAAATGTCGACAAAACTCGGTTGGCCCCGGTGACAGTCATTGTTGCAAGCGACTCTCGCTTCTATGAGCACTTGCAAACAACCTGGCATGTACCGGATGCCGCAAAGATGTTCGAAAACAACGAGGCCCTTGCCGCTTCGACAGCGACAAGAAATTCCACCCTCACGGGGGGCTATTTCATAATGGCTTGCCGGGCCCTAGGCCTTGACTGCGGCCCAATGAGCGGTTTCGACCCCGCAAAGGTGAACCACGAGTTCTTTCCGGATGGCCGCTTCCAAGTGAACTTTCTTCTTAATTTGGGTTATGCAGACAGGTCGAAGGAGTTTCCAAGGAACCCTCGTCTCAGTTTCGAACAGGCCTGCCAACTTCTCTAGGCAGGTGGTTGAACTGGCCAGATAGCCCCTTTATTGCCGTCACTCTATAGGGAAGATCGTTATGAAAACCCCCCGGCGCGCTGGTGTCACAGCTATTCATTCAGCCTTTCAGTTTTGCTTTAGTGTTCCAGACCTCTCTGTCGCAGAGGTGTACTACAAGCAGTTTGGTTTGAAGGTTGACCATCAGGGCGATCGCCTCGCACTTGCCACTTACCATAGCCCACACACTTGGGGATACGTGCTTGATGGCCGGGGTCAAAAAAAGCGCCTAGAGTACTTGACACTCGGTGCCTATGCCGAAGATTTGGACGACCTTCAGCGTCAGACGATGGCCAATGGAGCTAAGCCTGCAGATGCACATCCCAGTTCTGTAACCAGCGATGGATTCTGGATTCGTGACCCAGACAACAACCTTCTCCAGATTGCTGTTCGTGAAAAAGTCACCCCAAACGAGAAGGCTAAGGGCAACGCAATCCTTTACAAAGAGAATGCTATCAAGGTTCCTATTGCGCATGCGCGCGGCGAGACTCCTCAGGTAAGGCCCCAAAGGCTTTCGCACATACTATTATTCTCAACCGACGTTGCGCGTTCGGTTGCCTTTTATTCCGATGCACTAGGTCTGCGTCTTTCCGACAAGTCAGCCGATATCGTTGCCTTTACTCATGGCGCCCATTCCAGTGACCATCATCTGCTTGCCTTTCTGAAGTCCTCTGCCCCGGGTCTTCATCACACCAGCTGGGCCGTGGCCAACCTTGACGAAGTTGGTCTAGGTATGGAGCAGATGCTCGCGGCCGGTCATAAAGAAGGCTGGGGTGTGGGCCGACATGTCATTGGATCAAATTATTTTTATTACGTGCGTGATCCCTGGGGAAGCTTCACAGAGTATTCCTATGACATCGATTTTATTGGTGTCGAGACGCAATGGCCCGCCGCAGACTATCTTCCCGAAAGTTCCTTGTATCTATGGGGGCCCGGTGTACCCGAGTACTTTGGTGAAAACACAGAGGCCACCTCCGCTTAACTAGAAAGGCAACAAAATGAAATTCCTTAACTTTTTACACGAAGACCAAAGCTCTCACCTTGGCGCGATCAAGGACGGTAAGGTGGTCGATCTAAGCGAACTGGGCTTCCCCACGTCACTGGATGGGCTGCTTCAAGCGGGAGACACGTTGATGAACGTGCTTAAAGCTGACTGGGAGAATATGAAGCCCTCGCGATCCCTCGAAGACCTGAAGTACCTTCCGCCCATTCTGAATCCATCCAAGGCCATTGCAGTCGGACTTAATTATGTCGACCACGCGGCAGAGAGCCCCTACAAAGATGCTCCCACTTACCCCATACTTTTCCATCGATTTCCCTCTTCTTGGGTTGGCCATAACACTGACCTTGTCGCACCGAAGGTTTCTAAAGAGTTTGATTACGAGGGAGAGATTGCGGTGGTTATTGGGAAGCCAGGCCGCCATATATTAAAGGAGAATGCGCTAGATCACGTTTTTGGCTATTCACTCTTCAACGACGGTTCCATTCGAGACTATCAGTTCAAGTCACACCAATGGATGATGGGCAAGAACTTTGATGCATCGGGAAGCTTTGGTCCTTACATCGTGACTGCGGACGAGCTCCCTGATGGCGCAGCGAACCTCACACTCCGTACGCGTTTGAATGGTCAGGAGCTTCAGAAAGCAAATACTAATGACATGATTTTCGATGTCGTTACCCTGATCTCAACCTGTTCCGAAATATTCAGGCTTGTTCCAGGTGACATTATTATTTCTGGAACGCCCTCCGGAGTGGGCTTTGCTCGTAAGCCCCCAATCTTTATGAAGCCAGGGGATATTGTTGAGGTCGAGGCAGATGGCCTTGGTATCCTTTCCAACGGAATCGTCGCAGAGGAATAGCGCTATGAAGGCTGCGGGTTTTCAATACGAGCGTCCGAACACGCTTACTCAGGCAATACAACTTCTTTCGAGCTCGCCCGATGCCCGCGTACTCGCGGGCGGCCAAAGCCTCTTGCCTGCAATGAACATGCGACTGGCCACTCCCGAGATGCTGGTTGACATTCAGGATATACCTGGCCTTAGGTCGATCGAAGAAACAGAGAAGGGTCTACGCATTGGGGCTTTAGTCACCCATGGAGAGATTCAGGCAAGCGATCTGGTCAAGCGCAAGGCACCGTTGCTTGCAAGAGCAGTTCCTTATGTCGCGCATGTTGGAATACGTAATCGAGGCACGATTGGAGGAAGCCTCTCTCTTGCAGACCCTGCTGCAGAATACCCTGCAGTTGTGGTGGCCTCAGATGCCGTTATTGAGATACAGGGACCAGAAGGTCTTCGCAAAATCAATGCCTCGAGCTTTTTCAAGGGCCTTTACACAACCGATTTAGAAGCCAGCGACATTCTTACGGCTGTTGAATTTCAGCAGCCTAGGCCGAACGAGACCTTTATTTTCGAGGAGTTCGCACGCCGGAAGGGCGACTATGCCACGGTCGGGCTTGCTGGTTCCGTAGTGGTCAGTGGCACCACTATTGAATCTGCTCGCATTGTGTTCTTCGCCGTGGGGAGCCAGCCTGTGCTTGCAGAGCAAGCCGCGAAGGCGCTTACGGGCTGTGACATCGCTGATAAGTCCAGCCTAGAAAAAGCCGTCCAGTTGCTCGACGGGGACCTTGACCCAATGCCCGATCTTCAAGCGAATCGCCATACGAAACTTCACCTCGCCAAAACTTTATTGGTCCGCGCACTTTTTAAGCAAGGATAAGCCCATGAATGAGACACGTTGCTTGGTGAATTTAACTGTAAATGGCCAGAAGGTCAGTAAAGATGTACCCGTTCGTATGCATCTGGTTGACTTTCTCCGTGAGGAGCTTGGGTTAACCGGCTCGCATCTCGGTTGCGAGCACGGTGTCTGCGGCGCCTGCTCATTGTTCGTAAACGGCAAGTTGATTCGGGGCTGCCTGGTTTTGGTTGCTCAACTGGAAGGCGCAGAGGTAAGCACCATTGAGGGACTATCCGAATCGGGTGAACTTGATGTTCTGCAACAAGCGTTTCTAAAACATAATGCTCTGCAGTGCGGGTTTTGCACGCCGGGCATGTTGGCCACTGCCTACGATCTTATAAAGAATAATCCTAAGGCAGGCCGCGACGAGATACGTGAGTACATCTCTGGAAATTACTGCCGATGCACAGGCTACCAAGCCATTGTTGATGCGGTGGAGTCAGTCATCGCGGAGCAAGGCGTGAAACAAGGAGTTCAGTAATATGAATGCCCGGTCTGAAATACCTTTCGACTTACCCACCGATCAAAAAACAGGCTATGTTGGAAAGTCTGTTCCTCGTTCAAACGCCAGGCGCCTTGTTCAAGGCCGGGGTTGTTACTTGGACGATATTCGGCTTCCACGTCTGGCGCATGTCGTCTTCTTCCGAAGCCCCCATGCGCATGCGCGAATCAAGTCTCTTAATCTCTTAAAGGCCAAGTCTGCCCCAGGTGTTATTGCTGTCTTCAATGGCAGAGACCTGCAAGAGTTTTGTACACCATGGGTGGGCGTGCTCGGCCATCTGAAGGGAATTAAATCTGCACCTCAACATCCAATTGCGGTTGATCGGGTCTGTTGGCAGGGCGAGGCCGTTGCTGCAGTAGTAGCCGAGACAAGGCGTCAGGCCGAGGACGCGCTTGAATTTATTGAGGCAGATTTCGACCTGCTTCCAGCGGTTGTAGATATGCGCAGCGCACTTGAGGCCAAGTACGTTATTCATCCCGATCTTCAGGACAACATCTGTTTTAGCCGAGAGCTAAAGACAGAAGGGTTTGACGAAGCCTGGGCGCAGGCCGATCGAGTTATTGAGCGAACCTATCGTTTTTCAAGGCATACGGGCGTGTGCCTTGAGCCAAGAGCCATCTTGGCCGATTACAACCCTGCCGACCACAGCCTCACGGTGCATCATGCAACTCAGGCACCGCACATGATGCAAGATATTTTCTCGAAGCATCTAAATATTCCTGAGTCTAATGTTCGAATTATTTGCAAAGACATTGGAGGCTCTTTTGGTATTAAGGTCCACGTCTATGCCGACGAAATGGCTACTGCAGCGATTTCGGTTGCGCTGAAGCGGCCGGTAAAGTTTCTTGCAGACCGGATGGAGTCTTTCTTAACAGATATTCATGCAAGAGAGCATGAGGCGACTGTTCGCATCGCTGTAAAGCAAAACGGAGAGATTGTTGGATTTGATCTCGATGATTTAACAGGCATAGGACCGTACTCGGTCTATCCACGTACCAGCGGGATTGAGGGCAACCAGGTTGTCAATCTAACCGGAGGTCCGTACCGCCATAAGCACTATCGTGCCAAGCTTAATGTCGTCTTTACCAACAAGAACGTAACCTGCCAGTACAGGGCGGTCGGGCATCCTATTGCAGTCGCCATTACCGAGGGTATTGTTGACGAGGCAGCCCGTGAACTTAACATGGATCCTGCAGAGTTTCGTCGTATTAATTTTATTCCCGACGATGCCTATCCTTACCTAAGCTTTCCCTCAGGCATCAAGTTTGAGTGTCTTTCTCATCAAAAATCCCTTGAAAAGCTGCTTACCCTTATGGAGTACGACAAGCTAAGGGCTGAGCAGGCCGAACTGAGAAAAAAGGGCATCTTCCGCGGTATTGGGCTTGCTGCCATGATCGAGGTCACGAATCCATCGCCAGCATTCTACGGGGTAGGCGGGGCACGCATTTCGGCTCAGGACGGTGCGACCATTAAGTTTGATCCTCAGGGCATGATCACCGTGACCTGCAGTGTGACTGAGCAAGGGCAGGGCAATGAGGCTGTGTTTGCTCAAGTTGCTGCTGATGCAGTGGGCGTGAGCATCGACAAAGTTAAAGTGTTTACGGGGGATACGTCCTTAATGCCCTACGGAGGTGGAACATGGGCCTCGCGCGGTGCGGGTATTGGTGGCGAGGCAGTTCTTCAGTCGGGCAAGGCTCTAAAGAGCAACCTGTTAGATGTTGCGGCCGCGATCTTGGCTGTAGAAAAAGCCACACTTGATATTCGCGATAACAATGTTGTTGACAGATTAACGTCTGAAGTCAAGATGCCTCTCTCTGAGGTTGGGCGCGTGGCTTACTTCCGACCCGATACCCTTCCCATGAACTTTCAGTCTGAACTTACTGTCACCAGACACTACACGCCTCGGGAGTATGGTTTTACGTTCACCAATGGCATTCAAGCCTCTTATCTGGAAGTCGATGTTGAAACGGGCGAGATTAAATTGTTGAAACATTGGTGTGTCGAGGACTGCGGCACGGTGCTTAACCCAATGCTTGTCGATGAACAGATTCGAGGCGGTGTGGTTCAGGGCATTGGCGGAGCATTGCTCGAAGAGTGCCTTTACGATGAAAACGGACAAATGATTAACGGCACCATGGCTGACTACCTTGTTCCTATGGCCGCCGAAATGCCTGACATTGTTGTTGGTCACGTTCAGACTCCAACCAGGCAGTCCGAGCTAGGTGCAAAAGGCGCGGGGGAGGCGGGAACAGCCGGCGCACCTGGCGCACTCATGAATGCACTGAACGACGCCCTGAGCCCCTTTAATGCCTCTTTGAACATGCAGCCTTTTACGCCACAGCGTGTGCTTCAGGCTCTAGGTAAGGTTCCAGTAGACGGGTAAAAAAGAACCCCGGCATCTTTCTTGATGACCGGGGCCAGAGGGAGGAAAAAGAAATAGAGCGCCTGCTTCCGCAGGCGCTTTTTTTATGAATAAACTCGCTGCCCCTAGACTTTGATATGAACGTCCTGAAGCAAGGGGTCTCCGTCGCGAGCAACCTCGTTCTCAATTAACGATCCGCAACCCGGGCAGAAGAACTGCCTGAAGAAGGGCTCATCATCCACATAGCGCCTCCAGTCCCCAATATTGGGGTTAGAGGCGGCAATGGGGGCGTCGTGTCGTGCGCAGCCTAATTTGTAGTTCTCCGAGGCTGGGCCGAGGTCAGTCTGGCAATGGCGGCAAGACCAACGAATTGATGTCTTCGTTGTCTTACCAGCCTCCGCGTATTGAAGGCAAAGGTTTTCAGTGACTTCTTTGAAAATCTTTCCCCCAAGACGAAGTGCCTTGTGATCACGTTTGCCATTAACCGGATAGGTCTTACGCTGGTTGAACATGGAGGTACGTAGCGCGTTTGTCTTTGCTGTGTCCACTTCGCCATTGGACTGAAGCAGAACTCCATAAATGTTCTTTGCAGCTTCCACCGACACGGCGCGACTGTCATTGACGTCTTCTGCCACCTTTGCGGGGTCACGGCGAAGCGGATCACCAAAGCCACCGCCACCTGTCCAGACCACCGAGTAAACATCGGCGGGGTCTTGCTGGAAGTTTTGCTGCCGTAAGGCAAGGGTAACCTCCTCGCCAGGCACTTCAGAGATATCCGAGGGCAGGTTAGCCGCCTTGAGACGGTCGAGGATATCTGTGTTCTTACGGAACTTGTAGACATTAACCGTCGCGGGGTAGCCACCCATCATGCCGGTTGACGTAGGAACGGCATTACCCGATGAAAGTGTGTCGTGGGTGATCGTAGGTGTGTTGTGTGGAATGAAGCAGGTCTCTGCCGACATGCCCCCACGGTGCAGGCCTGCGCCCCCCGAATCGACAAGCTCCTTTCTATAAAGGAACAAAACAGGAAAGGTCTGTTCCGTGTGCTCAATATTGGGAAGCTTACAGATAGGGGTTCGTGACTGCCCCCCTGTTGAAATGCCATCACCCGTAGAAAATGCTCCAATAGCGCCACCGATGGGATCGACCAGAATGTAGCCAAAGTTCTCACCCCACTGATCCTTGCCCCTAAAAATAGTTGCTGGCCATTGGCTTGTTCCACCAATGCACATAATGTCCTCGCGCATTTTTTTGTCAGAGAAAATCATTTTGGCGAGCACGTTATAGGTGGGATAAAGCGAAATTTCCATGGCCTGAACAGGTGCTGTAGAGACCGATGCAGGGAAGTTGGCGCAGTTCATGGTGCCTGGGCTTGGATCAAACTTCACATGACGCAAAGCACCCCCAATTGCGAAATACTGATCCCAACAGAGTAGCTGGTTTAGGGCAACCATAATGGAGCCGCGCCACCCGGAAAAGGTCGCGTTCATTGCGCCTTCTTGCTCGGCTGTCCCGTCGTTCTCAAAAATAAGCGTATTACCAGCCTTGCGTAGTGTGAGCTGGACAGCGTGTGTCTTCCGGTCTCCTGGACGTGAGCACTCCACATAGGTGCGGTCACGCCAAACACCATCGGGAAGTCTCGACATCTTGTCGAGGAAGGCTGCCTCGCCATCGTCTAAGATTTTTCGCATGACAGCCTTGACGGTATCTGCCCCGTATTTTTTCAGTAGGCTCTCTACGCGTTCCTTGGCGGTTGTATTACCGGCCAGTTGCGCACGGAAATCCAGGGCGACAGAGTCTGGCTTACGGGATGAACGGAGATAAAGATCTTCAATATCTTTGCGAATCTCACCACCTTCCACAATCTTGACGGGTGGAATGAGAATGCCCTCCTCAAAGGCATCTTTTGCTGACATGCAGAAACTGGACGGCGTGATGCCACCAATATCGTATTGGTGCAAACAATTGGTGACCCAGCAGAAAAGCTCTCCCTCGTGAAAAACAGGGCATATCAACATAACGTCCTGCTGGTGGGCAGCACCCACCCAGGGGTCGTTCGCCAGAAACATGTCGCCGTCTTTAATGCCAGGATTCTCTGAGCGATTCTCGAGAATCCATTTGACCTGAGTATCTGTCACTCCTGACATGTACTGCATATAAGGACCGAAGTAAACGAACTCGCCGTCTTCCGTGAGAATAGACGGGTTAAGGTCGAGCGCATACATGGCCACGGGAGATCCCGAGAGCCTTTGAATGGTCGCCCCATGCTCCTCGTTCACGTTCCAGAGGCTATGGCGAATCACCTCATACGTAATTGGATCAAGTTTTTTACTTGCGCGCGTGTGCAATTTGAGCTTCTTAGAAATACGAAGCTTCTCTGGGGGTACATAGCCTGTGTCACGGCCATTAAAAGAAACATCCTTTAACTCACTTACTTTCAGCATGATTTATCTCCCGAGCTTCAATTCAAAGTTTCCGTAAGCATCCACAATGAGCTTTTGCTGTGGATGGACGACAATGGTCGTGTGGCTTGTTTCAACAATGGCGGGCCCCGCAACCGTGTTTCCGCAGGCAAGCGCTTCACCGTTATAAATTTGGGTGGGCAACTGTTTGCCAAGGTCCGTCCAGTAGACTTTGCGCTTGCCTGTCTTCGCCGAGTCTTTAATTGCCGAGGCTGTTTTCTTGGCTTTTGGAAGCGTGACGGTTCTCGAGGCACCCATGGCTCGAAGCCTAAAGGTCACCATTTCAAGTCTCGAATCCCGATAGGAAGAGCCGCGACCGTAGATGGCTTCGTATCGTTCGTAGAACCTTTCGATAAGACTTTCAAGGTCCTTGTCGGCCAGCTTAAGCCCGGCCTTGGATGGCGATTTTGTTAAGGGGACTTCCACCTCGTTAATCTGCCCGCGGTGGCGCATGTCAACAGAGAACTGAAACTGTTGACCCGAGGCGGGAATGCCATCGGATTTCATCTGAGCACTGGCAACCTTGTAGAGCTCGCCAATGACTTTATTCACCACTTTAAGATCGAAGGGCGATGAGATGATTTCAACGCGCTCATGAATGTGAAGCAGACTCGCCGTTGCGGCTCCAAACGCGCACCAGGTTGAAGCAACTCGATTCAGCGGAACAAGCACTTTCTGGGCACCAAGCTCTCTTGCAAAGATTCCAGCATGAACAGGTCCTGCGCCCCCAAAGGCAAAGAGCGAGAAATCGCGGGGATCCAGGCCTTTTTCAACCGTGGTTTTACGAATAATGTCCGCCATTTTAAATTCGGCAATCTTCGCAATACCTGCGGCTGTCTCATAGAGCCCGAGGCCGAGTTGGTCTGCAACAGCCTGCACAGCCGCAACGGACTTCTCTTTGTCAAGAACGATCTTCCCGCCAAGAAAATTATTGGGGTCAATGTAGCCGAGCACCAAATCAGCATCGGTCACGGTTGGCGTGGTATTGCCTTTTCCGTAACAGGCGGGTCCTGGGTTTGCACCGGCAGACTCGGGCCCTACTCTAAGCGTCTTGGTTAACTGATCCACAACCGCTAACGACCCACCTCCGGATCCAATTGCCTGAATGTCGACCTTGGGAATGAAATATTCGTACTGAGCCACATTTGCCATAAAGCTAAACGATGGCTGGCCTTCATGAATGATGCCTACGTCAAACGATGTACCACCCATGTCGGTCGTAATAACATTGTTCATGTTTAGAATGCGACCAAGGAATTGAGAGCCGGTCACACCAGAAACAGGGCCCGAGTCAAGCGTAAGCAGCGGGGCCTCGATGGCTCTTTCAACGGAAATGGAGCCTCCTCCACATTGGGTGATTTGAAGTGGCTTTTTGTAGCCCGCGAGTTTCAGCCGCTTATCGAGTTTCCTTAGATAGTCGGAGGTGATGGGCCCAATGTAAGCGTTTAGGGCCGTTGCGGTCATCCGCTCGTATTCGCCCCATTTGGGGGCTAGGTCAACAGAGCAGCTAACAAAGACATGAGGCGCTCGCTTTAGGATGCGCTCCTTAACATAGAGCTCGTGCTCGGGTGTTTTAAAAGACCAAAGAAGACAGACCGCAATGGCTTCGACCCCTTGCTCTAAGAGCTCCGTAATGGCCGTTTCGACATCCTCTTTATTAATAGGAACGACAACCGCACCCATGCAGTCAACCCGCTCGGAAATGCCTCGCACCCATTTCTTTGGGACGATCGGAACCGGTTTTTGACTCTCTGGAAAGTGAACCACTTGGTTGAGGTTTCGCGAGGTCACGCCCCGTGAGCCGCGCATGATGTGAATGGCGTCTTCATGGCCCTTGGTGGTGATAAGCCCGACTTTAGCGCCACGTCTTTGAATGAGGGCATTCGTACCCACCGTTGTCCCATGGGTGAGTACTGAAATTTTTTCGCAGAAATCGCTGAACTTCAGGTTAAGCTCTTTGCTGGCCGCCTCGAGCGCTGCAACCATACCGTCGGCGAAGTGCGGAGGTGTAGAGGGAGACTTTGTTGTGATCACCGACCCCTTCTCGTTAATCACAACGCAGTCTGTAAAAGTCCCCCCAATATCAACTCCAACATGTAGCCCTGCCATAAACAATCTCCTTTTTTAACAATTATTCGAATGCGGATGCTTCATCTTTTGTGACCACCCCTTCAAGCTCAACCGCGGTATCTCGAATGAGGTTCTCGGGTTGCGAGTAGTAGTTCTCCCAATGCCCTCCATCTTTGAGAAAGGGACTAATGACTACCGGGGCTCCCATCTGGCGGGCATGCTCCACCGCCATCCTGCCTACAGCCAGTCGTTCTTCTGAAAAAGACCGAAGGCTGGTGGGAATTTCTTCAATGGCTGTTCCACGCAAATGGCGATCTAGGCATAAGGCGTCACCCGCTGCTTTGGTTACGCCCTGACCCACGTGAGGGCGTGCAACGAAGGCTGAGTCACCAATAAAGGCCACGCGTCCCGCACACATAGACTGAATTTCACTGTCAAAAATGGGCTGAAGAATAATGGACTCTGCCTGCCGTAAATGCTCAGCCCAGCAAGGATGAAACAGTTCGTCGGCAGACGCCTGTATGTCATTGATATGACTGCTTTGAATTTTTTGTGGCGGAATGCCATCGGCGTAGTGAGTGCCATCGTGACCCGTTAGCAGATCTTTAAGCTTTTCTTCATTGGTCTTTCGATACCAGACCAGGTTAACTAAGACTTGGTCTGCGCTGTCTGGTCCCGCAATGGGGTAGGCAAGAATTTGTTCGCCAGGGCGCTGCGAGAATAAGAATGTGTCTCCCATAAGAGTCTGCGACGCTTGCGATAAACGCGAAAGATCACAGACAGCACGCCATGCGACATACCCGGCATAAACTTGGTGAGAATCCACCTCTAAGATTCGACGGCAGGTTGATTTTAAGCCGTCGGCTGCGACAACAAGATCTGCAGACACAGAGCTTCCATTTGCAAACTGCACAGTTGCAAGCGCTTTTTGATCGCCAGGGTTAATACTTACCACTTCTTGATCAAGATGGTAGTTTTCGGACGGAAATGCCACCTTTAGGTAATCCAGCAACCGCGACCAAGAGGTAAGGACCTGTTGAAAGTCGCACTGCGCGAGTCGGTCGCCTTCTTTTGCAATGGCAAGGCGTTTATGAATTTCCACTCCAAGCTGATCATCGACCTGTGCTCCGCAGGCGGATAGCGCATAAAGCAGGCCATCGTGGGTGACGATACCCGCTCCTCGGCCGGACAACTCTGACTTTGAGCGCTCGAAGACATGCACATCCCAGCCACTGCGGTTAAGCAGATTCGCTGCGAATAGTCCAGCCATGGAACCCCCAATAACCACTGCTTTTTTTATAGGCATTTTCTAAATTAAACTTCGTGGATCATGAAAAAAATAGAAAATCCGTCGCTTCGACGAATGACACCAGAAGATAGACGGGCTCAAATACTTAGCGCAGCCATTGAATATTTCTCGGAAGCTGGGTTTGCCAGCCAAACCAGAGAACTCTCTAAACGAATAGGCATCTCCCAGCCGTTGCTGTATCGCTACTTCAAATCCAAGCAAGAACTTATTGATGAGGTCTTTCAGGTTGTTTTTCTCAACCAATGGGACCCCCTCTGGATTGACACCCTGAGGGCTCGGCAGGTTTCGCTTGAAGAGAGACTTGTTGATTTTTACAGGCGTTACGCCAAGGCAACTTATCGCCCTGAATGGATACGTATTTACATGTACGCGGGCTTGGCCGGCATGCCCTTGAACAGGAAGTACCTGCAAATCGTCCGAGATAGGCTTTTGGTCGTGATGTGCGAGGAATTTCGGGAGGAGTTTTTGCGCGGTAATCCTCGAAAATCCAGGCTCATCGGAGCACCGATTTCTCCAAGAGAAATTGAAATGGCCTGGAATCTTCATGGGAGTATGTTTTATTGGGCAGTTCGAACAAATATTTTTAAGGCGGGCAGTCGCTTCAGTTTTGATCAGAAGTCTCGAGACGCAATTAATCTTTTCCTAATGGGAGCTAAGTCTATTTATCCAGAAATTCTCTCGAGCGCATCCGAGGAAAAGAACGAGCTTTTACAAAACACAAGCGAATCGCCTTCGTACACCTCATAGTCCTGAACGCTTGCTATAACAACAGCGTGATCTCCCGCTTGTATGAGCTGATCTGTGGTGCATCTGAACCAGACGCAGACATCAGCAAGTCGGGGGGGGTCCGAAGCGTTGGCGCGTGTTTGCACAGGAACACCTGTGAATTTGTCTTCTTTTGGAGTGGCAAAGTGTTTTGCAAGCTCCACCTGGGCCGAGTTCAAAACGTGAATGAAATGCGTTTTGCCTACTGAAAAGGCTGAGAGATTGGGCGATTTATTTGAGATTGCCCACATCACAAGGGGCGGATTTAACGACACAGAATTAAAGCTGCTTACGGTCAAGCCAATCGGAAGATCGGTCTCAGGGGCGCGTGCCGTAATCACTGTGACCCCGGTGGGAAAACGGCCCAACGCCCCCCGAAACGCCTTTCCGTTGTCCTGCACGCCCGCCTTCATGCTTTCTTGACTCATGACTTCTCCTGTTTGCGAACGCGTTTCTTTGGACTTTGATTGGTCTTGCCTGGCTTTGACATTTTTTCAAGCACCTCGTACACGGCTGCCGTATCGTCTGCCTCCATGCCCAGAGACATGGCGGCCGCGTAAATGGGTAGGCCGGCTTGAAAGAGAGGCGCGGGAACGTCGAGTGCCTGAATTGCCGACTGGATAATCGTCATATCCTTTTTCCAAATACCAACCCGCATGGTGGCGGGCCTCCAGTTGCGGGAGACCATCATGGGCCCGCGGATCTGAAGCATTCGGGAGGAGCCGGCTCCATCGGCAAGAACGTCAACAATGGTTGACATGTCCAGCCCGAGTTTATTGGCGAACAGCAGGGCCTCGGCTGTCGAAATGTTATGGATTGCCACCAGGAGGTTAGCCACCCACTTGGTCTTAATGCCGTTGCCGAATTCACCTACATTAAATTGTGTTTTCGAGAAGCCCTTAAAAATGGGCATAAAGCTCTTGATTGCAGCCTGTGAACCGCTTGCAAAAACAGTAAGGTCCCTGTGGACAGCCTGAGCACCCGTACCTGAAAGGGGGCAGTCCAGCATTTCTATCCCGGCCTTCTCGAAACGGCGCCGTGCTTCTTGTTTATCTTCAAGCGTAAGCGTACTGGTCTCGGCCACGATGATTTTTGATGCTTTTTTGGGCGCTTTGCTTGCCATGACTGCCTCAGCCAATTCGTCTGCGACGTCAAACAAGGCCTGGGCTGAGGGTAGGGACGTGATGAGGAGTGGGGAATGCCCTAATAGTTCGGCATTTCGGGCGGTAACGGCGGTGAGTTTATCTTTGAGAATGCGACGCTGACTGGCTCGTGGATCGCTTCCTGCAACTGAAAACCCGGCTTTTTGCAGGTTGACGCTCATCGCTGACCCCATAATACCCAGACCTACCATTCCGACCGTATTTTTATTGCGCTGCATTAGAATTCCTAAGAAATAAGGGATTTCGTTATTGATCTTTAGATCAACAGAGAATACGATGATTTCTTCAAGTTGTATATCGGGATTTCGCTAGGTAGGTGAGTCCTAACCGGAGACAATTTTTTTAAGGAGTAAAAAGCAATGAAGCTCGGAACCTTCATGATGCCGCTTCACCCACCTTCAAGAAAACCTTTCGAAACCCTGGCAGAAGACCGCGAGGCGATTATTCTTGCCGACCAACTTGGCTACAGCGAGGCGTACGTTGGAGAGCACGTCACAGACTTGGCCGAAAATGTAACCCATTGCCTTATGTTTTTAAGCAGTCTGGCTTACAGCACGAAGCAGATCATGCTTGGAAGCGGGACCAT
Organism: Burkholderiaceae bacterium; assembly: GCA_023261135.1. Lineage (GTDB taxonomy): Bacteria > Pseudomonadota > Gammaproteobacteria > Burkholderiales > Burkholderiaceae_A > Hahnella. The sequence continues at coordinate 13,298 of JALRJP010000006.1, read as the reverse complement.
TAATGTTCCCAACAGCCATCCGGCGGCCATTGCTGCCCAGGTGGCGATGCTCGACCATATGCTTCAGGGTCGATTTATTATGGGAATCAGCCCTGGCGGCTTGAAATCTGACATGGAAGTTTTTGGCAACTTAGATGTCGAGAATCGCCTTGAGATGTTTGTCGAAGGAATCAATATGGTTCTGAAGATCTGGGAGTCCGAGGCGCCCTACAAGCTCAAGGGGAAATACTTCAACGTCACAACGGAACGCACCATGATCCCTGAAATCGGTCAGGGATTCATTCTTAAGCCCTATCAAAAGCCGCATCCTCTTATTGTGGTTACAGCCGTTGCTCCTTTCTCGAAGGGGGTTGCAAGCGCGGCAGCACGTGGCTGGGAGCCCATTTCGGCAAACTTCCTTCTGCCAGAGTGGGTTAAGTCACACTGGCCGAGTTACGAAGAGGGCTGTAAGCAGGCGGGCCGTCCGGCCGACCCTGCCAATTGGCGCGTTGCGCGAAGCATCTTTGTGACGGAAAACGATGACAAACTCGCCGAGCGTTATGGACACTCCTCCGAGGGCCCCTATCATTTCTATTTCAAGCAACTGACCAAGAAGTTGGTGGGTGGTGGCCGGTCAAACTTGTTTAAGCTCGATCAAAGTGAGCCTGACGAAAACATTACGCCTGAGCGAATGACCAAGGAGCTCGTGTTAACTGGTTCCGTTGACAGCGTCGTGGATCAGATTCTTGCCTTCCGCGAGAAGGTTGGCGACTTCGGCACCTTGCTTTACCCTTGCCACGATTGGCAGGACCCCGTTCTTGGCAAGAAGTCGATGCAGCTTATGGCTGAGCAGGTCATGCCTCGCGTTAATGCGGCCATTGCTAAAGAGAAGAAAGGTTCACCTGTGGCGCAAGCTGCCTAGTTGTTCCTTCGGATGCTGAAGTAAAAAAGGGCTTTGGAAACAAAGCCCTTTTTTATGGCAATTAAGACCAAGCCAGACCGCGATTGGCCTGGCTTGCTAAAAGCCTACTGGTTGATGAACCAGTTATAAATGGCCTCTCCGGTCATCACTTCCACGTCTTTTTCTTTAAGCACCGCATCAAGCAATTTTTCAAAGCCAGCAATTCGGTGGGGTACCCCGGTAAGGTAGGGGTGCACGCTAATGGCCATCACACGGGTGGATTCTTGGCTGTCCTTGATCATTCTTTCGAGCTGCAACAACCCACGCTGATAAAACTCATCGGAGCTGTGATTCTGAAGGGCAAAGACGGGGATGTCGTTAAGTTCCACTGTATAGGGCACTGAGACCATTTTCTGAGGTTGTGCATCAAGCCAGCAGGGCTGGTCGTCAATAACCCAATCAGCAACGTAGCGAATTCCATTCGCAGACAAATAGTCCAAGGTTGAATCAGTCTCGGTGAGTCCAGGACTCTCCCATCCAACAGGGCCTTTTCCTGTGATCGATGTAATGGCCTCAACGGTCTTTTCAATTTCGCGATACTGATCTTCGAGTCGATGCATGGGGCCCTGTACGTAACCGTGGCCCATGAACTCCCAGTTTTCTTTGAATGCGGCCTGGGCAATGGCCGGGTAGCTCGAGCACACGATCCCGTTAATGGCCATGGTGGGCGTGATTTTTCTTTCTTTAAGCGCGTCAAAAATACGCCAGAATCCAACACGCATTCCGTATTCATGCCAAGCCCAGTTCGCGAGATCGGGCATAAGGGGCTGGCCCATGGGTGGCGGAAGCACAGTGCGCGGCATGGCATTGGCAATGGTCCAATGTTCGACGTTCACGATGACCCAGACAGCCAGCTTCTTACCGCTGGGCAGCTTGAGCGAGGGCCTGCCCGCGATGGGGTTGTATGGGGCGCGATCGCTTAAAAGGGCACGTTTAGTATTCATGTTGTCTCCTGAGGAAAGCCGGCCTTTTGGGGCCACAAATTAGAGAAGGGAAAAACCTCTGTGCGTGCGTAAAGGCCCACCTTCGTAAATGGCTCATCCGCAAGCCATGTCTTAGCCTCAGATACAGAAGGAAAGTCAATAACGAGCAGACTGCCAATCATGGTGATGCCATCGTCGGCGTGGAGAGGGCCCGCAAAGGCAACCTGGTTAGCCACTTGACCCAGGTAAAGCTTGTGGGACGGCCGATGTTCTTGCCGCAAAGCACTGGAATTTGGTTTGTCGATAAGAATGCAGGCGCAAAGCATGGGAATTCTCCTGGGGGTTAGAGCGGTCAAAAAGAGTCAGGAAGGATCATTCTTCGTGAAGATCGAGCGCAACCAGAAATCGCGAGACCATGTTGTAAGTCGAGACCACACCGACAAGTTCAACGAACTTTCGTGGGCCTAAGGCCTCAAGCAGTCGGGCTTTGAGGTTCAGCTCGACCTCGATTGCCTGGGTCATCTGCCTCGCCATAGCAATAACATCGGCCTCGAGAGGGCTGAAGAACTCCGGTAGATTGATAGTTTTGTCGAGGCGGGGGAGGAAACGGCATTTTTCATCGCTACCCCCTTCTTTTTGATAGACCGGGAGGTGCTGTTCCATTTCGTAATGGGCCTGATTAAGAACCGCTACGACGCAGATGGCAAGTTCGCGTAACTGGCCATCAAGGTCTAGACCCTGCCTTACTTTTGCAAGGTGGCCGTTCCAGCCTTCGGCAAAGGCGGGGCTATGCAAAAGCATACGGTCGAGCTTAAGCAGCCCGCCTCCACGACGAAGACGAATCGCATTAACGAGGTCGGTGGGTTCTGCGGTGTCCGCAGGAAGAGGCTCGAGCAAGGGCATGGATGTTATGGACTTTAAGAAGGGTTGGTTTCAATACTTCAACCCATACTATAAATCCATATTGAGCAACTGCTCATTAGTACATGCCAGTAGTGACAGGCCTATTGCTTTCCTAGTGGCCAGTGACAACCGTACAGAGCTCCCCGTAGAAGCCCAAGATCCGGTGATAGTAGCGATCTACGGTGGTTACAGTCGCGATGCCAGCGCTGCGTTTTGCAGCTTCAATAGAGGCGTCGCCAAGCGTAGCTGCCCCGAGGTAATTCTTCGAACAACTCACGCCGCGCTTTGGTCCAGTTGGAAGTCCCGTGGCTGTGACAGCTTCAGCATTCGATTGGAAGAAAAGTGCAGCCCCTGTTTGAGATTGGATGCCGGTATTTGCACAGCCCGTAATGCCAGAGGCGGCCAAGCAAAGAGCTGCGGTGGCTAATGACCGATAAAGCGCCATGGGTAGACTCCCACATTAGATAGTGTTTTAGGAGTCGGCTCGAACACAAGAAGCTTAATAGCTTTATTGCTAAGTTCTTTTAAATCAATAGCCTGGATGTTTCTTCATCGTCCTTCCCCACCATAGCTTTATAGGCCATCCACGTGGCATGCCCCACCCAAGGCGCGGTAATAATGAGCAAGGGCATAAAGAGAGCTAGGCTGCCTCCAATAAGAACAACAATGCACAGCCCCCAGATTAGGCAAGTGCCTGGGTTCGCCCAGAGAGCACGGACACTGGCAAAAACGGCCATCATGGTGTCAGCGTCGCGGTCGAGCAGCAAGGGGACCGAGACCACTGAAACGGCAAAGACAATGCTGGCAAAGACAAAGCCAACGCCGGCCCAGACCAGCAAGAACTCCAAATTTTCAACCGAGACAATTTGCGCCAGCATGGACTGCAGCGTGGGGTAATCGTGACTCGCAAAAAGAGCAAAAAGAACCACTGACACCCGGGCCCAGATAATCATAAAAAAGGTCAGCATTGCGGCGAAAAATGCAATGGACTTCCAGTTGCGTGTCCAGCTGAACCAGCTTTTAACAAGGCTCTGCGGTTCCCCGCGCTCCCGCTGTCGGGAAAGGTCGTAGACGCCACAACAAATGAAGGGCCCCATAAGAAAAAAGCCCGCAGTAATGCCCATGGTAGCCTGCCAAAAACTTCCGTAGATATAACTAATCGCGTAACCCATGAGCGCAAAGAAGGCTCCGTAATAGGCGCCGCGCATGCCACTGCACATGAATTCCCCCCAGCCCTGCTTGAGCCAGCGAAAGGCAGAGGTGAGAGGAAGGTTCGCACTTACGGCAATCATTGTGTCTTCTCCTTGGCCAGGGCCTCGCGCTCGGCATGCAAAAAGGCGCCGTAGGCATTTAGGCGGTTAGCCGCATCAAAAGCAGGTAGCTTTTTAAAGCTGGACCAATCGGCGCTGGCATAGGCCTCATCAAAGCTTTGTAAGTTTGCCACTGCCTCGGTCATGACCTTCCACAGGTGATCAAGGTACCGCCGGGTAAGTTCAAGATCTTTCTCGGGCGCTGTCGAAATTTTTCCGTGCCCGGGCACAGCCACTTTAGGCGGCGTTTCTGCCATTCGGTTTAGAGCCTTGAGCCAAAGGCCTGGATGCGCATTACCGACAAAGGGGACACGGCCTGTAAAAAAGAGGTCACCCGCAAAGACAAGGCCAAGCTCATCGACGCGCATCATTAGGTCATCTGGGGCGTGGGCGCCCAGACCATCAATAAGCGTGAAGGTGTAGCGGCCAAGCTTAAAGCTCTCGTTCTGACTGGCTGACACCTTGGCTTGGCGGGCGGCGAGCACGAGCTTGGTATCCTCATTCACCCAAGGAAAAAGGTCGTTACGTCGTTGCTCCAGCCGAGCCTTTGTATTGGCGTCGTTAAAAACATTCTTTGCCATTGGGTGGGCAATGACTTCAATGCCGGGTCCCATAAAACTCTGAATGCCGTAAAAATGGTCTGCGTGGTAGTGGGAAACCACCACCACCTTGACCTTTTCGCCACTGGCCTCTTCGATAAGCTTTCGAAACTTCGCCCCCAGGGCAGGGGTGCCCAGCGTATCAAAGACTACAAGGCCTTCGCCCGTGGCGACTGCCCCCGCATTGGAAATGAACCCCGCATTCGCCGAACTGGCCTGGCCCGCCTGCCCCTGCACCACGTAGACGTGCTCACCGAAGCGCTGAAGTTCCATGGCTGGCAGGTCGTCCGTCGCGGCGAAGGTGGGAGTGACCGCGGCAAGGGTTAAATATCCAAGAAGGCCAAGGGCGGACTGCCTTGCGCGACCCAACAAATTGTTCATACTGTGGTTTCTCCCTTTTTCATCGACTCTGCATCGCTTTTTCAACTTGGTCAGCATTCGATTGTTTTTCTTCGTTGGCATGAAGACCTTGCAGGTGCCCATGCGCCTAAGCGGTTTATGACGCCTATTGTTCTCCTTTATGCGGCTTGTTGCATGTTGCAATGCAGAAGTCTCTAAAAGATCTCATTAATGAAGACGGCTTTCGTCATTGGTACGAAGGCGAGCTTATTCGAGCCTTTGGATTAATGGCGCTGGGTGTCTTGCTTCTTGTTTTAGGTGTCAGCGCACTCGAGGTGTTTTTCAACCTGGGTCCTGGATGGCCTGTTGAGCGACTGGCTGCGCTTGCCTCAAGCCTTGGTGGCGTTTTTCTGGCAGGGCTTTGTTGGCTGAAGTTCTCAAGCCTCATTGCACGGGCAGAACTTCTTGCGAACCAGGCTGTTTGCACAAACTGTAAGGCCTATGGCCGCTTGGTCGTGGACGACGAGCGGCTCGATACCCAAACCCTCGACCGAGTTCTTAGCTGCACCTGCCAGAAGTGCAGCCATAAGTTTGTGATGAGCTGTGCCTAGCCAGACGCCGACCCATTCAACGCGCGATGTGGTGAATGTGGCCTTATTCGCCGCACTGATTGCTTTGTTTGGCTTGGTGCCCCGCATTGATCTTCCCTTCTTAGCAGGTGTGCCCATTACGGTGCAAACCTTGGGTGTCATGCTTGCGGGGCTTCTGCTTGGACCGCGCCTTGCCGCTTTGTCGGTGCTTTTGTTCTTATTCATGGTGCTACTAGGTGCGCCGTTTTTAGCGGGTGGTCGCGGTGGCCTAGGCGTTCTGTTTGGCCCTACGGTTGGCTTCTTGCTGGGCTGGATTCCTGGGGCATTGGTGGTGGGTTTTGTGTACATGGGTCTTACTCAGCCTGCGCAAAACTCACGGAAGTATCGCGTACCGCGTCGGGGGTTTTCTATTTTCTTTGCTGCGGCACTAGCAAGTTTTATTGGTGGAGTTCTGGTGATTTACGCGCTTGGTATTCCTATGCTTGCCTGGCGAGCCAATATGGCGCTTGAGCAGGCTGCTGCGGTAAGCCTTGCCTTTTTACCAGGCGATACTCTGAAAATGTTTGTTGCCGCGAGCATTGCACGTGCTCTTCACAGCCCGCCTTCCTATGACAACGAGGGTAATGGCGAGTGAAGTTACTCATTATTGCGGTCACCGCGCGGCAGCCTGCCTGGCTTGAAGACGGAGTCAGTCAATATCTGCAACGGCTTCCTAAAGATTGGTCCGTTGAGATAAAAATTGTGAAGCCGGAATCCCGGCAGACCGGAAAAACCGTGGAGCAGATGATGGCCCTTGAGGCTCAGCGTATTGAGAACGTTTCACCTGCGGGCGCCTGGCGCGTAGTGCTGGACGAAAAAGGGCAGGGGCTGTCTACAAAGCAATTTGCCGAGAAGCTTCAGGCCTGGCAGCAAAGCCACGGCTGCATTGCTTTTATTATTGGTGGCCCTGACGGCCTTGCGTCTTCGGTGAAAGAGGCTGCCCATACAAAGCTGCGTTTGTCGGACATGACCCTGCCTCACGGGCTTGCGAAGCTTCTGCTGGCTGAGCAGCTTTACCGCGCTTATTCCTTGCTGGTCGGGCACCCTTACCATCGCCCTTAGGGCTGGTCTGCCCCTCGCTTCGGCCTCAAGGGTGTAGTAGTTCCTGAGAAAAGGCTTGCCAAATTTTGCCAAAATGGTTAGTCTTCCCTCATGACGACCATGAACATTTCCCTGCCAGAAACGCTCAAATCCTTTGTTGACGAGCAAGTCGTCGAACGCGGCTACGGCACGAGCAGCGAGTATGTACGCGAGTTGATTCGCAAAGACCAGGATCGACAGAATTTGCGTACCCTGCTGCTGGCCGGTGCCAAGTCGAGGCCGGGCAAAGTGGCAGATGCCAACTACTTCGACGCACTGCGTAGCCGAGTTAAAAAAAGCGGTTTGGTTTGAAAACCAAACCGGTCATCCCCCGCGAACTCGCGGGCAGGGATGCTGAGGACGCGGTCGATTACTACCTCCAGGAGGCCGGTAATCAAGTGGCCTTAGGCTTCATTGAGTCGCTGCAAAAGACCTACGATTTCATTGGCAGGCATCCACAAACGGGCTTGCCACGCTATGATCACGAACTGAATTTGCCGGGGCTACGCATGTGGTCGCTCAAGCGCTACCCCTACTTGGTTTTTTACGTCGAGCAAGACGATCACATCGACGTCTGGCGGGTGCTCAACAGTTACAGGGATATCCCGGTGTGGCTGCGTGACGAGTAGGCTAACCTTCCAGCAATTGCTCATCCTCACTCAGACGAAGTAAAACTTATGCCATCCTCTGCCGCCGGCTCTGCAGCATGGCCACGTTCATCTCGGGGTTGAGCTCCGAGGCATAGAACTTTTCAATCATTTCCACCGAGGTGCGTGCATTCTTGGCCAGGGTAAGAAGGTCAATGCCTTGTCCGTAAAGTAGCCTAAAGGTAATGGCGGTGTGGCGCAGGCTATACAGCGTACGGTTCTGGCCGCGTGCGCCTTGGCGCAAGCCTGCTGCTTCAAGGATGCGACGGAACTGCACATCCATAAGCATCATGGCCGTCTTCCGGTTAGACACCTCGGGATAGAAAAGGTAGTCGTCTGGTGCGGCATGGCCATGCATGTGGGCGTAAGCCAGCAGTTGCTCGTAGATGCGAACAGCAGGCCGCAGCGTAATGATCTTTTCGGTATGCTTTTTACTCTCGGGCAACACCAGGCGCAGGTAGGTGTGCCGGCCACGCACCACCTGAACATGTTGGTGCTGAATGTTTCGCAGGTCGGTGGGGCGAATGAAGCTGTTCACCATGAAGGCAATGAGCCAACGAAACCAGACCGGTGTTGGCATGTCTTTGGCAAAGAGCCCGCCTTGGCGGTCTCGGTGCGAGGGGGTGTAGCCACCTTCGGGCCGCACCAGGGTGGACTGCTGCTTGGCGCAGTGCCAGAGCTCCAAGAGCTCGTGGGGTGTGAAACCGCCGCGAGGTGTGCTCTCGCTGCGCACCTTGGGAAAGGCGGGCAGCCCTGCAATATGCTCATGCACCAGGGCCCAGTTCAAGACCTTTCGCACTGCAATTAATAGCTGACGGATGGTGGCGTTGTGAAGCTTCTGGCGTGAAAGCTCATCGACGAAACGCATCAGCTGAGGGTACTGAACCGCGTCAATGGCCATGCCGCCGAAGAATGGCAAAAGATGCTTCTCACAGCGCATCTCAAACATGCGTACCGTTTGTGCACTTACCTCGTGCCGAGATGCGCGGGCGCGCTCGGCCTCTATTGTCTCGAGACAGCAGTTGGTGAATCGGGTGGCCGTTTGTCTTTCCATTTATAAAACTTCTTCAGATGAAGTGGCTTGAGTGTGAATTTTTCAAACCCTGCCCCGGGTCAGGTGTATGTCCGAGTATGAGAGTCGGGTACTCATCTGTTTTTGCTTATGTCTTATACGTCTTTTTAGTAAAAATAAAAATTAATACAAATATTTATATCAATATAAATTTAAAATAAAAACCCCCACCTTGTGAGCGGGGGTTTTTTAAAACAAATCGAAACGGTAGCTCGATTTAGAATTTGTGGGTGATATAGAAAGCCATGGTGTCGGAGTCGGTTCCACCGGTACCAAAGTCGTTGCTCTGGTAGTAACCAGTGACCGCAGTGCGCTTGCTCAGAGCCTTAGAAAGGTAAACACCTGTGCGATCGTAATCCGCTGATGCGGTTGTGTCTGCATCGTAAGTGCCGTACTGAAGACCAAGGTTCAGGCCGCCCACAGGAATAACTGCATTTAGCACTGTGTAGGTGGGCTCGGTACCGCTGGCGTTCTCACGCTTTTGATAGGCGAGACCTGCTTTGAACATTCCAGCGTCGTAAGACACGCTAATACCTTGCGACTTGTTATCGCCGCCGCCAGCAAGATCCTGCTTCGCGTAACCAAGCTTTACACCCACACCAGAGATGGCACCTGAAAGCTGAGCTGATGTCACGCCGTCATGCTTTTGATTTGTGCCAGTCGCGGCTGCACCGTCATCGGCCAAAGAATGGGAGATGTTCAGTCCAAAACCACCAAACTTAGGAGTGTCGTAAGAAATGGTGTCATTCATGTCCGAGCCAATTTCAACGTTTCCATTGATGAGGCCCTGGTTACCCATGCTGTCGAAGAAAGAAGCGTCGTTGTTTTCACCGCCCTGATGGTCAATACGACCGAGTTTGACAGTACCGAAACCACCCGAGAGACCCACGTAGGCGCCACGCTCGAAAAATGCGGTGGAGGTTGTTCCCCCAGCTGCACCAGCTGATTCCTGATTGGCACCGTTCGAAGGATCTAGACGCATTTCAAGTCCAAAAATGGCCTTCATGCCACCGCCGAGATCTTCCGAACCACTAAAGCCCAGGCGCGAGGTATTGATGGCGCCCGAACCCATTTTTGTGGTGTTGGTAGCAGCGTCAGTGTTGGCTACGCCGAGCTCAACAACACCGTAAACAGTGACCTGCGCCATTGCAGGAGCAGCCAAGACTCCGGCCACAGCAGCAGCAATAAGATGCTTTTTCATTCAGTATTCTCCTAAGGCGTTGAATGCTGAATGCCTGCATAAGAAGCCTCTTATTTCTCGGTGTTCAGTTTTCCTAAATAGCTGAGATCACCAGCGTCGGTGTATTTACAAGAATGAAGAATTACTTCTGCGGACATCGAAAATGATTAAAACGCGGGATTCGAGCTTGTTGTTTAAGAACAACATCCCAAAACGCAAGTGTTCAACTCATTCTGGGCTGCGAAGCCGCCAATTGTTTGCATTAGCCTTGTCGAGTAGCTTCTTCAAGTGCCAAATTCTTGGCAAGTCCGATGTAGGTGGCAGGTGTCAGTTCTAAAAGAGAAGCTTTAACAGCCTTGGGCAGCTTGAGCTTCGAAATGAAAACTTTAAGCGTTTTTTCTGTAATGCCCTTGCCTCGGGTCAGTGCCTTCAGTTGTTCATAAGGCTCGGGCAGTCCGTAACGTCGCATCACCGTTTGAATGGGTTCAGCCAAAACCTCCCAAGAGGCGTCTAGATCTTGAGCCAATCGCGCCTTGTTCACCTCAAGTTTGCCCATGCCCTTTAAGCAGGAATCAAAGGCTAAAAGGCTGTGGCCAAGACCAACCCCCATATTTCGAAGTACGGTGGAATCGGTAAGGTCACGCTGCCATCGGCTAACCGGAAGCTTCTCGGCAAGATGGCCCAGCACCGCATTCGCAAGGCCCAGGTTGCCTTCGGCATTCTCAAAGTCAATGGGGTTGACCTTGTGTGGCATGGTGGACGAGCCTACCTCACCCTCTTTAAGTTTTTGTTTGAAGTAGCCAAGAGAAATATAGCCCCAGACATCACGACAGAAATCAAACAGCACGGTGTTAAACCGAGAAAGCGCATGAAAATATGCGGCTATGTCGTCGTGCGGCTCGATTTGCGTGGTGTGGCTGTTGAACTGCAGACCTAGGCCTTCAACCACCGACTGCGAAAAAACGGGCCATTGCACCTCGGGCACGCTTGCAAGATGTGCGTTGTAGTTGCCCACTGCGCCGTTCATCTTGGCGCGCAGCTCAACCGCCAAAAACTGGTCTCGTGCCCCACGCATTCGTGCTCGTACATTCGCCAATTCCTTACCCAGGGTTGTGGGTGAAGCGGTTTGACCATGGGTACGTGAAAGCATGGGCAGCGCTGCATACATTTTTGCCATTTCGCCCAGTCGACCAATAAGGCTCTGCATCTGGGGAAGCAGTACTTTGCGCCGCGCCTCGTCGAGCATAAGGGCATGGGCCACGTTATTAATGTCTTCGCTGGTGCAGGCAAAGTGAATAAATTCAATGGCCGCAAGCAGGCTGGGCTCACCACTTTTTGCGGCCTTCTCTTTTAAAAAGTACTCCACGGCCTTCACGTCATGATTGGTGGTGGCCTCAATATCCTTAATACGCTGGGCATCTTTGGCAGAGAATTTCTCGACCCATTGATCAAGCTGCTTACTCGCCTTTTTTGAAAGGGGTGGCAGCTCTTTTATGCCAAGACCTGATAAACCCTTCAGCCAGGCTACCTCGGCCCGAACACGGCAATGAATAAGCCCAAACTCCGAGAGGATTTCTCGAAGACCATTCACCTTGCTTGCGTAACGGCCGTCGAGCGGTGAGAGTGCGGTAAGTGAACTCAGCATCATGTTGGAATTGTGACACGGTCGTAGGTAAATCATTCAGCGAGACGCTATACTTCGACGCCTCCTGTCTGAATACCTTTCTATGAAAATCATTGGCTCTTACACCAGCCCTTACGTTCGTAAGGTTCGCATTGTTGCCGTCGAAAAGCGGCTTGATTATCAGTTCATCACGGAAGATGTCTGGGCCGCTGGCACTAGCATTGGCGCTCAAAACCCATTGGGCAAGGTGCCTGTGCTTCTTCTTGAAGACGGCTGCGTTTATGATTCTCGCGTCATTGCCGAATACCTCGATTCTCGGGCGCCTACGCAGCGACTTATTCCAGAGGGTAACCGTGAGCGAACCACTGTCAAGACTCTGGAGGCGCTTGCCGACGGCATTTGTGATGCCGCCATCTCCATGATTGCCGAAAGACGTTTTCATGACGAAAAAGCCCTAAGTCGCGACTGGATGGAGCGTCAAGCCTCGAAGGTCGACCGGGGGCTTGCTGTTATGAGTCAGACGCTTGGTAAAGACCAGTTTATGAACGGGCGGGCTTTTTCGCTGGGTGATATTGCCTGCGGAGTCGCCCTGGGGTACCTTGAATTTCGGTTCCCTGAGAACACTTGGAAGCAGGCCTACCCCAATTTGCTCGATTTCTACGGCCGTATGATGGCGCGGCCCTCCTTTCAGGAGACTGTTCCACCAAAGGGGTAGGGTCGCTGCTTGTCCCCTATGTCTTGTCTGTCGATGCAATAATGCCGCCGCCAAGACAGATTTCGCCGTCGTAGACTACGGCTGACTGCCCTGGAGTGACGGCCCATTGGCTTTCTTCAAACTGCAGAGTAAAACCCTGGTCTGCCGCTTCAGATGCCGGTGAGACGGGGCGATTTGGTTCGTCGCGAAGCTCACGCCTAATACTCTGCGCCGTCATTGGTACGACCCTAGCCGGGGCATCGGGCTGCCGATAACGGGTTTTGACCCCGAAACGTTCAGCATCATTGCTGTGACCTGGCCCAGACATGGGACGAGAACGCACATGCTGGGCCTCGCCTGGCGCCACCCCACTCACCCAGCAACTGTCTATGGTCGTTAGCGCACGACTCATAAGCCACGGATGATCATGGTCTTGGGACACATAAAGTGTGTTGGTCTCCAGATCCTTCTTGGCAACAAACCAGCCCTTGCCTTCTTCACTCACCAATGGGCTGCGGTTCAAAGACCGTTTGGAAACTTCTTTGCGCACGCCGCCAATGCCCAGACCCTTGCGCTGGCCTAGGGTGTAGAACGAGAGTCCCTGATGCCGGCCCACCTGAACGCCATCAGGCGTACAAATGGGGCCAGGCTTGGTCTGCAGGTAACGGCTCAGGAACTCACGAAAGGGCCGCTCCCCAATAAAGCAAATACCGGTGGAATCTTTCTTCTTGGCGTTGGGAAGCGCTAAAGACTCAGCAATGGCCCGCACCTGGGTCTTGCGAAGTTCACCCACGGGGAAAAGAACACGGTCGAGCTGGTCTTGATTCAGGCGATACAGAAAGTAGCTCTGGTCTTTGGTCTCGTCGAGCCCGCGGAGCAGCTCCACCTTGCCTTCGGGGTTGCGTCGAACCCGTGCGTAGTGGCCTGTGGCAATGAAGTCGGCCCCTTGTTCGAAGGCATGGTCTAAGAAGGCCTTGAACTTGATCTCGGCATTGCAAAGGACATCGGGGTTGGGGGTGCGGCCCGCCTCGTACTCGCGCAGGAACTCGGCAAACACGCGATCTTTGTAGTCTGCGGCAAAGTTAACGGCCTGCAGCTCAATGCTAAGCCGGTCTGCAACCGCGGCAGCGTCCAGAAAGTCTTGTCGGGTGGAACAGTACTCGGAGTCGTCATCGTCCTCCCAGTTTTTCATGAAGATGCCGATGACCTCATGGCCCTGTTGTTTGAGCAGGTGCGCGCTGACCGCCGAGTCCACGCCCCCGCTCAAACCGACCACCACCCGTTGTTTTGCGCTCATGGCGTCATTATCCCCGGGGTGTGGCCAAGGGCCCGCAGTACAGTCACCCCATGCAAACCCG
>JALRJP010000069.1 GCA_023261135.1 Burkholderiaceae bacterium | reverse complement strand
GGTCAGGTTCAGACCACCTTGCATACCCTTCAGAATTTACGAATTGGCGATGTCTTGTATTTTAAGAAGCCCGATACTGCGCGCGTTAACATCTGCAATATTGGCACGTTTGATGCTGAGGTAGGAGTTGTCGACACCCAAATGGCGATTCAAATTAAAGACGCCCTGGATGTTACCGGCCAAGTACAGACGTGATAGGAAAGCAAGATGGAAAATAACACCGCAGAAGATCAGGTCACACCGGAAGGTGATGAGCTTGTTGAGGGTTCCGAATCGGGGCAGATTAACCCCGAGGTTCTTCAGAACATTCCCGTCACGATCTCTATTGAGGTTGGTCGGGCATCGCTAAAAATTCGCGACCTGCTTAGGCTTTCTCAGGGCAGCGTTGTTGAGCTCGATCGGCTTGCCGGCGAGCCCCTTGACTTGCTTGTCAATAGCACCGTTGTCGCCCAAGGCGAGATTGTTCTGGTGAACGATCGTTACGGTATTCGGCTTACCCGGGTTGTTCCGGCCGCCGAGCGCTTAAAGCAAATTTAATTTCCCAGTCGAGACGACCATGACTTCCGGACTTCCCCCCGGAGTGGATATGCTCGGCCTTGCCAGCAGCTTTCTACTCGTTATTGGGCTCCTTGCGGTCCTTTTGTTTGCTCTTAAGCGTATGCAGGGGCTTTCGGGCGGCCTGTCGACCGATCGACAGATTAAGCATCTTGAGACGATGCCCGCAGGCGCGCGTCAAAAGATTGTTCTTCTGAAAGTAAAAGATCGCGAGATCTTGGTTGGTATTTCACCTGGCGCAATGGTGACGCTGGCTGAATGGACGTCCCACGACGCTGCAGCCATAGACGACGATGTTTCGTCCGATGGGTTTTCTGGCAACGCCGAAAGCCGAGCTCGAGTCTTGGAGGAGCGCGATAGCCTGGCCCCTACGAACAATAAGTCGACCAGTTTTGCCCAGATTATGGCGGGCCTTGCAACTGGTACAAGATCTTCTCCGGGCCTTCAATCCCGATCTAATTTCCAAGGGCCTTTGCAAGGCTGGGCCCTTAACCTTCGACGTCTTCTGGGGCGATCGTGAGAGTTCTGAAGAGCCTTATTCCCGCCCTGGCTCTTGGTCTGGGCATGACAATCGGCCTTACCGATCCGGCCTATGCACAGGGCCTACCTGTTGTTGAGGTGCAAGGTTCGCGCTACAGCCTGACGCTCGAACTGCTTGCTCTTCTCACAGTCCTATCACTTTTACCATCACTCTTGCTCATGATGACCTCGTTTGTGAGGATCATTATTGTTATGTCTATTCTCAGGCAGGCCCTGGGTACGCCTCAGACCCCGCCAAATCAGATTCTTATCGGCCTTGCTCTTTTTCTTACGATCTTCATTATGGCGCCGGTGCTGGGTCAGGTTTATGACAGCGCCTTGGTGCCTTACCTACAGCAAGAGATGCCTTTTGACCAAGCCCTGGCTAATGCGCAGGCTCCTATTCGGGCCTTCATGCTTGCACAGACTCGCGAAACAGACATCGCCATGTTTGTTGAGATCTCTCGTCAGACCAATGTACTGAGCGCCGACCAGGTGCCTTTTTCCACGCTCGTCCCTGCGTTCATTACCTCTGAGCTTAAAAGCGCATTCACCATTGGCTTTCTTATCTACATTCCTTTCGTGGTGATTGACTTTGTTGTTGCCAGCGTACTCATGTCCATGGGCATGATGATGGTCTCGCCCATGATGATTTCGATGCCCTTTAAGCTCATGCTCTTTGTTTTGGTGGATGGATGGAGCTTGATCATGGGCTCCATGGCAGGAAGCTTCGTTATTCCATAAAGCAGCATGGCCTAAGTTTTGCTGATAAGAACTTAGGCCGCCAAAAGTTTGACGGCCGCAGGAACCTTCTTTTAAGGAATGAATGAACCGTGGACTCTGCTGCAATTGTCGATTTGGCTCGACAGGCCCTTATGGTGACCTTGTTGGTCGCTCTTCCTCTTCTGGCTGTGGCGCTTGCTCTAGGTCTGCTTGTAGGTATTTTTCAGGCCGCCACATCCATTAATGAAATGACACTGACCTTTGTGCCCAAGCTTATCTTTGTGGGCATTGCACTTTCGATTTTTGGCGGTTGGCAGATCAACATCATGGTTGATTTCACACGCTCTATTTTCGAGCGTATACCAGCCTTATTCAGTTAACGGGCCCTGCTGTTGCGTGTTGATATGACGACGTTAAACCCTCGTTCGCTGAGACGCACTTGATTACGCTACTTGCCGCCAATGTAGTTGAGCTTTTCATGGAGCTGCTTTGGCCCATGATTCGAATTTCGGCCCTGCTTTTGGTGGCGCCCGTTCTTTCAATTAGCGCGGTCACTCTGCGTATTCGAATTATCTTTGCGTTTTCTTTGACCTGGTTTATTTACCCCTTGGTGGACTGGCCCCAGCTTGACCCCACTACTGCACAAGGACTTGTTGAAGTTTTTAATCAGGCCGCCTTGGGTATCCTGATGGGCCTTGTTCTGCAGGTGGTGGTGGGCGCTTTGGTGATCGCCGGCCAGACCATTGCAAACTCCATGGGCCTGTCAATGGCCACCATGATGGACCCCAACATTGGTAGTGTTCCTGTGCTTTCGCAGTTTTTCGTGCTTGTTGGAAGCCTTATATTTTTAGCGCTTGGTGGGCATATTCTTCTGCTTGAGCTTCTTCTTGATAGCTTTCGCATGATTCCTATTGGCACAAGCCTTTTAAGTCTCAACGCAATGGGCCATCTCATTGCCTGGTCTTCCATGATGTTTGCGGGCGGCGTGATGCTTGCGCTTCCTATGATGGTGATTCTTCTTGCCGTGAATATTGGCCTGGGTGTAGTCACCCGCGCAGCGCCAACCTTAAATATTTTTGCAGTTGGTTTTCCGGCCACCATTATTGCGGGCCTACTTATTCTTTACGTCACCATGGGGGCCATTGCTGCGCGTATTCAATGGCTCTGGATGGCGGGCTTCTCTAACCTTCGAATGATTCTTGGGCTTGAATAGGGAAGACCGAGGTGGGTGACGATTCCGATCTTGAGCGCACCGAAGAACCGACTGCGAGACGGCTTGAGCAGGCGCGGTCGGAAGGCCAGATTGCGCGCTCTCAAGAGCTGCCCACAGCGGCAGTCTTAGTAAGTGCTATGGGCCTTTTCTTGTTCTTTGGGCCTTGGTTTTTTACTGAAACGGCAGAACTCTTTGCCCAAGGCTTTCGCATTGACTTTCGTGCCCTTGAATCGCCCCGGCTCATGCCAAAGCTCTTTGCTGACTTTGCAATCGAGTCGCTGTTTCTTGTTATTCCTGTTTTTATTGTCTGTGCCGTGGTGGGTTTTTCTGCCTCCATTGTGACGGGTGGATTCAATTTTGCCCCGAAGGCTATGGTGCCAAAGTTCAGCAAGATGAATCCGCTTAGCGGCATTCAGAGAATCTTTGGAATGAATTCGCTCGTAGAGCTTTTTAAGGCCATTCTGAAGTTTAGTGTCGTTGCCACAGCTCTTTATCTTGTTATTTCTCTGAAGCTCGATGAGTTTCTCATGCTCTCGATGATGCCCCTCGAGCCTGCCATGGCGAAGTCAGCCGAGCTTATTGGTTTCTGTGCCATTGTTGTTGCCGCAAGCCTAATTATCATTGCCCTTATTGATGTGCCTTGGCAGAAGCACTCGTTTCATGAGCGCATGAAGATGACTAAGCAGCAGGTCAAGGATGAAATGAAAGACGTCGAAGGTCGGCCCGAGGTCAAGTCACAGATTCGTAAGCGCCAACGAGAGATGGCGGCAAACCGCATGATGCAAAAAGTGAAAGACGCCGACGTGGTGGTCACCAACCCTGAGCACTTCTCAGTGGCTTTGGCCTATGACCCGGCCTCTGATGGCGCACCGGTGGTTCTAGCCATGGGCGTCGACGAGCTGGCTTTTCGTATTCGTGAAGAAGCGAAGATTCATGGCGTCACCATTTTCCCAGCGCCACCCCTGGCCCGAGCGCTTTATTACACCTCGGAGGTCGACCAGCCCATTCACCATGACCTTTACTTTGCGGTCGCCCAGGTTATTGCTTATGTCTTTAATTTAAACAGCACGAACCCTGATGGGAGCCTTCCCGTTAAACCCGACCCCAGCGTGCCCGAGTCGATGCAGTTCGACGCCCTCGGACGAAAAGCAGCAACCCAGTAAACTGTAGGTTATGGACAGTCCTGACCTTGGTTATAACCCCGATCTTTTCGTTCGGCCCGACGACAAAGTTCGGCTGGACCGTATGGTGCGGGCTGTCACCGACGAGCAGCTAAGTATTGCTTTTATTTCTCATAGCGATGCGCTGCTCGACCATTACGGACGGCTTTTCGCAGAGCAGCTGCGACGAACCTCCAGGCTTGCCGTTGAAATTTATTCACCCGACAGCACCGACGCCCTCATTGATCGTTTTAATCGCATCCTGGCGAGCATGTCAGTCTCGGAAGCCCTTAAAACCGAGGGCTCCATGGCTCCCAGTCGTCTTCTTCTGGTTTACGACGGTCGGGCCACAGGTGTTCGCGAGGTTCAACTGCTGGCACGGCTTCTTAAAGACTTCCCTGGCGCCAATACCCGAGTTGCGCTGTTGTTACATGCCCATGCCGATGCCCCTAAAAAAGTTGAGGCCTTTGGCAAGCGAATGGTGCATTGGGAATTAAGCCTGCCCACTGCCACCGAGAAGCAAGACCTGCTCGACCGGGCGACGGCCCAGGGTTCTCTACCAGAGGCCCAGGCCTTTCTTGCTCTTTTGGGGGAAGAATCCAATGCCAGCCAGGCCTTGCAAGAGACGCTCTCTGTGCTTGCCCGCGCCGATGAGGCGCTTGGGCTTTCGCCAGGCTCTACCCAGTCGGAACTTGCCAAGCGAACAGCCAAGAAGGCGGCAGGCGAGGCATCCGTTCAGGATGTTCCAGAAGCCGCGAGCCAGGCTCCCTCGTTTTCAGCCACCATGGCGCCACTTCGAAACGCTGGGGCAAATGCTAAAGAGGAGCCTCGACTTTCGGGCACCTTGGACGACGAGCCTGCAGAGGCGCTTGCGGCCGACACCCGCCAGCCGGTGACAGCGCCCAAGAAAAAGTTTCCCACCATCTTGGTTGTCGGCATCCTTGCCCTAGGAGCCTCGGCACTGTTAACTCTGATACAACGTCTGCCTGAGATGGGGGCGGATACGCTGTCCGTTGCCCCGGCCGTTATTCCGCAAACTCCTGTTGCAGCGAACCCCGCTGTAGGCAACACGCCCGAGTTGGCGGCTTCATCAACCCCAAGCGCCGAGGGCTCGCCTGCTCAGCCGCTCCGCTCATCCGATCCTGTGTCTGCACCTGAAGCGGGGCCGGCTGCGATTGCTAACCAAGCCAAAGCCACCGCAAACCCGCAGGCCACAGCCGCACCGAATACTCCAACCGCTGCAGCGCCCAATGCCCCGGCGGGTCAGCGTCAGTTTATTGTGAAAGGCCCCATTCCCGAGCGTCAAGAAACTGACCCTGCCGTTCGTCTTGCCCCAAACACAGTGAACTCCGCTGTTTCACCCCAGTCGTCCCCACCCACAACGCCCTCGGTTTCGCCACCTGCGGCATCGACGACTGCAACCGCACCCGCACCTGCACCTGCAGCGGTTCGGCCTGCACCTGCATCCCCTCCCGTGGCTCGGCAAGTCCCGACACCAACACCACCCTCGGGTGGCGTCACTCGCCCCGACGTAGTTACTGACCTTACCGCGGGTTTTTATGTGCAGCACATCGCTTCGCCCAGTCGTGGCAACGTCGAGGTTTTCTGGAGAAGCCGGCCCGCACTTCGTCAGGCTAGGCTCTTGGAACTTCGGCGTACCCCTGGAAGTCCTACGCCTAACTTCGTGCTTGTGTCGGGTCCCTTTGAATCCATGGAGCAGGCCCAACGATTTATGGCACAGCCCGGGCTTCCTCGTGATATGTGGTTGCGAGAGGCCTCTAAAATTCGCCCCTTGCTGCCGAATCCCTAATTAGGCGTGACTTTTTGCAAGGGTCACCGATGCATTAGGAGCCCCAAGCAATGGAAGACAATTTGGCCCCAGGCCAGACAGAATCAAGCGATACAAGCGTGGGCGCCCCCCAAGGGCAGGCGCCGCAGCGACCCAAGCGACGCTTGAAGTGGAGCAACAAGGCCGGAGAAATAATTCGGTCTAACAACGCCCATGAGGTAACTGTGGTTGAGGGAGGCACTGTGGCGGTGAGCCGTAAGGCGATTCCGCAAAGCGCCGATACCCGGTCTATCCAAGATGATTTTCAGTCGGCTGCACCAAGCTCTTCGGGCTATGGGCGCGACCGGTTCGAGACAGCCTCGCGCGGCAACAAGGGTGATCGCTTTGAGTCAGGCGAGGCATCGGCGGGTGCGGCGGATCGCTACTTGGCCGGTCAAGGTCAGACTGGCATTGAAGATCGTTATGCAGCAGGTCAGGCAGGCGCTGCTATTCGAGACAACTACCAGGGTGGGCCTGACACACAAAAACTATCTCCAACCGAGGGGCCGAGCCTTCAGAGAGAAGGCTTTCAAGATCGCACCGAGGGCGTTAGTAGCGCGGGTTCTTGGAATGACAAATTCGCGGGGGCAACTGCTGGAGCTATTAATGATCGCTACCAAGGGGGCGCCGATACCAAGCCCATCGAAGACCGTTTTGAGGGCGCAGGCGGTCCGCAGGCTTTTAACGATCGCTACCAAGGTGGAGGTGACACCGAAGCTATTAACGATCGCAACCAAGGTGGGCAGGCCGCTTCTGCAAAGTTATCGGGATTTGTTTCGCTTGAAAAAGCCATTGTGGAACGCGGTCGTATTGAGCTTCCCGAAGAGGCATTACACCGAGCGAAGTCTGGGCATTGGGGCAGTCGAAAGCCCAGTCGCATTGACGAGCTTCTGCGCAAGGTTCCTAAACCGGTCTTCCAGCCCGTTGCTTATTTTGGGGATGTTGAACAAATAAAGCAGCGACTCACTGTAATTCGTGAGCAAACTGCCGATATACGAAAAGGATTGGCAACGGTGTCGGTTGCCTCGAGCAGCCCTGAGCCAGCAGCGGCCAGTGCTGTTTCTCGAATTAGAAAGGTACGACCATGGCAGAAGAAAAGTCCGGAGTAGACGACAAAGAGCCTGAGCAGAAGGCTGCAGAGGCCGAAGGTGCAGCGGTTGACGCTGAGCCTACCGCCGCAGACGAGCCCATTGCCGATGAAGTCGAGAAGGCGATTGAGCAAGAGCCTATTGACCCTGCTTTAGTGCAAGAGCTTAAGGCTGCCGAGGCAGATTTTCGTGCGGCTGAAAAAGCACATCTTCAGGCCAAGAAAGAAGCTGAGAAAGCGGCTGAGCAACTTCAGACCATTATCTCGACCGTTCTTGATGCCGCAGAGGTTGCCAATAAGGCGGCAAGTTCTGCCTCAACCACTCACAAGTCCTTGTTCGAGGCCACGGGGCGTCTCACCAAAGGTGCAACCCAGGGCCAGAAAATTACGGGCTTTCTGCTTGCGGCTTCTGTGGTCTTCATTCTGGCGGGAGCCGGCGTGTTTGCTGCAATGGCTGTTCAAATGGGAAGCAAAATCTCTCAGTCCGATATCTTGCTTATAAAAATGGGCACGCAGCTTATTGAGTTTCGTGACAGCCTTGATTCCGTGCGTGGCATGAACCAAGACCTCATGGGCATGGCCAAGCGCAATGAAGAAATCTCTCAGTCCTACCAGCAAATTGCCGCGCGGGTTGAGGAGTTCGCGGCGTCTCTGAAGAAGCAAGAAGAGTCCATGGCTAAGCAGGCCGAAGAGGACGCAAAACGATTTGCTGAGCTCTCTAAGCCCAAAGCACCCCCGCCGAACCCACAGCTTGAGGCCTTGCTTAAGCAGGTTGCCGGCCTGGAAGGACAAATTAAGTCGCAGTCCAAGGCGCTCTCGGATGCAAGTGCCAAGATTGCAACTGTGAACAAGGAGGTCAGTGGTGTTACGAAAAACGTCACGGCTGTTACTCAGGAAGTGAAGCAACTTCAGGCCGTGGGCGGCAATGTGACGAATTTAAAGCGTCAGCTTGAGGCCCTGATAACTCTTGAGCAGCAGCGTTACAAAGAGGCCCTTCGTGATGCAACGCGTCGTAGTCAGGCTGAAGCATTCGTTGCCTTTCCTAAGCGTGATGCAGGTGGTGGCGAAACAACTGAGGCAAAGCCAAGAGCGACCAACTAGCGATGCGCTAAGAGCTTGCCGCGGGGTAAATCTTTGAACCGGCTTTTTTCGGGCCAGTGCGGGATAAAAAAGGTTTAAGGCTTGGAAGGGTCGTGAACAAGCAAAAACATAAGGGGCTGCGTGCGACGGGTGCGGCAATGGCCGACACCCGTAAACGAATAGATGGTGCAGGCCTGCCAGGGTGAGCCCACCTGGGTTGTAGTGGTCCAGAAGTTCTCGATCGGCAGGTTAGGAAAGGCTGTAGGGTTAAAGGCGGGGTTGTCGCACTGGGTTTCAGCCAGGTCTTTCATTTCGTCGTAGTTGGGCACACGCCAGGTTTTTCCAGAGGCCTTTGAAAACTCTGCCGCATAGTTTTGGGCCTCTTCAAAGGACAGCTCGGCAGGGTCTCCTACACAGGCGTCATTTAGCCAGGCCATGCCGGCGGCACAGCGATACCAGAGTAGTTTGGAGGCGGTATCCTGAACAACTTCAGGGCTTTGAAGCTTGAAGCGCCCCATGTCGCCGGTCGTAAAATAATCGTCGCATGCAGGTGTCTGCCGAAGCGATTCTGCGCAGCCTATTAACCCAACAAAGCAGGCCGCGCCTGCTCCAATTTGCCAGATACGCTTTAATGCAAGGTGACCGGTCATTAAGTCTTCAAGTGATTGGTCGAATCTGTCTTTACTATACGCGAATGACTTAACCGCAAAGGAGTTTTTAGGCTATGGATATCGCAACCATTGTTGGTCTTGGAGGTGCATTTGCCATGGTGGTTATGGCCATGGGCGACCCCGGGCCGTTTGTGGATGTGCCTTCCTTGCTCATTGTTGTGCTGGGTACGGCTTTTGTGGTTTTGGCGAGGTCCTCTATTCCTGAGTTTATTGGCGCTATTACTTATGCGCTGAAGACCATTAAGTTCAAGGCCGAAACACCCAT
>JALRJP010000068.1 GCA_023261135.1 Burkholderiaceae bacterium | reverse complement strand
CTTGGACTCACCGGTGATTTTGCCCCGACGCTTCAGCTGAATTCCTTGGGCATGTCCGAGGACCGGGCACGTCATCGCGAAGCCTTGGTTCATTATTTTCAGTCTCACCATGACCAGCTCGACGACGACAGTCGCCGACGTCTTGGCACCAATCCTCTGCGAATCCTGGATTCTAAGAATGCGGATATGGCGACGCTTATACAGAATGCGCCCCAACTGCCGGAGTTCTTAGGCGAGCATGCACGGCAGTTTCAGCAGCGTCTCTTAGCTTTGCTTGACGACCAGGGTATTGCTTACGAACTCAATCCGCGACTTGTCCGTGGCCTTGACTACTACAACCTGACGGTCTTCGAGTGGGTGACTAACAAGCTGGGTGCTCAAGGCACCGTCTGTGGGGGGGGGCGCTACGATAGTCTGGTTGAGCGCATGGGGGGCAAGCCCGCGGCAGCCACAGGCTTTGCCATGGGTGTTGAGCGACTCATTCTGCTGGTCCAAGAGGCGCAAGGCATTGAAACGCCGAAGGCCCCGGACGCCTATTTCGTGCATTTCGGCCCAAACGCGCGTGCACCTGCCATAAAGCTTGCCGAGCAGTTGCGTGACCGTGGCCTACGGGTTGTTCTTGATCCGGGGCAGACCAGTCTGAAATCACAGATGAAGAAAGCCGATGCCAGTGGGGCTGAGATGGCCTTGCTGATTGGCGATGACGAGAGCCTTACCGGCCAAGTCACCGTTAAGCCTCTTCGTGGACAAGGCCAGCAGGCCACGATGCCGGTTTCGCAGTTATTGGCCAACATGGACAGGAGAGAGCAGGACAATGCGTGAGGATCTTGAGCAACAAGAACAAATGGCCGCCATTCGGGGCTTCTGGCGCGACAATGGCCGGTTTATCGTTTTCGCTGTGGTGGTTATTGCCCTTGGGTTCGGGGGTTACCAGGGTTATCAGGCCTACACCGCGCATCAGGGTGAGAAGGCCTCGCGATTGCTTAGTGAGTTTGAGCAGTCGCTTGCTCAGCAAAACATCACCAATGCTCAGGCCCTGGCAACCCGCATTGCCGAGGATCATCGAGGCAGCATGCACCATGCTCTGGCGGCTATGCGTATGGCAAAGTCGCTGGTGGGCGGGGGCGATCTTGAAAAGGCTGTCAAGTGGCTCGAGCCCATTAAGAATCATTCCGATGAAGGGCTCGCCTGGATTGCACGTCTGCGAATGGCCAGTCTTTTGATCGACCTCAATCGTCTTGACCGAGCCCTTTCTGTGCTCACCGAAGAAAAGCCCGTGGAGGCCATGCTTGCCCAGGTGAATGACCGCCGTGGCGATGTGCTTGCACTGATGGGTCGTAACGACCAAGCACGTAAGGCTTGGCAGGAGGCCCTGGCCGCCTGGGGGGGTGAGCCGCCCAAGTCCGCCGCGGCCGATCTGGTCTCGCGCAAGTTAGCCAGTCTGCCCTCGTTTATGGCAGAGCCCGCAGTCAAGCAATAATGGCAGTCATGAAGACATCCTTTTCGCGCCCCTTAGGCCTCGGGCTCTGCTTGGTTTTTCTAGCGGCCTGTTCGAGTTCACCGAAACTCAAACCCGCCAGCCTCTCCGCCATCGATGAGCGTATTGGCCTTCGTGCGATCTGGAGCCAGCCGGCGGACCCTGCCCCCTCGATTGGTAGCTCGGCTTCCGGTCAAGGTGCATTTAGCCCCGCAGTCTCGGCAGGCATGGCTGTCGTGGCCGGTCGAGAGGGCCAGGTGCAGGCCTTTTCCCTTGGTACAGGTCAACGGCTCTGGGGTTTAAGCCTGGGCCAGCCGCTTGCAGCTGGCGTGGGAACGGGTGCGGCAAGCGCTGAAGGCCAGTACGCTGTCGTGACCCGAGCCGGCGAGCTTGTTCTCATCGATGCAAAGGGACAGCTGCGGTGGCGCCAGGCCATGGGCGGCGTGAGCTTTGAGCGACCTGCAATTAGCAGTGGTGTGGTTGCGGTTCGGCTTGCCGACAACCGGCTTGTTGGCTTTGACAAAGAAACAGGCAATCGACGCTGGCTTTTGCAAAGAACTCTGCCCAGCCTTGTGCTGCACGGCGAGTCGGGTCTGCGGGTTGCCCCAAGTCCTGCGGCAGCCGCCCTTAACGAGCCGCTTGGTCCAACCGATCTTTTAGCAGGTCTTCCAGCTGGCCGAATGCTCTGGCTCAATGCCTCCAACGGCGCGGTGGTCTGGGAGTCCCAGGTGGTTGTTCCTCGAGGCAGCAATGAAGTGGAGCGAATTTCCGATTTGCTGGGCTCGCCCGTGGCGCTCTCCGATGTGGTCTGTTTCGGGGCTTACCAGAATGCGGTGGGCTGCCGGCAGTCGGCCAATGGCCGTGGTATTTGGCAGAAATCGTTTGCCTTGGCCTTACCCATTGCAGCCAACGAAGACTGGCTGATTGCGGTCGATGCAAGCGACCGAGTTGCGGGCTTTAACCGTCGAACAGGCGAGCGCGCCTGGACCAACGATGCGCTATTCCTTCGCCAGCTTTCTGCACCGGTTCTGTTTGCAGGGGCCGCCTGGCTTGGGGATAGTGAGGGGTACTTACACGGGTTGGACCTTCAGACGGGTGCATTGGTTGGCCGCTTAAGGCTTGAAGGGGGGCGCCCCTCGGGCCCTATGATTGCCACCACCGAGGGGCTTTTGGTTCAAACCCAGGCAGGCAGAGTCTCGCTTCTTCGGCCTTGACCTCGCCCTTGATACGTATCCTTTGAAGCCGGTCCTTGCCCTTGTTGGGCGTCCCAATGTAGGCAAGTCCACGCTTTTTAACCGGCTCACGCGATCGCGTGACGCCCTGGTGGCCGACCTTCCGGGGCTCACCCGTGACCGGCATTTTGGGGAGGGCCGCTTGGGCCCGGGTGGCTATCTGGTCGTGGACACGGGGGGGTTCGAGCCGGTGGCCAAGGACGGCATTCTTGCCGAGATGGCCCGACAGACAGAGCAGGCGCTTCAAGAGTCCGATGTTGCTATTTTTATAACCGATGGGCGTGAGGGCCTAACCGGCCAAGACCATCGTATTGCGCAACGGCTTAGACGGGCGGGTCGGCCCGTTCTTCTTACCGTGAACAAACTTGAGGGGCTGACAGCCCAGGGGCGAACGGCCGAGTTCTACGAACTGGGTCTTGGTGAGCCGCATGCGCTCTCCGCAGCCCATGGCGACGGGGTGCATGCTCTGATTGAAAAGGCGCTGGGCTTGCTTGAAGTCTCGCGGTCTGCAGTAACAGGCCGGGCTGCAAAGGAGGAGGGTTATGGCGGAGACGGCACGGACGATGCCGGTGTTATTGATGCCGAGTCGCAGGAGCGTGGACTTCGGCTTGCTATTGTGGGGCGTCCGAATGTGGGTAAATCTACCCTGGTGAATGCCTTACTTGGTGAGGAGCGAGTCATTGCATTTGACCAGCCAGGCACCACGCGTGACGCCATTGAGATCGAGTTTCAGTTCAATGACAAACCTTTCCGGCTTATTGATACCGCGGGGCTAAGACGACGTGGTCGTGTTTTTGAGGCCATTGAAAAGTTCTCGGTCATAAAGACACTCCAGGCGGTCGAGTCCTCGAATGTGGCGATTCTGGTGCTTGACGCCCAACAAGACATTTCCGATCAGGACGCGCAGATTGCCAGCTTCATTACCGAGGCCGGCCGCGCCCTTGTGGTAGCGGTTAACAAGTGGGACGGCCTTGACCTGGGCGCCCGGGACGAGGCCAAGCGCCTGCTGGCCCGCAAGCTTCCCTTTTTGTACTGGGCTAAGACACACTTCATTTCGGCGCGCAGAGGCCATGGGCTTGATGCCCTTATGCGATCGGTGCTTCATGCCTACGAGGCTGCCACACGTAAACTTTCTACACCGCGTCTAACCCGCGTTCTTCGCGATGCTGTTGAGCGCCAGCAGCCGGCTCGCAGGGCTGGCCAACGCCCCAAGCTTCGCTATGCACACCAGGGCGGTCAAAACCCACCTATTGTCATTGTGCATGGCACCTCGCTGGACCAAGTGACCGACAGTTATCGGCGTTACCTTGAGAGCCAATTTCGTAACTTTTTTGCGCTCGATGGAACTCCCCTACGCATCGAATGGAAAAACGCCCGCAATCCCTACGTGGAATGAAGGTTAACCGCGTTTTGATCCCCTTCGACCAAGGGTATAGTTTCGTTTCAGAATGATTAGAACAATGGAGCGCACCATGACGACAAATAAAGGCCAGGCACTTCAAGACCCCTTCCTTAACACCCTAAGACGTGAGCATGTCTCAGTTTCCGTTTATTTGGTCAACGGAATTAAGCTCCAGGGCCACATCGAATCGTTTGATCAATACGTGGTCTTACTGAAGAACACCGTCACCCAAATGGTTTACAAGCACGCCATCTCCACCATCGTTCCTTCGCGAGCCGTGAACTTCTCGATTGAAAACGACCCCAGCTGAACTGCTTTCAACCCTCGAGCTCGGGGAGCTTGAAAGCTTTGCCCGCTCAGCGCAGTCGCGGGCTCAGTTTTCAAGTCAGCCTAAAACCCTTCTTGTTGCCGCCCAGCTTGGTCGGCTTTCCGCGCCCGATCTCTCGGAGCTTCAGGCCCTTGCGGTATCCGCGGGGGCTCGGGTCGTTGAGCAGTCTGTAAGCCGTCGCGATCGACCGGACCCGGCCATGTTTATTGGGTCCGGTAAGGTTGAAGAACTTCGGCAGGTCTGCCTTGCACAGAGCATTGAGCTGGTCATCTTCGACCACGAACTGTCGGCGGGTCAGCAGCGTAATTTGGCCCGGCAGTTGGGCTGTCGCGTGCTTGACCGGGTGGCGTTAATTCTTGATATTTTCGCGCTGCGAGCAGCCACGCACGAGGGCAAGTTGCAGGTTGAGCTTGCTCAGCTTGAATATCTGTCGGCAAGGCTTGTTAGGGGTTGGACCCATCTTGAAAGGCAAAAGGGGGGCATTGGGCTTCGCGGGCCAGGTGAGACACAGCTTGAGACCGACCGAAGGCTGATTGGCCAGCGGGTCAAGGCCTTGCGTAAGCGGCTTGACGAGGTGCATCGTCAACGCGAGAACCGCAGGCGTGGGCGCAATCGCGACCAGAGCCTGAAGGTTTCTATTGTTGGCTACACCAATGCGGGCAAGTCCACGCTTTTCAATCGACTGACCCATGCCGGCGTTCTTGCGGCCGACCAGCTTTTCGCAACACTCGACACTACAAGTCGCAGGGTTTTTTTGAACCCCGGCCAATACATGGTGTTGTCCGACACCGTGGGATTTATTCGGGCTCTGCCCCACAGCCTGGTGCAGGCCTTTAAGTCCACCCTGCTTGAGACCGTGCATGCTGACCTTCTTTTGCATGTTGTCGATGCCGCAGATCCCGAGTCCCATGCCCACCAGCAGGCGGTCTGCCAAGTGCTTGAAGAAATTGGGGCCAGTCACGTGCCCCGTATCGACCTTTTTAACAAGACCGACCTTGTAGGGGTAGCGCCCCGAGGAGAGCCAGGGCCCTGTGGTAGGATCTCCAAGGTCTGGTTCAGTGCTGAGAAAGGGCTGGGCCTCGATATTGTTCGTCAGGCGGTTGCAGAGTTCGGATGGCCTCGCCATTCGCAGTTCGACCCAAGGCTTATGGCCCCAATCGATTCAACTCCTGTTGCCGTGAATCCGCAGTCCCTGTTGTAAAACTCAATGAAGAATTCCTCCGACTCATGATCCTCCGTCTACGCCGTCTCTTTTCTATTGGTGATCCGCGATGGGGTCGAGGCCCCGAGTCGCAAGACAACGACAATACCAACGATGCATCGGGCCGCCCCAACGGACGTGGGCAGTCCGATAACGACTCAGGCGAAGCCGACAACGATCGGCAGCAGCCTCAGTCACCTTTTGGGCAGGGTAATCGTCAAGGTCCTCGCCGCCCCAGCGAAGGCCCGCCCGACCTGGATGAAGTCTGGCGTGATTTCAACCGCCGTCTCAGCGGCCTCTTTGGCGGCAAAAAGGGTGGTCAAGGTGGTGGTCCGCGCAACCCCTGGGGTAATAACGGTGGCGGCGGCGGTGGTTCAGGTCCCTCGCTGCCTTCCTTCAACATCAACCCCGCCATGATCATCGCCCTATTGGTGGGCCTGGTTCTTATATGGCTCGCCTCTGGCTTTTACATTGTTCAAGAAGGTCGGGCCAGCCTTGTGCTTCGATTTGGTGAGTACAAGTATTCAAGTGGTGCGGGCTTCAATTGGCGTCTTCCTTATCCCATCGAGGAGCATGAACTGGTTGATATTGCCCAGCTTCGGCAGGCCACTGTAGGTTATCGGGGTGAGCGTGGGGCAGGCCAAAGCCGTGACTCACTCATGCTCACACGCGACGAAAACATGATTGAACTGCAGTTTGCGGTTCAGTACCGGGTGGGCAATCCCGAGCATTATCTTTTCAACAACACCCGACCCGACGACATTGTTGTGCAGGCTGCAGAGACCGCCATGCGCGAGGTCGTAGGCCGCAGCATCGCCGACGCTGTGCTTTACGAGAACAAAGAGGCCATTGGTCGAGAGGTACTGAATATCACGCAGCGTATTGCCGATCGCTACGAGTCGGGCTTAACCATTGTGAATGTCACCATTCAAAATGTTCAGCCCCCTGAGGAGGTGCAGGCCGCCTTTAACGACGCCATTAAGGCGGCGCAGGATGCTGAGCGTGTCAAGAACGAGGGTCAGGCCTATGCTAACGACGTCATTCCTCGTGCGCGTGGTGCTGCAGACCGGCTTATTGAAGAGGCAGAGGGTTACCGCGAGCGCGTTATTGCTACTTCTCAGGGTGATTCCGAAAGGTTCAGTCGGGTGGTGGCTGAATACTCCCGTGCCCCTGCAGTGACCCGGGAGCGTCTATACCTCGAGACCATGCAAGAGGTCTTTACCAACGTCAGCAAGGTCATCGTTGACTCCAAGTCCAACAGCAACCTTCTCTATCTGCCGCTGGATAAAATCATCCAGCAGACTTCCGCCGAGGCGCAAAAGTCTGCTGCGGCTGCTATTTCAAACATGACAACACCGAACAACTCGTCGCCCCCCCTTCCTGCGCCTCAAGGCCTTGGCGCGCCTGCGGCCTCGGGTGCAAGTCTTCGGGACCGTTTTCGGGAGGGCCGCTAGATGAATAAGCTCTTTGCAGCCATTGCCGGCCTTCTTGTTCTGCTTATGCTTGGTAGCTCTATGGTCTTTGTTGTTGACCAGAGGCAGCATGCCCTTGTCTTTGGCCTTGGTGAAATCAAGCGAGTTATCTCTGAACCGGGCCTGAACTTTAAGCTGCCCCAGCCTTTTCAGAACGTTGTCTTTATCGAGAAGCGCACGCTCACCATCGACAATCCCGATGCAGACCGTTTTATTACGCGCGAGAAGCAAAACGTGGTGGTCGACACCTATGTGAAATGGCGTGTTGCTGACCCTCGCGCGTTCTTCACCAGTGTTGCGGGTCGTGCAGCAAGCGCAGAAGACCGTATCTCCCGCGCTCTTCGTGACGGCCTTAACAATGAAATTGCAACCCGGACGGTCAATGAGGTGATCTCTGGCGCGCGCGAGCAGGTTATGGACGGTGTCTCTCGCCGGGTGGCTGAAGACGCCAAGCAAATTGGTGTGGAAATTATCGATGTTCGTCTTCGGCGGGTTGATTTTGCAGAAGAAATTCGTGACTCCGTTTTTCGACGAATGGAGTCCGAGCGTAAGGCTATTGCCAGTGAGCGCCGCTCCACCGGTGCTGCCGAAGCCGAGAAAATTCGAGCCAATGCTGATCGTCAGCGAGAGGTCATTCTTGCTCAGGCCTACCGAAAGGCACAGAGCCTTCGAGGTGATGGCGATGCAAAGGCCACCTCGAATTATGCTGCGGCCTTTGGGCAGAACCCCGAGTTCGCCTCCTTCTACCGAAGTCTTCAGGCCTACCGTGAGAGCTTCAATAAGTCCTCGGATCTTATCGTGACCGACCCGCAGGCTGACTTCTTCAAGTACTTCAAGGCGCCGACCCGTCGTTAGCCGTTTGTCGGCGGTCTCGGCTCGTACCCTTCGTCTCCCCCGTTGCGTCGCATGCCCGCCTGGCTTCTTCCCGAACAAGTCTCTGACCAGCTTCCAGAAGAGGCCGAGCGAATCGAGGGGCTGCGGAGGCGGCTTCTTGATCTCTTTGCAGCCCATGGTTACCGGCTGGTTCAGCCACCTCTTTTTGAGCATGCCAGTAGCTTTTCCTTAAAGGGTGTGCGCGATCTTGAGGCGCGTAGCTTCACCATGCCCGACCAGCTCACCGGCAGGCTCTTGGCTATGCGTCCTGACATCACCCTGCAGGCTGCCCGCATTGACGCTCAGTTGTTTCGCTCGGAGGACCTTAACCGTCTTTGCTATGCGGGCTCCGTGTTGCATGCGCAGGCGGCGGGTCTTCTCTCGAGCCGGGAGCCGATTCAGGTGGGCTGCGAACTCTATGGCCACTCTGGTATTGAGGCCGACCTTGAGATTCAAGAGCTCGCGCTAGCAAGTCTTTCGGCAGCAGGCATTGAGGCCGCGCACCTTGACCTGACTGACCGTGGCATTTTCCTGGCCCTGCAGGAAAGCGACCCCGTGCTTAAAGACCAGGAGGCCATTGCACAGCAGGCCCTTGAGGCTTTGCAGTCCAAAGATAAGCCCGCCTTAGAGGCGTTGACCTTACTGAAGTCCGAGACCCGAAAGGCCCTTCTTGCACTCACCGAGCTTTACGGGCCTGCACGAGGCGAGAACAACGTCATTGACCGTGCTCGCGGTCAACTGCCCAAGCTTGCGCCCATTGAACAGGCCCTTGACCGTCTTCAGGCAGTTGCCGACTCGGCACTTTTTGTAAAGCATCCCAAGTGCGCGCTGACCGTTGATCTGGCTGACCTCAAGGGCTGGCAGTATCACAACGGCATTATGTTCTCGGTCTATTGCCAAGGCTTTGCCGATGCCGTTGTGCGTGGTGGTCGCTACGATGGGCTGGGCGAGGATTTTGGCCGGTCACGACCGGCCACAGGCTTTAGCCTTGAACTTCGTTCGCTGGGCCTCATCGCACAACAACACGCAGGCGCGGACCCCATCGCGAGTGCTCAGACAAGGGCAGTGGCAGCCCCTTGGCTATCCGGCGGCGGAAAAGACAGCCCTAAAGACAACAACGACCATACTGGCCCTGGTACTGAAGGCCTACAGCAAAAGGTTGTCCAGCTGCGCCAGCAGGGTCGTGCGGTCGTCTTTCTGCCTTTGGGTCAGTGGGAAAAATACAAAGGTCCACGTCTCGTGCGCGCAGAGCGCGAGTCAACC
>JALRJP010000067.1 GCA_023261135.1 Burkholderiaceae bacterium | reverse complement strand
AGGAAGGAGATCAACGCGCTTGGATTGAGGCGCTTCTTAAAAAACCATGCCAAGGGCGTCGTTACATTTTTATGCACTACCCACCCTACTTATGGCGTGAAGACGAACCAGGCAACTACGACAATATCGATCAGCCGGCCCGTTCCTGGCTCCTTCAATTACTGAAGAAGCCAGGCATTGATACTATTTTTGCGGGTCATGTTCATAACTTTTGGCTTGATCAGATCGGTGAGGCTAAGTTTTTTATGCTTCCCTCCACGGCCTTTATGAGGCACGACTTTGCTGCCTTCTACCGTATTGCGCCACAAGTGGAATTCGGGAGGGGGGATCCGGGACGCTTTGGCTACTTCCTGGTTGATGTGTTCAGTGACAAGTCCGTGACTTATTCCATTCGTACGCAGGGCGAGCGACAGGCCCCAAACAGCAAAGCATCAACTTCACCAATTTTTCTTGCGCACCCGCATATCTCTAGCTATTCAAGCGTTGGGGTAGAACTCCGGCACCCCTGGGCTCAGTCCGAACAAATTTCAGCCACGGGGGGCGTTCAAGAGTTCGGAAGGAAGTTTGCCCGCAACGACTACCCTCTGCAGGCACTGCTCGAAATAGGGATAAAGCTGGTAAAAATCCCGGAAATTGACACTCGTACAGAGGAGGCCCGAGGGCGTATACCACTACTCGTACAACAGGGAATTTCCGTCTGGATGACGAAATTGGGCGCGCCGAGTGACAGACTTCTTTCGCTCACCGATCTTGGAATTCAAGCCCTGGAATGCAATCAAAGACTCGAAGACTTTAACAAGGCAACGATCGCGTACCAGTCTTTCTGCAAGGCAACGGGTATTCAGCTTTTTCTGTCCCCACTTCGAGATGAAGGCCTTGAAAAGCGCACGCATGGCCACCTATTCAGCCATTTCATTCGTGCCGGATTTTTAGTGAATGAACTTAAGGAGCACACCTCGTGGATGAAAAATATGGTGTCAACAGGCTGTCTCTCGGGAGTAGTCGTTCGTCATGAGTTTAAAGATGACTTGGTCTTTGCTGCCGAGCATTGCGCTTCTTGGGCCAGGACGTGCCAATGCAAAATTCAACTCTCCATTAAGACCGCTGGGTCTTCCACCGCTGTTCTAAACGATGACACAGAAAGGCTTAGCGAATTATCAAAACTTGCACTTGAGCTCTCGAATCAATACCCCGAGCTATTTTTTGTTTTCGATACCTTCGCAGATATCGATCGCGGCTACTACCCCAGGTTTGGCTTCATTGACGGACACTTCAATTTGAGACCCGCCGCACAAACCTGGCAAAAAATGGTGGCGGCCAGTAGCCACTAAACATCTAAAAGTACAGGGGAAAATCGAATCAGGAACATGATGCTACTTATGAGAATAAAGACCAGTACCAACTGCCTTAGACGGTAAGGCGACATGAGATCTGTGAGGCGTTGTCCTGCCGACGAGGCCAATATGTAAATGGGGAGGCCAAGAACAAGAACAGGCAAAACCTCAGGCCCGGCAAGCCCAAGGCCAAAAAGAATGGCCAGGGTGAAGATACAAATGAGAGTGACATAGACATGCATCATGGCCCGCGTTAAAAGTCCGTCGGACACACCCAATAAAAAGTAGGTCGCCACAATGGGACCGCTTACCCCGGTGAGTGTAATGAGTGTCCCGCAAACAACGGCAACTCCACGCGTTAGTCTTGCCGACACTTTTAAGGCGAAGCTTTTAAGGCCGACAAGCATCGCAAGCGCAATGCCCGCAATCGTCATACTGGCAATTAGGCCCACAAGCTCGGAATTGAGATGGCTCTGCAGAACACTACCTAGAGGAAGCCCCAGAACCGACCAAATCAAGAAGGACTTTAATAAAACAATCGACTCCCGGGATTCCTTAACCCTGCGTAATGCTGCTTTCAATAAAAAGAGAGGGCCAAAGAATTCCAAAACAAAAGAAATGGCAATGGCCTGAGGCATTGAGAAGATAGTGGCCAAGGGAAGAATCATGACCATTGCACCGCCAAAGCCTGTTGCTCCCCGTACAAGGCCTCCAAGAAGAAAGATCCCCGCCAACATGAAAAGGTGGGAGCTTAGGTTTGGATCGAGCCAAGGACTTAGGCTTTCAACGGAGAGAGCCATGGTTCATGTGAGTACTGAAGCAATGCAGCCTCTAGCCTTGAGGAGTGACCTTCTGATCGGGGCCCAAAATACGCTGCAGCGCAAAGAACAAGATCACGCCGCCGATAAGTGCCGCCTCAAGCGACCAGAAAAGGGTTGCGCCCATCGTGAACAAACATGTCAAACGATTCGTCCAGCCTAGCCCTAGGGTATGACGTAGATCGCGTTTGTCGATAAGACGCCAGGCCACGACCCATAAAACACCCGCAATACAGGCAAGAGGTAGAAGGGTTGCAAACTCACGGCCAAAAGCAAGAATTAGAATCAGTAACAGGGAGGCGATCACCGCGGCCATTGGCGTTTTCGCACCACTGGCAATGTTGACTCCCGATCGATTAAACGAGCCACTGGTCGGATAGGACGAGAAAAAAGAGCCTGCAAGATTTCCCAGACCCTGACCAATAACCTCTTGCGTTCCGTTAAAAGCAATACCCTGACGGGCCGCCATAGCCCTTGCAATAGCAGAGGCTTCTGCCAGCGCAAGCATGGTCATCACCAGGCAAGGCACAATAAGTGAGGGTAGAACCTCAGGCGAGGGAATGGGCCAAGACAGCAAGGGCAATGCACTTGGAAGCTCAGAAACCGCCGGAAGTTTGGGCTGATTAAGTAGGTCTGTAAAAAGCCAGGTGGCGGCCGATGCGAGTAAAAGTCCGAAGAACATCGCCGGTAACCGACGTGAAATTTTCTCGAATAAAAGAATGAGAACAATGGTCATTGCCACGATGGCCAGCGGAAAAAAGTTAATTTGGTCCAAGCGGTCCATCACTTGATTGGCGGTCACCAAAATAGAGGTTGTGCGCTCAAGCGCAAGACCCAAAGCGGTACCTACTTGGCTATTGGCAATAAGTACTGCGGCACCAATGGTAAAACCAAGAATGACAGCATGCGGCACTTTTTCAACCAGTCGGCCAAGGCCCGAGACGCCAATCGCGAGTTGCAGAACGCCCACTAAAAACGTCAGACTTAAAACCAGGGCAATATAATCTGGGCTTCCTGGAATCGCCAGAGGAGCAACCAAAGCCAGCGTCGTTAAAGAGATCGCATTGGCTGGGCCGGTCACCATGACTCTGCTCGAACCCCAGAGGGCCGCAACAATACAAGGCACCATGGCCGCATAAAGACCATACTGCGGCGGCATTCCTGCCAGGGTTGCAAAGGCTACCCCTTGGGGCAAGACAACGGTCGCCCCAGTAAGACCCGCCCAGAAGTCAGACTGCACATGACCGGACTTGGGCCACTGAGGAAACCACTTAAGAAAAGGGAAAAGCTTCTGCCACACAGCTTAGACGAGCCAGGATGGTCTGAAAGAGACGAGGAATATCCTCTTTGAAAAATGGAACATTTTGACCCATAATTTAACGAATGAGATCCGCTCCGTCAAACGCCAAAAGTGATGCCAGGTCCAAAGCAAGCCCAGGTTCTGCCGCAACAACAGACCGCAAAAAGCGTTCTGGCCAGTCTTTGACAGCAGGGCTTCGAGTGGCAACCAATGTCGCGCCCACGGCGAGTTCGCTGACCAATATTGGCAACCCCTCGCTTCGACTTCTAACACTCATCGAATCCATTGCCCAATCGGAGAAGCCGCAGACTCTGGCCCAACTGGTTGTTCGACTTGATGAGCCCAAGGCAACCGTGCACAGGCTTTTGCTTGGGCTTGAAGAGATGCGGTTTGTTCAGCGCATGCCCGGTGGACGCCACTTCGCACCAGGGCCTCGACTGAATACGTTGGCGATCGACACTCTTCGACACAGCCATATTAGTGCCCAACGTCACTCCATTTTGAAGCAGCTGGTCTCCGAATTTAATGAATCCTGCAACCTCACCATCCTTGACGGGATTGAGGTGGTTTACCTCGACCGCGCCGAGGCAAACTGGCCCCTACGTATGGACTTAAAACCGGGCTCTCGAGTGCCGGCGCACTGCAGTGCCAGCGGCAAAATGATGCTTGCACTTATGGCGCCTGCCGTTCGTGACCCGCTTATTAAGGCAATGCCTTACCAAGCCTATACAGCCCAGACCATTACAGACCCGAAAACCTTTCAAGAAGAACTTGATCGCATTGCGCGTCGGGGTTACAGCATCGATCAGGAAGAGTATGCGGCGGGCCTGAACTGCCTGTCGGTTCCTGTGCTTGACGACAACGGGCAGTGCATTGCAGCCGTTGCAGTGCATGCACCGGTTGCCCGCCTAAGTATTAAAGAGGCTGTGAAGAAAATTGATCGACTTCAATGGGCCGCGGCGACGATTGCAGCCACATTACAAAACCAGGACATCAACCCATGATTCAGGCCAGTCAGGCGCCCATTCACTACCCTTTTCTCGACGCACTTATTGAGAAAAGCAGGGCGCGCCATTCACTCAATATTGGGGTGGTCTATCCACTGTCTGTCGACGCCCTAAAAGCAGCCATTGACTGCCACAGCCACGGCATTGCGCACGTGGTTGTCTACGGGCCCGAGAAAGAAATGCATGCGCTCGCCCAGTCATCCGATTTAAGCCTCTTGGGTCTTGAAGTTCAGAATGTTGAGGGGTCAGCCATTGAGGTGGCACAGCGGGCGGTGGCGGACTGCGCAGGGGTCCATCCACGCATCAACGCACTGATGAAGGGAAGCCTTCATACCGACGAGTTGCTATCGGCATGCCTACGGTCCTCTGCAGGTCTTCGGACCGAGCGACGTATTAGTCATATTTTTAAGTTTGACGTTCCCGGCTTTAATAAGCCACTGTTTGTGGCCGATGCGGTTGTGAATATTGAACCCGGTCTTAAAGAAAAGGCGGACATTCTTGCCAATGCCATTGAAGCCATGCATCAAATCGGCGTCAAACGGCCCAAAGTTGCCATCATCTCGGCCACAGAGTCGGTGAATGAAAAAATCAAGGCCACGCTTGATGCCAAGGCCTTGTGTGACATGGCCTCTCAGGGTGAGTTTGGGGAGGCAGTGGTGGAGGGGCCCATGGGGCTTGACCTGGCTCTCTCACGCCGATCGGCAGACATTAAGGGATATCAAAGCCAGGTCAGTGGTGATGTTGACCTTCTTGTTGCCCCCGACCTTAATGCTGGCAATATTCTTTTTAAAAGTTTGGTGTACGCGGCGCGGGCAGAGACGGCTGGCGTCATTCTGGGGGCAAAGGTTCCTATTGTTCTAACCAGTCGTTCCGACTCCGCGTACAGTCGCTTGGCCTCCTGTGCCATGGCGGCCGCTTTGGTTCAGGCCGCTGATATTTTTTAATTTCGCTATCAAGGTGTTCACTTTATGAGCAAGGTCTCTTTCAATCCCGTCGCCACCACCCAGGCCCTGCAAGAGGGCACCGAAGTTAAAAGCACAACCTGCTACATGTGCGCCTGCCGCTGCGGTATTAATGTGCACGTTAAAGAAGGCGAAGTGAAGTTCATTGAAGGCAACCCCAACCATCCCTTAAACAAAGGTGTGATCTGCGCCAAAGGTGGGTCGGGTGTCATGAAGCAGTACTCACCGGCACGTTTAACCAAGCCCTTGCTGCGAAGACCGGGGACTGATCGGGGCGAGGGTCAGTACGATCCTATTTCGTGGAATCAGGCCTTTGCGCTTCTGAGTGAAAGGCTGGAAATCCTTCGTCGGACCGACCCCAAGAAGTTTGCGCTTTTTACCGGGCGCGATCAGATGCAAGCGCTCACGGGTCTTTTTGCTCGTCAGTTTGGTACGCCCAACTACGCAGCGCACGGCGGCTTTTGCTCGGTCAATATGGCGGCGGGAATGATCTATTCCATTGGTGGCTCGTTCTGGGAGTTTGGTGGTCCCGACCTGGAGAACGCCAAACTTTTCATCATGATGGGAACTGCCGAAGACCATCACAGCAATCCCCTGAAAATTGCTATCTCGCAGTTCAAGCGCAAGGGCGGCAAGTTTATCTCGGTGAATCCTGTGCGCACTGGCTACAGCGCCATTGCCGACGAGTGGATTCCTATAAGGCCTGGAACCGACGGCGCTTTGCTCCTTGCCATAAGCCATGTGCTTATTCATGAGAAAACCTTCGACACCGAGTTTGTTGCCCAGTTCACCAATGGGGCACAACTGGTCATTGATGCACCTGGCACAGAGAAGCATGGCCAGTTTCTGCATGCAGAGGTCGCTGATAAGCCGCCCATCTACGATCAGCTCGACCAGATGGTCTGGGACGAAGATGCGAATAAGGCGGTCTGTATGCGTGAGCGTCCAGTACGACCGGCACTGACCGGTCGCTTCAACGTGAATGGCGTTGATGTGCGACCCGCCTTTGAACTTCTTAAAGAGAGCCTTTCCGATTGCACACCTGAATGGGCGGAAGGTATTACCGGTATCCCCGCATCACGCATTAAGAAGCTTGCCAAGGAAATGGCCGACGTCGCCATGAACCAGTCGTTTGAGCTTCCTATTGCCTGGACCGACTCCTTTGGTAAGCAATACAGCAAAGTCATTGGTCGACCCGTTGCCTTTCATGCCATGCGAGGCCTTGCTGCGCATAGTAACGGCTTTCAGACCGTACGCGCCCTTGCCAATTTAATGAGCCTTTTGGGAACCATTGACCGGCCCGGTGGCTTCCTGCATAAGGCACCTTTTCCTCGTGCCATACCCCCCTCGGTTCGGCCGCCAAATGGTGAGAACCAAATTAAACCGGGTGAGCCACTGCCCACCACGCCGCTGGGCTTTCCCACGTGCCCTGAAGATCTTTGTGTTACCGACGCCGGTGACCCCATTCGAATCGACAAGGGGTTCTCATGGGAGCACCCTCTGTCCGCCCATGGCCTGATGCATAACGTTATTACGAACGCATGGAAGGCAGACCCCTACCCCATCGACACACTCATGATCTTTATGGCGAACATGGCCTGGAACTCCACCATGAACACCGATCAGGTTCGCGATATGTTGAACGACAAGGCGGCGGATGGGAATTACAAGATTCCTTTTCTTGTGGTTTGTGACACCTTTCATAGCGAGATGACAGTCTTTGCTGACTTGGTGCTCCCCGACACCACTTACCTCGAGCGCCACGATGCCATGAGTCTTCTCGATCGCCCCATTTCGGAGTTCGATGGACCATGCGACTCTGTGCGGGTTCCCGTGGTGGAACCCCTTGGCGACTGCAAACCTTTTCAAGAGGTTCTAGTGGAATTGGCCTCGCGTCTCAAGTTCCCTGCGTTCACAAAAGAAGACGGGAGTCGAAAGTTTTCAGGCTACGAGGACTTCATCGTTAATTTTGAAACGGCGCCGGGAAGTGGCATTGGCTTTCTTGCGGGCTGGCGAGGTAAAGACGGTAAGTCCTCGTTGAAGGGTGAACCAAACCCCAGGCAGTGGGAAGCTTACAAAGCAAACAATTGTGTCTTTCATTACGAAATGCCTGAGGGCCATCGGTTTATGCGCAACTGGAATGCTGGCTACCTTGGTTTTGCGAAAGACAATGGTCTTCGCAAGCTCGACGCCCCTGTGATGATTCACCTTTATTCTGAGCTTTTGCTTGGTTTCCGGCAGGCTGCTCAAGGGCTAAGACCAGGCCGTCAGCCGCCAGAGCATCTTCGGGCGCGCATTGAGCGGCATTTCAGCCCGCTGCCTTTTTGGAGCGAGCCGCTTGAGCATTCGCTGGTGTCTGCGAAAGACTATCCACTGTCCGCCGTTACGCAAAGGCCTATGGCCATGTACCACTCTTGGGATTCTCAGAATGCATGGCTGCGACAAATACATGCGCACAACTTTCTTTTTGTTCACCCAAGAACGGCTGCAGCGGCTGGTATCTCGGACGACCAATGGATCTGGGCCGAAAGCCCTTGGGGCAAAGTTCGCGCGCAGGCCAGGCTATCTGAGGCCGTGGAGCCAGGAACGGTCTGGACCTGGAATGCCATTGGAAAGTCAAAAGGTGCCTGGGGTCTTGGCGAGAAAGCAAATGAGTCGGAGAAGGGATTTCTTCTGAATCATCTTATCTCCGAAGAACTTCCACTTGGCCCAGAGCCTGGCGCTGCAACTATAAGTAATTCAGACCCGGTTACCGGGCAGGCGGGCTGGTACGACGTACGGGTGCGCATCTACCCGGCTGAAGCCCACGAGCCCAAGCAATCTTTCCCACAATTTAAATCCATCCCCGCACCTCCAGGTATGTTGGGCCGTCGGAAGGAGTACAAGGTATGACGCAACTTGCTCTTGTTATTGATCTCAATGTCTGCGTGGGCTGTCAGGCCTGTGTCACCAACTGCAAACAATGGAACAACAGCTATTCGGCGGGTCCATTGGCAGACCAGAATCCCTACGACGAAGATCCAACAGGGACTTTTTTCAATCGGGTTCAGACCTACGAATCGGGCAGTTTTCCCGATGCCATGACCGTGCACTTTCCCAAAAGCTGCCTGCACTGCGAGGACCCTCCCTGCGTGCCGGTCTGTCCTACCGGCGCCTCCTACAAGCGAGAAGAAGACGGCATTGTTCTGGTGGATTACGACAAGTGTATTGGCTGCAGCTACTGTTCCTGGGCCTGTCCCTATGGCGCGCGCGAGCTTGACGAAGAGCGCAAGGTAATGACGAAATGCACGCTCTGCGTTGACCGTATCTATAACGAGAATCTTCCCGAAGATCAGCGCAAGCCCGTATGTGTACTGGCCTGCCCAACCAGTGCACGACTCTTTGGCGATGTGCACGATCCCAAGTCCGAGGTCTCCGAGGCCATTCGCGAGCGTAACGGCTACGCCCTTATGCCAGAGTGGGAGACCCAGCCTGCCAACCAGTACCTGCCCCATCGAAGCTGGCTTGCCTCTATAACGGCTGCCAACGAGAAAGAGGAGGTTTAATTTATGCGTCCTCCATGGTCCATGGTTATCTTCACTGTTCTTGCTGGCGCCGGGCAAGGCCTTCTGGTTATGCTTGTTCTTGAGCAGTGGGGTACCTTTTCCAGTCCGCCTCCCGCAACCACCAGCGCCGCCTTCCTTGGGCTCTCAGCCCTTGCCTTTGGCTTGCTCCTCGCCGGGCTCATAAGCGCCTTTTTCCACCTTGGCCGCCCCTCACGTGCCTGGCGCTCGGCCTCGCAATGGCGAACCTCTTGGCTTTCACGTGAAATTATTGTTATGCCCATGGTTCTAGGACTGGCCTTTGTTCATGGGCTTCAAGACGTCTTAGGACTTCCCGAGTTCTTTGGGCCCCTATGGTCGCTTGCTGCTCCCTTGGCGCTCCTCGCCT
>JALRJP010000066.1 GCA_023261135.1 Burkholderiaceae bacterium | reverse complement strand
ACAGGCCATGGCCATTGGAACGGCCGGCTACACGGCCATGCTTTGCATACAAGCCTTAGAACGCCATGGCCTAAGCCCGAGCCAAGGTGAAGTGCTGGTTACTGGAGCTGCCGGTGGTGTGGGCAGTGTGGCCATTGCCATTCTTGCCCACAAAGGATTTAACGTGGTGGCATCAACCGGACGCATGTCAGAAGAAGCTTATTTGAAATCGCTGGGTGCCCAGACCGTGATCGACCGTGCCGAGCTCAGCGCACCCGGGAAGCCCTTGCAAAAAGAGCGCTGGGCCGCCGTGGTGGATTCCGTGGGAAGCCACACCCTGGCCAATGCCTGCGCCGCCACGCAATCCTGGGGGGCGGTGGCCGCCTGCGGCCTTGCCCAGGGCATGGACTTTCCTTCCACGGTAGCGCCTTTCATTCTTCGCGGTGTCACGCTCTACGGCATTAACAGTGTGACCGTACCTCGCGCCAAACGCGAAGAGGCCTGGAGCCAACTGGCACGTGACCTTCCCATGCAAAAGCTTGAAGCCATGACCCAGGACATTGGTCTTGAGCAGGCTATTGGCATGGCCAGTCGTATTCTTGAAGGCCAGGTTCGGGGTCGGCTGGCTGTGAAGGTTCATGCCTGAGGACAACACCCTCGTTCGCGTCTCCAAGCTCTTGGCCGAACGCGGTATCTGCTCGAGGCGTGAGGCCGACCGTTACATTGAGCAAGGGCTTGTGCTGCTTGATGGAAAACCCGTCACTGAGCTTGGCGCGAAGGCGTATGCCAGCCAGACGGTTGCACTTGCTGCCAAAGCCCGGGCCCAGCAGTCATCCCGGCAGACGCTTCTTCTTAATAAGCCCGTGGGCTATGTCTCGCATGCGGACGATGACCACCGCTACCCGGCCGCCGCCGAGCTCATAAGGCCAAGTATTCGCGGACTTGCGCCCGCCGGACGTTTGGACATTGACTCAACCGGGCTCCTGGTGCTGACCCAAGACGGGGTGATTGCCCGCCAGCTTATTGGCCAAGACAGGCCGATTGAAAAGGAATACCTCGTGCGCGTTGAGGGTGAGCTTTCAGACAAGGGGCTTCGCCTTTTGAACCATGGCCTTAGCCTGGATGAGAAGCCCTTAAAGCCTGCCAAGGTGCGTTGGATGAATGCTGATCAGCTGCAGTTCATTTTGACCGAGGGCCGCAAGCGTCAGATTCGTCGCATGTGCGAACTTGTGGGCCTAAAGGTAACGGGGCTCAAACGTGTTCGTATTGGCCGCGTTATGTTGGGCGACCTTCCTGAGGGGCAGTGGCGGGCCTTGCAGCCAAGCGAAAAATTCTAGAAAAACGCTGGAAAAATCAGCAAGACCCTTGCCTTGTCCGTTAAGAGCGACGAGGACTATTTTGCAAAAAGACGATCTGGGTGCGCCATAGCCTTGAACTCAATGGCATTGCCCGAAGGGTCCAAGAAAAACATGGTGGCCTGCTCACCAACCTCGCCCTTAAACCGAATGTAAGGCTCAATCACAAACTTCGTACCCGCCCGGATCAGTCGGTCGGCAAGGCTTTCCCATTCCGACATGGAGAGCACCACGCCAAAATGACGTACGGGAACATCGTGGCTATCGACAGAGTTTTCAGCGCCATGGCCGGCCTGACCTTTTGCCAAATGAGCAACAATTTGGTGGCCATAAAAATTAAAGTCGATCCATTCGTCGGAGCTTCGACCCTCGGAACAGCCCAAGAGCCCGCCGTAAAAGTCACGGGCCTGCTGGAGATCGTCAACGGGGAAGGCAAGGTGGAAAGGATGCGTAACGGACGCGGTTTGCATGGATAAGAACCCTTACAAAAAGATATTCGTGATTTTAGAACGCAAACAATAACCAGAGCGAAGTGTAAGCCAGTTCAGGACAGTACGAACCGAAGGATAATGAGTCCATGTCAAACCCTTTTCATACCCATATTCGAGAAGATATTCGGTTTCTCGGTAAGCTTCTGGGCGATACGCTCAAGGAGCAAGAAGGGCTTGCCACCTACCAGTTAATTGAAAAAATTCGCCAACTGAGCGTGGCCTATCGAAATCGGGATGACCGTCGCGCGGGCATGGAACTTGATCGACGACTTGGACTGCTCTCGCCCGAACAAACCGTGTCTGTCATTAGAGCCTTTAGTTACTTCTCCCACCTGGCCAATCTTGCAGAAGATCAGGCACGACTGGCTCAAGAAGAAGACGATGCCCAAGGCATGCGTCTTCTGACAACTAAGCATTCAAAACGCTCGGATCTTCAATCCTCTGGTCAGATTACAGAAACCTTCCTGGCCTTACGTAATGAGGGACTTCGGGGCAAAAAACTTCGCGATTCGCTTAAGGACTGCCGCGTATGGCCCGTGCTAACGGCACACCCAACCGAGGTGCAACGCAAGAGCGTTATGGACACCGAGCGACGTATTGCCAGACTGCTTGGTGAACGTCATTTTTTAAGGCGTTCGCAGGCATCAATGAATCGACTTGCTGAAAACGAGCAAGACCTACGTGCCGAAATGGCTTTGCTCTGGCAGACACGCATGCTGCGCACCGAAAAACTCTCCGTAAGAGACGAGATTGAAAACGCACTCTCCTTTTACAACATCACCTTTTTGCGCGAACTTCCGAAACTACACAAAAAGATTGAACAAGTTAGTGGCCTAAATGAACTACCACCCCTTATTCAAATGGGCAACTGGATTGGCGGCGACCGTGACGGCAACCCCAATGTCACCGCCGATACACTCATTCGTACAGTCACGCGTCACGCGGAAACAGTGCTGCGCCATTACCTGGATGAGGTTCAACAACTCAAAGCAGAGCTCTCTGTCTCGGAACTTTTACGCGGCACCACCAAGGGCCTTCGACGCTTGGCCGAACGCGCCCAAGACCCCAGTCAGCATCGCGCCGACGAACCCTACCGACGCGCACTGATTGGCATCTACGCCAGGCTTGCAGCGACCCTGCAAAGGCTTACGGGTAAACAAGCCCTTGGCCACGCGGTAAAACCTGCAGACCCCTACTTGGATAGCCAAGATTTCATTAACGACCTCGAAGTCATTCAAGAGGCCCTTGCCAGCCATCAGGGCGAACGACTGAGCCCAATGCGGCTTGAGCCCCTTATTCGTGCCGCAAGAACCTTTGGCTTTCATCTGGCAAGCCACGACCTGCGACAGAGCTCTGATATTCATGAGGCTTGTATTCATGAGCTTCTGGTTAACGCTAAGGTTCACGCCAACTACCTTGGCCTGCCTGAAGCTAGGCGTCAGGAGATCCTACTTCAGTGTCTGAACGAGCCTCGTCCCCTACGAATTCCAAGAGTCCGTTATTCCGACCGACTGGAGTCGGAGCTTAAAATCTTTGAGAAGGCCTTTGAGGCACGGCAAGTTTTGGGACCAGGAGTCATAC
Organism: Burkholderiaceae bacterium; assembly: GCA_023261135.1. GTDB lineage: Bacteria > Pseudomonadota > Gammaproteobacteria > Burkholderiales > Burkholderiaceae_A > Hahnella. Next base: position 6,316 of record JALRJP010000066.1, on the reverse strand, counting down.
GCCATTGCATTGTCAGTCACACCGAGCAGGTCAGTGACCTGCTTGAAGTTATGGTGCTGCAAAAAGAGGTGGGGCTTATGGATGCAGGCCTCAAGAGGGCACGACTCGGTCTGCTGCCCGTTCCTTTGTTTGAGACTATGGATGACCTCGACCGTTCCGAGCGCATCATGCGAGACCTTTACGCCCTTCCCGGCATTCAAGCCCTGATTCAACGCTCGGGTGGTGAACAAGAGATTATGTTGGGCTATTCCGACAGCAATAAAGATGGCGGTGTCTTTGCAAGCAGCTGGGCACTCTACAAGGCGTCCGACCGTCTGGCCAAGTTTTTCCTAAGCCTGCCAGGCATAAAGCTTCGACTGTTTCACGGCCGTGGAGGCACAGTGGGCCGTGGCGGTGGCCCAAGCTACCAAGCCATACGTGCCCAGCCCCCCGGCACGGTGGGCGGTCAGCTTCGGCTCACCGAACAAGGCGAAATGATTACAAGCAAGTACGCCGAGCCCGAACTCGGTCGACGTAACCTTGAGACGCTGCTTGCTGCAACACTTGAAACCAGCCTGCTGCGCGGTCAAAAAGAGCCGCCTGCAACATTTGTTCAGGCTGCCCAGACCATCGCCCAGGCAAGCCAAGAGGCCTACCAGGCACTGGTTTACAAGACACCCGCCTTTGTTGACTATTTCTTCGAGGCCACACCGATTAGCGAGATTGCAGAACTCAACATTGGTTCTCGACCGGCCGCTCGTCCAGGCGCGGGACCTTCAGGCCGCGCCATTGAGAGCCTGCGTGCCATACCCTGGGGCTTCTCATGGGGCCAGAGCCGCGTCAACCTTCCCGGCTGGTATGGCTTTGGCTCAGGCATCGAGAGCTTCCTGCAACAAAACCCTAAAGAGCACCGTGCGCTCTTGCACGCCATGCTTGCCGACTGGCCTTTTTTTGAAACCATTGTCTCGAACGTCGATATGGTGATGGCCAAGGCCGACCGTCGTATTGCTGAACGCTATGCCAGCCTAGTCAGGAATCGCGCAGTGGCCCAGCAGGTCTGGGCAATGTTAAACGCGGAGTGGGATTGTACCGAGCAGGCCTTACGACTCATTACCGGTAAGAAAGACCGCCTAGCCCATAACCCTACTCTGGCAGCCTCCATACAACACCGGTTTGCCTACCTTGACCCTTTGAATCATCTGCAGGTTGAACTTTTAAGACGCTGGCGCAAAGGTCAGCGCGATGTCCGTAGCCAACGTGGAATTCATTTATCGATTAACGGGGTAGCCGCCGGCCTAAGAAACACGGGTTAGAGCATACGAGCCAATTCAAGCGATTAAGCCAAACGCACATCGGATGCAGACTGTTCACTGTGTAGCCTGCGTTGAACAAAGGGGTAGATTAAACAACCCGCCCCAATAGCAAGGTAGCCAAAGACCCAGGCGGTTGTCTCGGTGGCTCCGCCTGTAAGGTCAAGCACCGCGCCAAAAATTGCTGGTCCAATGGCCCCAGCGCCAAAACCAAGTAAGGAATAGAGCCCCATGGCAGCGCCCTTAACCTCCTCCGGGGCTGCCTGCACGAAGCCTGCCGTAAGGGTTGCCGAATCGGCCATGGTCATCATGGAATAAAGACTGAGGCAGATCACGGTAATAAACCAAGCCATACCATAGCCCGCCGATAAAGAAAGAATGACCGAGAACAAGGTGGTTGTCACCATCACCCCACGAATCCAGGGTTGCCGCCCAAGCCTTAGCGCGAACTCATTTCCTAGGATCGATGAAAGCACAGAGATAAGGTTCACAAAGGCTGCAATCGCGGCTGCAGTGAATGGCCAGTGCCCTGAGCCCGGCTGACTCATGGCAAAAATAAGAAAGGCTACAGTCCAGGCACGAGACCCAAAGAGTTCCATGCAATGCACCCCATAGCCGAAGGTGTAGCCGACAACCGCAGGACTCTGGCAGGCGCGACGCCAGCCGTTAAGAGGAAAGATCATCTGCCAGTGCAGACGGGCAGTAGATCGATGCGTCCCAGTATCAACAGAAGACAAAGGCTGAGGCCAGTTGGCATCGGAGGCAGCAAATCGCATTAAGACCCAGGCCAACAAAGGTCCAAGAGCAGGCAGACCCATGGCCCACTGCCAGCCCAGTGTCTCAAGGGCAATACCCGACAACAACAGAGAAAGTGCCGCACCGACACCAAAAAAAGCCGTATAAAACGAGACCCCTCGGCTTTGAACTTTGCCTTTAAATATAATGGTCAGAATACGAAGCCCCGGCATGTAGGTTGCGGCAACACCTGCGCCAAGTAGCATCTGCCAGAGAAGCCCCGAGACAAACCCCTGCGCGGACAGACCAAAGCCGAGACTTGCAATCGCGGATGCAAAACATCCTAAGGCGTAGACCTGTCTGGCATCACGACGATCGGTCATAGCCGTCCACATAGAGACAGCAAGCATGTATCCAATAAAAAAACCGCTCGCAATGGTGCCCGCCTCGGTGTTCGAGAGGCCCCAGAGTTCTTTAAGACTCACCAGGCTCACGGCATAACTGGAGAAGCCCAGCATGGATAAAGCATGCGCCGAAAGTACAAGAACAGGCGTTTTCATGGCCTGATGATTGCATAATGGAGCGCATGGCATTGCACCCTCGGCTGAAATCGTTTCGACCCCGACTCCTCGACCACCTTCCCGACTACAAGCGGGCTGATCTGCTTGCCGATGTCTCCGCGGGCCTAACCGTAGGCATGGTGGCCCTTCCACTTGCCATGACCTTTGCCATGGCCTCGGGCCTTTCGCCTCAGGCGGGTCTTGTAACAGCTATTGTTGCTGGGCTCATCATCTCGCTCTTTGGGGGGTCGTCCTTTCAAATTGGAGGCCCTGCGGGCGCCTTCATTGTGGTGGTCTATGCCATTGTCGAGCGTTACGGGGTGCCTAATCTTCTTATTGCAACGGCCTGCGCAGGCGTTCTGCTCATTGTTATGGGGCTTTTCCGAATGGGTGATCTCATTCGGCTTATTCCAGTATCGATTGTTGCAGGCTTTACCAGTGGTATTGCGGTGCTCATTGCGCTTTCGCAGGTGAAAGAGTTCCTGGGGCTTACTGGCGAGCCACTACCCGCTGAATTCTTTGGAAAAATGCAGGCGCTTCTTGAAGCACTACCCAGTGTCGATCTGCTTACCGTCGTCATGGGAGGCCTCTGCCTTCTTATTATTGTGGCCTGGCCCAAAAGCTACGCAGTGTCACACGGGCCGTTGGGTCGAGCCTTTTCGCGTCTGCCGGGAAGCCTTATTGCCATTGCCCTAAGCACTCTCTTCGTTATTATTTTTCAGCTTCCTGTAGAAACCGTAGGCAGCCGTTTTGGTGCGATTCCCCAGGGCTTTCCTATGCCCAGCCTGCCCGAACTCGACTGGGGCAAGGTGCAGTTTTTATTCGGACCGATTCTTACCATCGCCATGCTTGGTGCGGTCGAGTCTTTACTTTGTGCGCGGGTTGCTGACGGCCTTACCAAAACACGGCATGACCCAAACCAGGAATTAATGGCACAGGGCCTGGCCAACATTGCAAGCCCTCTGTTCGGTGGCTTCTGTGCCACAGGAACCGTTGCACGAACCGTCACAAATATTCGAAGCGGTGCACGCTCACCCATTGCCGGTATCGTACATGCCCTGAGCTTACTTGCTGTTGTCTTAGTGGCTGCGCCCCTTGCCGAATTTATTCCGTTAACGGCGCTTGCCGCAACAGCCTTGGTCGTGGCCTACAACATGGGAGACTGGAGAGTCTTCGCAGACATGCGCCACCATGCCGTGCCCTACCGACTTACTCTTTTAGTCACGTTTATTCTGACTATCGTTTTAGACATTACGGTAGCCGTGCAGGTGGGCCTCACAATGGCCTGCGTCTTTTTTATATGGCGGGTCTCACAACTCACTCGTGTTGAAAAGGTATCGGACGAGGAGCGCAACGCCCGGGGGCTTGAGGTTGAAGGTGTTGAGATTCGTCGCCTTACGGGCATCTTATTCTTTGGCGCGGTCAGCTGCCTTGAGCCATTAATGAAGCCCAAACTGAAACTACCGAGAACACTTGTCCTTGACTGCTCAGCACTGCTTGCTATTGACAGCACGGGCACCGAGGCGCTTCGTGGTCTGGATGACTTTTTAGCCTCAAAAGGCACACAACTTCTTCTTGCCTCGGTTCGCCCGGAACCCTTGCAGGTAATGACGCGACTTGGTCTTATCGACGACCTGGGTAACGAGCGCGTCTTTCCAACCCTTCAAGGCGCCCTGGGACTTCGCTAGCCGGGCTAGCGCCCAAGCCTTCGAAGGGCATCGGGCTGAAAGTCATTCCATTGCGCCGAACGCGTTGTGTCGAAGACAGCACCCGACTCCGGGTCGAGTCCGGTCACGAAATAACTTCCTGACAAGAGATCGTGATAAACCGATACGCGGGTCTGCACGACGCCAAGCAAAGGATTAAAACCAAGTCCATGCAAGGCAACACGCCAGAGCCCGCCGCGCGTATCAAAGGCCTCTTCCATAACCACGGTACTCGTTTGTGCATCGATATAAAACATTCGGCGCGCATAAATGTGGCGTTGACCCGGACGAAGACGCGCCTCGACCATATAAACGGTGCGGGGCTCAAGCCTTAAAAAACGATTCTGCAGACTGCCTTGACCAAGTAAGACCTTAGCGGCAAGACTGGCCTCATGGTGCTTAAGCATGTTGAAGGGAACAAGCCGCGTCGCCTCGCCAAGGCCCCGCCATTCATACCGGTCGGTCGCCCCATTAAAACCATCCACCTGATCGGTGGTGATCATGCCCTCGGAGCCATCGCTCACCGCATCGTAGGCAAGGTCCGGGGCACGACGCACCCGTCGACTCCCAGACTTATAGATCCATGCCTGTCGCAAGGTGGCCTCTGCTGCCTGTGCGTTTTCCGCAGGCGGAATGAACTCATGCACAAGCAGGCTATCGCCACGAAGGCTACTTGGTGCAAGGTAGCCACCTTTCACGGCAAACCAGAGTTTTTCAGGAGCCCCTGCCATGACAGAGGCATCCACCCGATGCGACCAGTAACGCAGTTCGTAAAAGCCTCCATCGGGCCTTACGGGAATGGCCCTGCCTTCGCGATACAAATTGACTGGCCGTGGTCGATAGAGATGCCTTTGCAAATGCAAAAGAGCCCGATTGGCTTGCGACTCAATGCGGGCTGTCGCCTCCTTAAATGAAGCCGTGGCGATGCTGGGCACACCCGAAGCCAGCGGCTCGGCGAAGCTCACCGTGAATTGAAGAGACGAATACCGTGCAACTAAGGCGCTTAGCCCCGCGGGAAGCAGATCGTAAAAGGCATGCCGATTCGACGCGTCTAGCGTATTGGGTAGAGAAGATGCGGTGGCATGGTCTGTCAAAACGGGGACCGTGAGCCCAGCCGCCGCTAACTTCAAGCAACGTGCTAGAACAAGTCGACGAGACGGATTAGGCGGACGCCGCTGCATGCCGATTCGCAGAAACATGCTTCTGAACAAAAAAGGCAGCCAGGGCCGGTAACAAAAGCACCGCGCCCAAAAGATTAACCAAGAACATAAAGCCCAGTAAAAGGCCCATATCGGATTGGAACTGCAGCTCAGAACCCAGCCAGGTAAGCACCGAGACGGTCATGGTGACGGCCGTAAAAAGTGAGGCTGTGCCGCGTTGACGAAGCGCCTCGAAGACCGACTGCTCAAGCGACTCGCCCTTTTGCAGCTCATGGCGAATACGCTCAAAAAGATAAATGCCGTAATCAACACCAACCCCCACGCCAAGGGCTACAACGGGAAGCGTATTGACCTTAAGCCCAATACCAAGTCCGGTCATCACAGCATTGCAGAGCACAGTGACCAGTGCCAAGGGAAGGATGATGCAAAGGGTAATAGCCACCGAACGAAAGGTAATCAGGCACAAGAGCGTGACTGCGCCAAAGAGTGCCAGGTTGACCCAGCGGTCGGAAGACTGAACAACTTCGTTGGTGGCCGCCATAACACTTAAATTTCCAAGGCCAATTTCAAAACGAAGGTCTTCGCGCTCGAATGCTTTGGAGAAGTCCTCAACATCGTTCACCAAGGAACGTATGGTGGGCGCCTGATGATCTTGAGTGTAAATAGAGACTGGTAATGCCGTACAGGCTGGGTTCATAAGCATATTACCCAGTCGAGTTGCAGCGCCTACGCCTTGTGCAATTTGCTGTTCGTCGGCAGGCAGTGCGCGCCACTTAATATTATTTTCAGCATAGGCCTGAGAGACTCTGGCAGTAAAACCTGCAAGGCCACTGACCGCCGTGACTCCTGGGTTCTGACGCATGATC
>JALRJP010000065.1 GCA_023261135.1 Burkholderiaceae bacterium | reverse complement strand
ACCTCGATGTCGGCTCATCTCATCCTGGGGCTGTAGCCGGTCCCAAGGGTATGGCTGTTCGCCATTTAAAGAGGTACGTGAGCTGGGTTCAAAACGTCGTGAGACAGTTTGGTCCCTATCTGCTGTGGGCGCTGGAAGTTTGAGGGAGCCTGTTCCTAGTACGAGAGGACCGGAATGGACACACCTCTGGTGTACCTGTTGTCACGCCAGTGGCATCGCAGGGTAGCTAAGTGTGGAAGAGATAACCGCTGAAGGCATCTAAGCGGGAAACTCGTCTCAAGATAAGACTTCCCGGGGCCTCGAGCCCCCTAAAGGGTCGTTCAAGACCAGGACGTTGATAGGCTGGGTGTGGAAGCGCAGTAATGCGTGAAGCTAACCAGTACTAATTGCCCGTGAGGCTTGACCCTATAACCCTGTTGATGAATCCAATGATTCTTGACGTGCTTTTGAAGCAATGTCGATTCACTCCATCTCAAAAACTGATTGCTTGTTTCCAAGGAAACAGGTGATACGAAGACCATGTTGTTACACAAGTTACGCCTGACGACCATAGCGAGGTGGAACCACCCCTTCCCATCCCGAACAGGACCGTGAAACGCCTTTGCGCCGATGATAGTGATCATTCGATTGTGAAAGTAGGGCATCGTCAGGCTATTCAACACTAAACCCTTGCTGGCTTCATCGCGGCAAGGGTTTTTTCATTTTCTGTTGTCATAATACTTCCAGAAAAACAAAGGAGGCAGCATGTCGCAGGTTGGTCCACTGATTCGGTACCTGCCATGGGCAAGTACGATCCCACTCGCAGCACTGGGTTACCTTGTAAGCCCTTGGTTAAGTCTGCTTGCCCTGGTGCTTTTTGCGCTTGGTGTGCAAGACCTAATTCAGTCACACCATGCCGTTCGCCGAAACTACCCTTTAACAGGCCGGCTGCGGTACGCCTTAGAGTCGATTCGCCCGGAAATTCGTCAATACTTCATTGAAAGCGATGATGACAAGCTGCCGTTCTCACGCCATCAGAGGGCCATGGTTTATGCCCGCTCGAAAGAGCAAAACGATAAGCGTGGCTTTGGCACCATTAAAGATTACTACCAGACCGACGCGCAGTGGCTGGCACATTCCATGCGCCCCGTTCAGACGGACCCCAAGAACCTAAGAGTCTGGGTGGGCGGCCCCGACTGCAAGCAGCCGTACTCTATGTCGGTGTTTAACATTTCGGCCATGAGCTTCGGCTCACTCTCAGCAAATGCCATTCAGGCCTTAAACAAGGGTGCGGCCAAGGGTGGCTTTGCACACGACACGGGCGAAGGCAGTATGTCGAAGTACCACCGTCAACATGGTGGCGACCTCGTCTGGCAGATTGCGTCGGGCTACTTTGGATGTCGAACACCGGAGGGACGCTTTGACCCCGAGCGTTTTGCCGAGCAGGCCCAGGACCCTCAGGTGAAACTTATTGAAATTAAGATCTCGCAGGGCGCCAAGCCAGGCCATGGCGGTATGCTGCCAGCCGCCAAGGTAAGCGCAGAAATTGCCCAGGCCCGTGGCATTCCAATGGGCCAAGACTGCATTTCTCCGGCAAGTCATTCCGCCTTTACAACACCCCTGGAGCTAATGGCCTTTATCGCTCAGCTTCGTGAGCTGTCAAAGGGCAAACCCATTGGCATGAAGATGTGCATTGGCCAGGTTCAGGAATGGTTCGGTGTTGTGAAGGCAATACTTAGCACGAACATCACCCCCGACTTCATCGTGATTGATGGCGCGGAAGGTGGCACGGGTGCAGCCCCCATTGAATTTGCTGACCATATGGGCATGCGAAAATCAAACTGGGGGCCTCCGGCAAAATTCTTTCTGCCTTTGATATTGCCCGTTGCATTGCGCTGGGTGCCGACTGGTGCAACTCGGCCCGCGGATTTATGTTTGCCATTGGCTGCATTCAATCACGAAGCTGCCATACCGATGCCTGTCCAACAGGGGTGGCAACTCAGGACCCAGTGCGCCAACACGCACTGGTTGTGACCGATAAGGCCGAGCGTGTTTACCACTACCACGCCAACACCATTCATATGTTGTCAGAGATGATGGGTGCTGCGGGTCTCTCGCACCCCAGTCAGATTAACGCGGACCTCTTAATGACCCGAGACAGCAATGGCCAGGCGGTGCCCTTTTCGTCAAAAGAAATAACGCTTGCAGAAGGCGTTTTGTTGGGGACTCCGGAACTTATCGAGCTTTTACCAGAGCCTTTTGCCAGCCATTGGCAGCTGGCAAGCGAAAATCATTTTGGGGTTGAGCGCCTGGTGGTTTAAGGCTTGTAACTAAACTGTCCACCGGGGTAAGAACACCCCGGTGAATTTAACGAGGAACTAGCTCGCCATGCGCATAGGTTCGGGCTGCCTCTCCGACAGAAGCCCAGGAACGGCGGCCCATGCACCCCGAATCTCGCCCATTAACCCAGTCACCTCAGCGAGCGCCTCGAGGTCGTTGTGTAGGTTGACATGCAGAAGTCGGCGGGTCACGTACCCATAGAGTTCGTCAAGGTTCTTCGCAATATCGCCACCCTGCTCAAAATCGAGCGCGCTTTGGAGGCCAAGAACAATCTTGCCGGCACGGGCAAGGCTACGTGATTTTTCTTCAATGGCACCTCGTCGTATCTGACCCTCTGCAGAACGCAAGCTTTCGACCAATCCATCAAAAAGCATCTGAATCAGTTGCACATTGTCAGCTGTGGCAACACCGGTTGAAACCTTCACTTCGCCGTAACTTGCAATTCCTCGTTTCATTGATCGCATGGTAGCCCCTTTTATATTTGGGTGGTGAACACTTCAATACTGAAAGAATCGACGATTTAACCCAGTTCTTTAGGCCGGAACACCGTCTTGCTTCATCGCGGCCTTCGCTGCGGCAGCAACGGCGGCAGTCATCTCGGGCGAATTCAAGCTAAGGGCAGGGGGCGCCGGTTCTGCGCCAGAGTCACCAGAGCCACCGGAGGCCGGAACGGGTAGGGCAGGGTTGCCACCTGTTGTTGCAGCGCCTTCCTCAGATGTGGCCAGCACCGCCGAGGGGTCAAGGGGTAGCAAGCGCTCTGCAAGAGCCTCAGCGCCACCCATCCCCGTACGCGTCGCGATGACCTTTAAGGCGTCAAGTAGGGACTTCTGCAGGGGCTGACGTGACTCGGGCGACTGTGCAGCAACTGAGTCAAAACCCGCCTGATAAATGGCATCGGCGTGTTGTTGCGGAATCCAAGAAATCACCGAACCTCTCAGGCCCTTCACCTTACGCTTGTTTTGAGGAACGGACGCTTTACCCGACTGACCATTCTCAACACCCTCTTGGAACAACTCCTCACAGTGCTTGGCAAGGAGCACGTGATAACGTGGCTTGAGGTCTTCGACCAGCTTTTCATCTAGGTCGGGAAGCGGCTTGCCAGTCATGGCATCCCAAAGCCGCTTGCTGACCATGGTGCCAAAGCTCGTGTCAGGCTTGTCGGAATTATCTTCAGGCAGAGGAGCACCTTCATGCCCGTCGGCGTCTGAGAAGGCCAGGGCCGACGCAGCACCTTGGCCTTGAGCGGAGGCTGGATGGTTATGCTCATCTTCCAGATCAAACTCCTCTGGAACAATTGCCCGATGCACGCCTCGAACCTGATCTACGACCAAGATCATAAGCAGCAGAATCATGGCCAAGATGGCCAGAATGGAGAATAAGAGTATTGATCCCATGACCTTAAAATCGACCTCGTCCCCAAAGACTTAAGGTTATCGATAAAAAGAAGACCTAGGAATAAGGGGAAGCGCCCAAAGCCTCGCCCCAAGAGGGGCGGAGTGGCTGAGCCCTTAGCCTAGGGGGCCACTCTTCAATCCGGAATAAGCCGAATTAAATCAGAGATTAACCGGGCTGGCCGTCGGGTTCTGACTCGCTCTCGCCACCCTCGGACATCTCTTCTCGCATAAACCCAAGCGCCTGGAAGGGGGGCTCGAGTTTCAGGTCTTCGGAGATCTTATCGGCGATGGCCTGACAAAGTTCAATGGACTGCTCAGCGGAAATCTCTTCGTTTTGGTAAGCCGCCCCAATTTTGAACACTTCTTCAGCGTAGGCGATGGGGATATAGGCGATGATTTCGCCATTCACCGACTTTATGGTTTGAAAGGACGATGGCGAGGGCGCAGGGGGTTTGTCGTCACCCGAGGCAATGGCCATCATAGATTTTTCAGTGTAGTCGGCGGTTTTTTCTGCGCCATCAATGAAGGTCTTGTCTAAAACCGCCCGACAACGAAGACCCATACGAATGCGAGCGGCCGCTTCTGCGCGGCCATCACCCGTTTCGGCGCAGGTTTTCTCGTACTCCTGCTTTGCCTTAATCATTTCCTCTTTTTTGGCGTCGCCAAAGAGTTTTCCCAGCATGATGGATCTCGACTTAAACGTTTAAGTTAGGAATTCGTAATCATACGGCAGAAAACCTAGCCACCTTCAAAACCAAGTGTTTTGCGCAACTTCTTGATATTTGCAGACAGAATCTGACTGACGCGGGACTCGGTCACGTTTAGCGTAAGCCCAATTTCTTTAAGGTTCATCTCTTCCTGATAGTAAAGGGCCATGACCAGGCGATCCCGCTCGGGCAAGGCTTCAATGGCGGCCACTAAGGCCTCCATGAATTCAGATTCTTCCACCTGCGCCTCGGGCTGGCTGGTACTGGCATCGGGAATGGACAAAGCCTGCTCCGCAACGTCCTCAAGGTAAACTGTATGAAACTGAGCAGCCTTGCGGCGCTCGTCTTGGTAGTCATCAATTTCCTTACCTAAGGCGGCGGCCACTTCAGCCTGCGAGGGCTCCCTTCCCAAAACGGAAGATAGCTGCCTAACCTCTTCAGAGTGCTGCTTATTAATGGCAACGGCCGATCGCGGCAGGTTCGACATGCGGCGGACTTCGTCAATGATGGCGCCGCGAACCCTGCTGTGCGCAAAGTGTTCAAACGGGACACCTTTGGCCGCAACATAGGATTTGGCAGCCTCAATGAGACCAACCGTGCCCACCTGAATGAGTTCGTCTAGGTCCATAAAAGACGCAAGCCTGGGGCGAAGGTGCAGAGCAATTCGCTTCACGAGACCAAGGTGGGCGAGAACCAAAGACTCGGGGTCGTTCTCGGCTTGTTGGTAGGGGTTCGGGCCTCTCATTTTCAAGGGCGGCTTTGATAATGCGGCAGATTCAGTCGAGAGCATCAGCTTAGTTGTCGTTCAATGAAGAAGGATAGCCCACCTAGGCTGCCTTCGAGTGGACTGAGCTGACCAATTTCATTGGCCAGGGCGCGGAAATTACGACTTGCAAGGCTTCCAGGAGCCAGAGCAACTAAGGGTTTGTGCTGACGCAAAGAGGTCAGCACCATTTCATCGGCCTCAATGGAGCCCAGGTAATGCAAGGGCTGGCCAAGAAAACGCAACGAGACATCTTGAATACGCTTGAACAACATTTCGCCTGCTGCCTGGCTGTCCACCATATTGGGAACAAGATAAATTTGATCGGCCGCACCCTCTTGCGAGAGCACTTTGATGGTTCCGTAGGCATCGGCAATGGACGAAGGCTCATCACGTACCACGATGAGCCGCCGTTGAACTGCACGCATGAACGTCATGACCTGCGGGGAAATACCTGCCGCAATGTCAACAATAAGGTAGTCTAGATCTTCTTCGAGCTCGCTAAAGGCTTGAACAACACCTGCTGCTTCTTTGGGTCCAAGTGCGGCCATGTCAAGAAGGCCCGAGCCCCCAGGAATAAGACGCACGCCCTGTGCCGTGGTGGTCACAATGTCAGCGAGCGACTTTTCCCCAGAAATAACATGACTCATATTGAATGGGGCGCGGTGGCCAAGGGCAATTTGTGCATTGGCCAGACCAAGGTCTGCATCAAACAAGAGCACCCGCTTGCCCTGGGAGGCCAGTGCTACAGCAAGGTTCACAGAGACAGTTGTTTTCCCAACGCCGCCCTTACCGCTGGCGATACCGAGGACTTCGGGCTTTGATGATGCATTCATGGTGGCGGCTTAGGAGGAATGTTTGGGAGCGAGCACAGCCTGGGTGGGCTGAAACCCTGAAGAAATTGTAGCCATGGCATTCGCAGAGAGACCTGATATACCCTGTGTAGCTTCTTGAGCAACACAGTCCTGAGCAGTTGCCAAAAGCTGACTTTTGGCAAGCTTCGCAAGCGCCTCACCTGAGATGGCTGCGGATACCTGCCCGACACCCGCCGATGCCTCATTCATAAGGGCAAGCGGCTTTTGTTGCAGCGCCTGAACCAGGCCCCAGCATTGGGCCGACTCATCAAGCTTGGTCAGAATCACGTCGTCCCAGGCGCAGAGCTTAAAGAGTTGAAGGGCCTGGGCGAGGCTAATGTCACAAGGCAGGGCCAGATGCAGCGCCGCCTTTGGCAGTTGCCTCGCGATCTCCTCGCAGTGCATCTTCATTTGTAGGCCCGGGCTGTCAATAAAGATTGCCCGGCGTCCCTTGAGTTCGTCGATAAGACTTGGAAGAAGGCTGGCCTCGGTGAGCCGAAAAGCCTCAAGGCCTAGGCGCGAACAGCTAAGCTGCAATTGCGACCAGGCACCAAGCCGGTTGTCGCAATAGCTAATTACGGCAACCTGTTCTGCGCCCCAGGTCTCTGCAGCCTTCTGCGCGAGCCTTGCAATGGACTGTGTCTTACCCGCTCCTGAAGGGCCAAATACGGCATGGATGCCCTGGGTTGGAACTTGTGTAATGGTTTTGGGAAGGCTTGCTGTAAGAATCGCTTCGGCTTTCTCAACGGCCGCCTCAATGGATTCTTCCGACTGAATTTCATCAATAAGCAGAATTCGGCTTGCCGTTGAAACACCTAGTGTCTCAAGCGCGCTGTTTAAGGTCTGGCCCATTGACGACAAACCGACAGGACCAAACGAAGAGAGCTGCTGCTGAAGTCGAAGCTCACGTCTTAGTACGGCCATCTCTTGTCGCACGATATCGACGATTTCACGAGCACGGAGTTGTTCGCGGTGACTCTCATGGTGGTTACTGTTGTTCGCTGCCTGACCATTTGTGAGGCTGGCAGTATTGATTTGTTCTCTTGCGGAGGGGATCTTGGCGGACAGGTCCTCGGGCTCGTTCTGACTCGAGCTTTCGGCCTTTACGGGCGACTTTGCGCGCTTACCTTTACCGCCTTTCACTGAGGGGCTCAGGGTCTGGGCGAAGATGGCCTCGAACTCCGGAGCCTCTGTGGCGGTGTTATTTACTGCCTGAGCCTTACTGAAGTCTTCGCCCTGCGCCTCGGCTGCTGCTCCTATTACATCTCCGTTCTCGTTTAGGTCGGCCAGCTCAAGGTCTTCTCTTTTGAACGAGGGCTCGATGTCCACAGCCACAATAACTTCGGTCTGACCATTGACCTGTTCATGGGAGACCACAAGGGCATCCGTTCCGTAAAGGCTCACGGCTTTTTCCGTCGCTGCGCGAAGGTCTTTAGCAAGGATGCGTTTCAGTTCCATAAGGGTCTCCAGACAACTTTCCTAGTCTCTTAAGCAAGGTCTATTCCGATTTCTCGCGTATTTCGACGGTTTCAATCACTTTGACCGACTGGTCATCGGGAATTTCGGCGTAAGAAAGGACGGTTAGGCCTTCAACACGATGACGAGCGGCTCGCGATAACCAGGGCCTTAGCACGGGCGACACGACAAGAACCGCGTTATTCCCGGACTCTTCAACATTCTTGGTGCTGTTACGAAGCGCTCGGAAGAGACCTTCAGCAAGGCCCGGCTCAAGAACAACATTGGCCAGGTCGCCACGATGCTGTTGCAGGATGTTGTGCAACATTTGTTCAAGGGCCGGGTCAAGCGTCATGACAGGTAGTGTGTCTTCGTTCTCCAAGAGGGCTTGAACAATCATGCGGCCAATGCGCGGTCTGACCAGCCCGGTTAGTTCATTCGGGTCTTGCGTTTTGCTGCAGGCATCCGATAGCGCCTCCATGATGGACCGCATGTCTCGAATGGATACACCTTCTTCTAACAGGTTTTGAAGGACACGCGTCACCACGCCAAGCGGCAGTTTGGCTGGCACCACGTCTTCCACAAGCTTGGGAAATTTTGTGGCGAGCTTGTCGAGAAGCTGTTGGGTCTCATCCCGACTAAGCAACTCGGAAGCGCTCTCTCGCAAAACCTTGTTAAGGTGTGTCGCAATCGCTGTCGCGGCATCAACCACTGTATAGCCCAGGGTGCGGGCATAGTCGCGCTGCGAGGGGTCGATCCAGACTGCCTCAAGACCAAAGGCAGGCTCTTTGGTTGGAATGCCTTCAAGTGTGCCGTAAACCTGGCCGGGGCTAATGGCAAGCTCGCGACCCACCTTTGCCTCGCCTTTGCCCCTTACGACGCCATTAATAATGATGGTGTAGTGGTCGGGGTCCAGCGTAAGTGAGTCGCGAATGCGGACAGGTTGAATAAGGTAGCCCAATTCTGCAGAGAGCTTTTTGCGAACGCCTTTGACGCGGGCCATGAGCTGCCCGCCCGTTTCCGCGTTAACGAGGGGAATAAGACCGTAGCCAATCTCAAGGCCAATGACGTCAACGGTATCCAGGTCGTCCCAGTCGAGTTCCTTGGGGGCATCGGGGTCATCAGAAGCTTCCCCTGACTTTTCGCGCAGCGCCTTTTGCACCTCGGGGTCTGCCATACGCTTTTTCCTAATGGTGTAGGCAATGCCTGCGGCAATGGCGGCCAGAGTTACGAAAACCATGGTGGGCATACCCGGCACTAGACCTAGAATAGCCAGAATGCCTGCCGACACAAAAAGTGCAGAGGGGCTAGCAAGCTGGGTGCTTGCCTGTTCGGTCATCGACTCGCTGGTTGTCACGCGGGTTACAACAATGGCGGTCGCAAGCGAGAGCAGCAGTGCAGGAATCTGCGCGACAAGTCCATCGCCAATGGTGAGAATGACGTAGGTTTCGCCCGCCTCTTTAATGCTGAGGTCGTGCTGTGCCATACCAACAATCATGCCGCCAATCACGTTAATGAATAGGATGAGAAGGCCAGCAACCGCATCGCCTCGTACGAACTTGGAGGCACCGTCCATGGAGCCGAATAGGTCGGCTTCTTGGGATATTTCTTCACGCCGCTTCTTCGCTGTTTCCTGATCAATGACGCCGGCGTTAAGGTCGGCATCAATTGCCATCTGTTTGCCAGGCATTGCGTCGAGCGTGAAGCGTGCTGAGACCTCTGAGACGCGGCCAGCACCCTTGGTAATGACGATGAAGTTAATGATGATAAGAATGGCAAAGATGATCATGCCAACAAAGTAGTTACCGGCAATCACAAACTCGCCGAAGGCCTCGATCACCTTACCTGCCGCGTCACCGCCCGTATGACCCTCAACAAGCACCACACGTGTTGAGGCCACGTTAAGCGCCAGTCTGAGCATGGTGGTAAAGAGCAAGATGGCCGGAAACGATGAAAATTCAAGTGGCCTGGTAATGCCAATGGCCACCAAAATAACGATCAGGCTAATAAGAATGTTGAACGTAAAAAGAATGTCTAGCAGCCACGGGGGAAGTGGCAATACCAGCATGCTCATGATGAGCAGGACTAGGGCAGGTATGCCCAGTCCTGATGCATCAAAACGCGAGAGGTTCTGTCTTATATTCGACAGACTCAGTTCAGCCATTGTTTTCGTCGTTAACCTATAAAAATCATTGACTTGAAATTTCTAAAATGGGCCCGAATTGCTTTAGGTATGAAGACTAAGCAACCCTTATGCCATGGTCATTACCTTGCTCGAGTACTGGGCGCAGGCTGCCGTCTGCTGCAGTCACCCCGAGCGGCAGGGCCTCGCCGCTTTTGACGTGGCGCGGAACTTGCTGGTTTTCCGACACCCTGCCCATGATGATTTTTAGGTTGATTG
>JALRJP010000064.1:9485-9936 GCA_023261135.1 Burkholderiaceae bacterium | reverse complement strand
CATCTAACGGATCAAAAATTGCCAAGAATGATTTGGCTGCTGTTGTTGAATCGAGAATCAGGGGGTCATCGTTTTCTTCGGACGCCAAACCAGCCACAAGACCGCCCAGAGAAAAAGTATTAATGAATGCATTATTCGAAAGAACATCCAATTTCTTCTGTGTCTCGCCTTGAACGTTTTCGGTTTCTAAACTACCCAAGACACCGGCAAGTGCACCCTTAGCGGTCATTGCAGAGATGGCCTTGACTGCAGCCGCAATATCGACCAATAGAGCAGCAAGATTCGTCTGCTGAGGATTGCCCTCAAGCTGTTGAATAAGAAACTTGGAGAGCGTCGTTCGTCCTAAATACATAGTGAAAGTCCTTAAGAAGAGTTTTTAATTATGAGATAAGGTCGACGACGGCCCGGCCCCGAGGCCCCCACTAAAAACCCGCGAGGCTCTTATGTCCTC
>JALRJP010000064.1:0-9475 GCA_023261135.1 Burkholderiaceae bacterium | reverse complement strand
CCAGCATCAACAACGGCCTTTGAACATGTCGCCATTTTGAAAATTCGATTCGCCTGCCGAAGCCTCGCACGATCTAAAGCGTTACGAACAGATCGGGCATTTGCAAAATGTGGCTGCTGTTTTCGAAGACCGATATATGCCGCAATGGCTTTTTCAGCATCTGGCTCAAGCGTGTAATTCATTGCAGTTACCATCGACTGCGCGATCGTAAGGAGCTCTTGCTCTGAATAATCGGGGAAGTCGATGTGGTGCGCAATACGCGAACTCATACCGGGATTACTCCTAAAGAACGTATCCATACGGTCCTTGTAGCCCGCCAAGATTACAACCAGATCCTCGCGGTTGTTTTCCATAACCTGCAAAAGTATTTCAATTGCCTCTTGTCCATAGTCACGCTCATTTTCAGGTCGATAAAGATAGTAGGCTTCATCGATGAACAAGACGCCTCCCATGGCCTTCTTCAGCATCTCTTTTGTCTTTGGTGCTGTGTGGCCGATGTACTGCCCCACAAGGTCATCTCGCGTCACACTAACAACATGGCCTTTCCGCACGTAACCAAGCCTATGAAGAATGGTTGCCATTTTCATGGCGACTGTGGTTTTACCGGTTCCAGGGTTTCCGGTGAAACACATATGGAGGGATGGAACAGCCGCCTCGAGACCCAATTGCTCACGAGCCTTCGAAACAACTAGAAATGCAGCTGTCTCGCGAATACGTTGTTTTACTGGCTTGAGCCCAACAAGTTCTTTATCGAGTTCATCCAGGACTTCTATTACATTGGCGTCTGCCAAGATTGCCTGTAAATCCACCGTATCAGACATCTCTGCCTCCCTAGACCTAACCTCTAATAGCTCCTCGGGAGAGGTCCTCTTGCTGGGACCTAACCCGGGAGGTTTTACTACTTCTGTACGACTGGCTCTAATGCACGCTAATACCTTTGACCCGCTGGCTTATCCGTTGCATACGAGTGTGTGGTGTAACGAATCTGGCGGCCGTCAATCTCTTGACGAACAAGACCAAAGCCAGGCTCATCACTCGGTCGATTCACTAGAAAACTCATGGTAATCGACTCCACACCCCTGGTGTTATCGAAAGCAATGACGCGAATGTAATCGTTCGACTGCTGCTTACGACAGGCATTCACCTCAAAGAGAACCGCAGCACCATCTTTTATTTCAAACATAGGTATACCCCACATGTTCCAATAGGTATTGCGTGGATGCGGGTCATCTGTCCATTCCACGGCAAGCGCCCACCCATTGCTAATTGCATAGTCAACCTGTAATCGGATTTCTTCATCCGTTAAATCAGGCAGGAAAGAAAATTGTCCTTGTGTAATACGCATTATTGTGTCTCCCAATTAGGATGCTGTTGGTGTGTTGGCGAAGTCGGGGGCATCGGTTGAGGTGTAGTTAAATTCCACCCCCTTCCAGGTTTCCAAGGCCTTCTCAAGCGGTGCGCAAGTCTTCGCAGCAGCTTTTAAAATTTCTGGGCCTTCAGCCATGATGTCTTTACCTTCATTACGCGCCTTGATCATGCACTCAAGACCCACCCGGTTTGCAATGGCACCAGCCTGAATCCCGTCGGGGTGTCCAATGGTGCCCCCACCAAACTGCAGCACCACGTCATCGCCAAAGAGGTTAACCAACTGATGCATTTGCCCAACGTGAATACCACCCGAGGCAACAGGCATCACCTTACGTAGATCGGCCCAGTCTTGATCAAAGAACAAACCACGAGAAAGATCTTGCTTCGTGTAGGTGTCCCGACAGACGTTGTAGTAACCCTGAACCGTCATGGGATCCCCCTCAAGCTTACCCACCGCTGTACCCGCATGAATATGGTCAACACCAGCCAGTCGGGCCCACTTCGCAATGACACGGAAAGAGACGCCGTGGTTACGCTGACGCGTGTAGGTGCCATGGCCAGCACGATGCAAATGAAGAATCATGTCGTTGGCACGACACCACTTACTCATTGACTGCATGGCTGTCCAGCCAATCACCAAGTCAATCATGATGATGTTGGATCCGAGGCTCTTCGCAAAATCAGCGCGGGCGTACATTTCCTCCATGTCAGCAGCAGTGACATTAAGGTAGTGACCTTTCACCTCACCCGTATTCGCCTGAGACTTATTTACCGCGTCCATGCAATAAAGATAACGATCACGCCAATGCATGAAGGCCTGGCTGTTAATGTTTTCATCGTCCTTTGTGAAGTCAAGGCCTCCCGTAAGGCCCTCGTAGACAACACGGCCGTAGTTGCGCCCAGACAAGCCAAGCTTTGGCTTCATGGTTGCACCCAGCAATGGTCGCCCATATTTGTCCAGACGCTCACGCTCAACAATGATTCCAGTCGGGGGGCCTTTGAACGTTTTCACGTAGGCGACGGGGATCTGAATGTCTTCAAGACGCGCCGCTTTTAGCGGCTTGAATGAAAACACGTTGCCAATAAGCGACGCTGTCATGTTCGCAATGGACCCGTCCTCAAAGAGGATAAGGTCATAAGCAACGTAGGCAAAGTACTGCTGATCTGTGTTGGTACCAGGCCCCGTGTTGGGCACTTTATCCACCCGGTAAGCCTTGGCTTGGTAACTCTCGTGGGCAGTCAGGAGGTCCGTCCAGACAACCGTCCACGTGGCAGTTGAGGACTCACCCGCCACAGCAGCAGCGGCCTCTTCAGCATCGACGCCCTCTTGAGGCGTGATTCGAAAAAGACAGATGGTATCGGTGGCCTTGGGCTCGTAATCGGGGCGCCAGTACCCCATTTGCTTGTATTTCAGCACGCCTCCCTTGTAGCGATCCTTAATATCTGTAATCCTTCCTTCCTGTGGGGCATTCATTTGTAAGTCTCCTCTCTTGATTTACGGCAACGGAGTCAATGTAAGAAGACAAAAGGTTCAGGTAAAGTCATTTTTTTTAATAAAAAAGATAAGCGTCGCTAATTTTTAAGGCTCAGCCTTAAGATTCGACCCTAAATCCACGCAATGGGAGGAGACCCATGCGCAATTTATCGCTACGTCAGCTGCGTATTTTTGTCTCGGCAGCAAGGCATTCGAGCTTCGCGAAGGCTGCGGAAGAAATGCACCTCACGGCGCCCGCAGTATCCATGCAGATGCGAGACCTTGAGGACGACCTAGGTATTTCGCTCTTTGCAAAAAAAGGGCGAGGCGTCACCCTTACAAGTGCAGGCGAGTATTTCCTAGTCTACGCGCGCAGGGTCCTTACGGCACTAAGAGAAGCCGAAGACATGATGGCCAAGCTTCGCGGTATTGAAACGGGTGTGTTGAATATTGGGCTTGTAAGTACCGCAAAGTACGTTGTCCCACGGCTTCTTGCAGCCTTTCGAAAAGACCATCCCGGTATTCAGGTCGTCATTCAGGTTCGAAATCGAGACCAACTTATTGCTCTACTTCGCGATGATGAGATTGATATCGCCATCATGGGACGCCCCCCCAAAGATCTTGACACTCGTTCGGAATCCTTCGCCCCTCATCCGCATGGATTCATAGCTGCGCCCGACCATCCCTTGGCCAAAGAAGGGTCCATTTCCATAGACCAGCTTGAGCATTACGAAATGATGATTCGAGAGCAGGGCTCGGGAACGCGTGCCGTAATGGAAGGCTTTTTTGAGGACCACCGATTTCGGCCTCTATCTACCATCGAGATGTCAAGCAACGAAACCATTAAGCAGGCAGTCATGGCTGGCCTTGGTATTTCTTTTGTCTCGTTGCACACCATTGGTTTAGAACTAAGCCACGGTGTCCTAAAAATTCTTCCAGTACAAGACACTCCAGTGATGCGTCTTTGGCACGTGGTGAACCTCACAAATAGAACCCTCTCACTAGCTGCAGAGGCCTTCCGATACTTCATGCTGGAGCAAGGTAATGCCCTGCTTGAAGAAATGTTCGGCCCACTCAAAAACCTTGAGCTACCTCCAAAATCGTAAAATAGCGATATGTTTGTTTCCCCCCCCCATCACTAGCACAGCTTCTCATCCGTTGCGTACATGGCATCTTCCACAACAAACACTTCGAGCAATAGCCTCAACGGTCCAGTCAAGGCCAATAGCCACGAGATCGATTTCACTCGGCTGCGTCTCGCCGCTTCGGAGGCATCGGGCTTGCTGCGTCTGCTTGCAAACGAGGACCGCCTAATGTTGCTATGCCAGCTCACCCATGGCGAAAAGAATGTCAGTACGCTTGAGGCGCTCACAGGAATTCACCAGCCGACTCTGTCCCAACAGCTGGGTGTTCTGCGTAACGAAGCCGTGGTCTCGACTCGCAAAGAGGGCAAGCAGGTCTTCTATGCGCTTCACAACAAGCAGGTCGAGGCTATGTTGCTTACCCTTTACTCGCTGTTTTGCCCCATTCCTAATGACCAAGAACCCAACACCATTCAGGAGCATGTATGACCATTGATTACCGTTGGCTCACCCCCAAAATTGCTGTAACTGGCCAGCTCACGGCCACCGATATGCCGGCTGCGCATCAGGCCGGGTTTCGCGCCATTATTTGCAATCGGCCCGATGGCGAAGAGGGGCCCAGCCAACCAAGCCAGAACGAGGTTCTTGAGGCAGCCAAATCCCTTGGCCTTGAGGTTGCCTACCACCCGGTTAACTCGTCTGGACACACGCCCGAGCAAGCCCTCGAGATGGGGCGGCTTATAAACAGCCTACCGACACCCATTTTGTCTTACTGCCGCTCCGGTGGGCGGTGCGCGAACCTTATTGCGCTTGCCGCGCAACTGGGTCAGCCTGTGCCCCAGTAGAAACACCGCAACCTACCTTTAGGGCTCAGATTCGGCTTAGACTCGCCTGCAAGCCCAATCAAGGTATTAAGATCAGATGGCCCTAGCCTTTGTCGGTAGGGTCTCGCGACGCCTTCCAAACACCCAACAAAACAATACAGACCGCAAGTGCCATGAGCGTTACGAGCATGGCCTCGTTGGGTGTTGCCAGTGCGAACACCATCACAGCCAAAAGGGCACATCCTAAAATGGCGATTAGAAATGGGTCCTTCATGCGCTCTTAATCATCTTTGATGGTGCCCGGAGCGGGAATCGAACCCGCACGCCTTGCGGCCCGGGATTTTAAGTCCCGTACGTCTACCTATTTCGTCATCCGGGCGGGGACGGCCTGTTCAAGAGTCTTGAACCACCATCATGTTAACTCAGCTCGTTGCAAGTCTGAGAAGTTTGAGCTAAAGCGGTTCAGCAATCTCAATGGTGTACTGAGCATCAAACAAAGGATTCTCCCAGGCAAGGTCGCCCGGCGACTTCGCCTTTGAAAGCCCTGCGGCATAGCTGCCGGGGTTGGTCACCACGCGGCAGCCACCAACTTTGTAATCGAAGCTGTCATGCACATGGCCATGAATCCAGAGCTGCGGCGTTTCAACCAAAGTTCCGAGATCAGAGATAAAACCCGCGTTGCAGGGGTCATCCATGAAACGCTTGTGAACGCTGCCCGGATGAGGACCATGATGGGTAATAACAACCGTGGGGCCCTGAAACGGTTCATTCAACTTCTCTGTCAGCCAGGCCCGATCCCGCTCGTGCAGCTGTGCGGCCTGCTCAGCACCAAACCTTTCACCAGGACGGTCGACCCCCATGATCTTGCGATGGTCAGCCAATCGAGACTCACAGACCTGCATGGCCCGCTTTTTTTTCTGAACTCCGCCAAGGCAATAGTCGGTCCAGAGGGTGCAGCCTAGAAAGCGTACGCCCCGATAAACAAACTCATCCCGGTCAAGAACAATGACCGCAGTGTTTTTTGCCGCCTGGCGCATGGCCGATATGGTCTGAGCAATCGTATGGTCGTAGAACTCGTGATTACCAAGTACATAAAGCACCGGGTGTGGCCACTGGGCAAAACATCGAATCGCTTCTGTTTCTTTATGTATATCGCCTGCCAAAACCAAGACATCTGCCCACGGAGTGTATAGCCTGTCTACCCGCAGATAGTCGGGAAACCGCTTGTGAAGGAACTCCAAATGAAGGTCGGATGCCAAATGAATGTGCATGAATCTAGTTTACAATTCTCCAACTAATGAAAGGGTTACGTCGGCCCCAAGTTTACTACCCTTACAGCTAGTGTCTACTTAAAAAAATTGAATCAAGCCCTCGGCCTTCATCGTTCTTAATGCTCCGATCATTCGCTCTGTTCTTTGCTCTCGTGCTCATTTGGCTTTTATGGTCGGGGCTCTACATCCCTCTTTTGTTGTTTCTTGGGTTCGCCTCTTGCGTTCTTGTGGTTTGGCTCATGAACCGTTTCGAATCAATCGATCACGAATCGGTGCCCATTCAGTTGGGCCTCTCTATACTTACCTACTGGATTTGGCTCATTAAGGAAATCCTAGTTTCTTCAGTACAAGTTAGTCGAATCATCCTCTCATCACGCATTGAAATTCAGCCTCAGATGGTTAAAGTGAAATCGCTCTCACGCAGCGATGTTGGGTTGGTGATTTTTGGAAACTCCATTACTTTGACTCCGGGAACATTTACAACCTCAATTGACGACGATGGCATCTTAACTGTCCACGCACTCACGCAAGACGGGGTCGATGGCCTTATCGAAGGGTCCATGAATCGTCGGGTCAAGCTACTCAATAGCGAGTCCACAAGTCATGCTTGAAGTCTGTGGCCTAGCGCTTCTTGTAACCATGGGGTTAGCACTTTGTAGAGGCGTTCTCGGCCCGACTATTTTTGATAGGGTACTTGCAGTAAACATGATCGGCACGAAGACAGTACTGCTTCTTGCCGTCATTGCCTTTATTTACGAGAGGCCTGACTTCATTGATCTTGCGCTTACATACGCGCTTATAAACTTTATAAGCGTGATTGCAGTTCTTCAGTTTGTTCAGAATCGCTCGCTACGAGATCTACCCACAGGTCAGATCTCCAAAAACACGCCCAACGACAACTAATGGACGCGACTCTTTTCTCTGCCCTGCTCGACTACCTATCGTATAGTTTTCTTTTAATAGGCTCGTTGTTCATTGTCATCGGCGGAATTGGCGTATTACGCATGCCAGACATTTATACGCGAATGCATGCAAGCAGCATCACCGAGACAACTGGGTCACTTTTTGTTCTTACGGGGCTCATGCTTTTTTCTGGCGCCTCACTCTCGACAATTAAACTTGCCGCAATAGCTCTTTTTCTTTTATTTACCTCACCGATAAGTAGCTACGCCCTCGTCAATACCGCTCTGCTTGCAAAGGTTTCCCCTCGTCTTGCCAAACCCACGAGTGAGACGCCATCCTCATGAGCTTTCTTTTTTTCTTCACTCTTAGCTTTGTTTTGATATCGGCTGTTTTAGCCGTTCATGCAAGAAACTTGTTCGTTTCCACAATGTGGCTAAGTGTGTTTAGCCTCATGATGGCCTCGAACTTTTTTATTCTGGACGCGGCCGATGTTGCAATTACAGAGGCCGCCGTTGGCGCCGGAGTCTCAACGGTCTTGTTTCTAACAGCACTTTCTCTTACAGGTGAACTAGAGCGCTCCGGTCGTGCCGCGCGCCTGCTTCCAGCCATTGCCCTTTTCATTCTCTCCATGGTGTTGTTTTTTGTTAGCTTCGAGCATCCTCGCCTAGGCGACCCGTCTGCACCCATTCATAACCACATTGCGCCTTGGTATCTTTCCGAGACCCCAGTCCTTATTGATATCCCAAACGTCGTTACTGCCATATTGGCTTCCTTCAGGGGCTTCGACACGCTTGGCGAGACCATTGTGGTCTTTACGGCGGGCATAGGCGTTCTCTCGGTGTTAAGTTTTAAGCCCAAGCGAGCAGCAGCCGTCACAGCGAAGCAAGTTGCAATTAAGACATCGCGGATTCGAGACCATCTTATTTTAAGAGTCGTCGGCAAACTTCTTATTCCTGTAATTATGCTTTTCGCGCTCGTGGTTCAGTTTCATGGGGAATACAGCCCTGGCGGAGGCTTTTCTGCTGGCGCTTTGTTCGCGGCGGCGGTCATGCTTTATGGAATCCTTGAAGGGGCTGACCGCTCCCTTGAAGCAATGCCTCAGCAGGTTATGCTGCGCCTTGCAGCGGCAGGGGCAAGCATTTACACCTTAGTGGGCGTTGCGGGAATCATTTTGGGGGGAAATTTCCTCGACTACAACGTACTTAGCTCGGACCCTGTATCAGGTCAGCAACTTGGTATTCTCCTAATCGAGTTCGGGGTCGGGCTAACAGTGACTTCGGTTTTAGTTATGGTTTTTAATGCCTTCGCAAATAGAGAGTCTTACGGCGAATGAACACGTTTCTCGGACTCTACAACTACTGGATCTACATTGCTCTTCTTCTCGTGGGTTTATATGCGGTCTTGCTAAAGGGCAACTACATCAAGCGGATGATTGGTCTTGGTATTTTCCAATCTGCTGTCTTTTTGCTTTATATAAGCATGGACAAAGTGGATGGTGGGACAGGCCCCATCTTTAGATCACTCGCTAACCCCAACGAGATTTTTGCCAACCCACTTCCTCAGGTCTTAATTCTTACCGCGATCGTGGTTAGTATTGCCGTCACCGCTCTAGGTTTAGCTTTGGCTGTGCGAATTAAAGAAGAGTATGGTTCGATTGAAGAAGTCGATACTCTGAGAGCAGATCAAGACCAATGATGCTCTTGAACCACCTGCCCGCACTGCTCGTGGTAGTGCCTCTTTTGCTCGCTCCCTTGGTTGCAGTGATACCGGGAGCCTCTTACCGTACTGCATATTTCATTGCAGCGCTCACTGCGATCGTTACCTTTGTCATAGCATGCCTTATCGTCCACCAGGTCAGTGTCGTTGGGCCACTGTCCTATGAAATGGGAAACTGGCCGGTTCCTTTTGGAATCGGATTCCTAATAACGCCCTTTGCATCTGCAATGGCCTTAATCGTGGCAGGAGGGTCTGCATTTGCTTTTGTCTGGGGTCGAGAAAGTTTTCTCAAGGAAGTTCCAGGCGATCACCAGCCTCTACTTCTTGCCTGCTGGCTTTTGGCCACCGCTGGCCTTCTGGGCATCGTGGTCACGGCCGATGCTTTTAATGCATTTGTTTTTATGGAAATTTCGTCGCTTGCGTCCTATGTGCTTGTAGCGGGTGGGCCAAAGCGCACCGCGTTAACAGCGTCGTTTAAATATTTAGTTACGGGCTCCCTGGGTGCCACCTTTTATCTTATTGGTGTCGGTTACTTGTACATGATGACCGGCACCCTCAATTTTGCTGACCTTACAGACCGCCTTAGTGATGTTTCAGAGACGTCCCCGGTTCTAATTGCCTCTGGATTCATTATGTTGGGCTTAGCACTTAAGGCAGCCGTTTTCCCCATGCACGCCTGGATGCCTGCCGCCTACCAATTTGCGCCAACGCCTGTCGCAATATTTTTTGCGGCCAGCTCAACCAAAGTCGCGCTTTTCCTTCTTATTAAATTCGACTATCTGGTTCTTCAGCCCAATTTAAGCGACCACGCCTTCCTTTTTTCCACCATTCTTATGC
>JALRJP010000063.1 GCA_023261135.1 Burkholderiaceae bacterium | reverse complement strand
ATCGCTTTGACTACGAAAAGCCATCAAGCCTCGAGGCCGCCGTTGCTGCCGTAGCGGCAGGTGGTCAGGCCTTAGCTGGAGGCCAGACACTTCTGGCTTCCATGAAGCAACGTCTCATGCAGCCAGAAAAGCTTATTGATCTGTCCTCATTGAAAGACATTCAGGGCATTTGCATGGATAAGGACGCTGTTGTTATTGGCGCCATGACCCGACATCAAGCCGTGGCTACTCACGGCGAGGTGAATGAGCATATTCCAGCGCTCGCTCGACTGGCCGGTGGCATTGGCGATAAACAGGTCCGTGCCATAGGAACTCTAGGTGGGTCTGTTTCTAACAACGACCCATCCGCTTGCTACCCGAGCGCAGTTCTCGCCCTGAATGCCACAGTGCAGACGACACGGCGTAGTATTCCCGCCGATGATTTCTTCCTCGGGCTCTATGCGACTGCGCTTGAGCAGGGTGAGTTGATTAAGGCAATCAGCTTTCCTATTCCCGAGGCTTCGGGCTATGCCAAGTTTAAGCAGCCCGCGTCGCGTTATGCGGTGGTCGGTGTTTTTGTTGCCAAGTTTGCATCGGGGGTTCGAGTCGCTATTACCGGGGCCGGCAATGGCGTATTTCGTCATTCTGGGCTTGAAGCTGCGCTCAGCAAGGACTTCTCGCCGAAGGCGGTAGAGTCCGTGGCTATTGATTACAGCGAACTCAACGGCGATATTCACGCATCGGCCGACTATCGCGCAGCACTCATTACCGTTCAAACGCAAAGGGCAGTGGAGCAGGCTTTGGCATGACGCATTCTGTCCCATCCGTGCCGGCCTCCGCCTCTCAGTGGGTCGAGGCCTTGCAGTCGGTGGGGTACTTTGCCGACCTTCGTCTTGCCACTGCCCTTCACTTGGCAGTTGGCTTGGGCAGGCCTTTACTTTTGGAAGGTGACCCTGGGGTTGGAAAGACTGAACTTGCAAAGGCTCTAAGTCAGGTGCTAAGCCGCACGCTCGTTCGTTTACAGTGTTACGACGGGCTTGATCATCGTGACGCGCTTTATGAATGGAACCATGCTGCTCAAATGCTTCACTTGCGTCTTAGCGAGAAGCAGCAATCCGCCCAGCAGATTGAACGCGAACTTTACTCCGAGAGCTATCTTATTGAACGGCCTTTACTTAAGGCCTTGCGCGCGCAGTCCCCGGGGGTCGTCCTTCTTATCGATGAAGTGGATCGTGCGGATGAACCGTTTGAGGCTTTTTTACTTGAGTACCTGGGCGAGTATCAGGTTTCAATTCCAGAGCTTGGCACCGTCAAAGCCGCTCGGCCTCCGATCAGTCTTCTGACCAGTAATCGGACGCGTGATCTCAACGATGCGATTAAGCGGCGCTGTCTTTTCCACTGGATGGACTTTCCCGATCGCGACCGAGAGCTCGCTATTGTCAGAAGTCAGGTACCTAATGCCAGCGAGAGTCTTGCGCAGCAGGTCACCGATTTCGTTACGCGGTTGCGTAGCCAGCCCTTCACAAATGCATTTTCGCGCTCACCTGGCATTGCCGAGTCCGTAGACTGGGCGAAGGCCCTTGTTGCCCTTAACGCCCTGCACCTTGACCCGGAGCTTGTGGAGTCCACGGCAGGGGTTTTGTTTAAGCAGCGCGATGACATCGTTGCCTTGCAGCCTCTGATTGATGAGCTTCTAACACCTGCAAAGGCTGCTTGAAGGAGTTTTATTCTTGGCGCTGGGTAATGCCCTTCAAGACAAGCTTGCCGATAACGTCTTTGGCTTCTGTCGAACACTTCGACGAGCGGGCCTTCCCGTTGACAGCCGTCGCATTGCCTTGGCGCAGCAGGCACTGCTTTTCGTGGATATTGGCGAGCGTCACCAGGTCCGTGCAGCGCTTGAAGCGGTCTTGGTCAGTCGTCCTGAGGACCGCCCAGTCTTCTACGAGCTTTTTGATGCTGTCTTTCGTAATCCAGAGATGGCCAAACAGCTCATGGCTCAACTACTGCCATCGAACAAGGCGGCTGATCGGGCTAAGCGACGTCCTCGTAGCCAAGAGGCGCTGCGTTCGCCTGCTCATGCGCCACGTCAGTCCGCTAGTAAGCAAGAGCATCCGTCTTTTGAGCTTGATATGACCATGTCCATGAGCGAGACTGATCGTCTGCGCAAAGCGGATTTCGAACAGCTCTCTGCCGCAGAGGCCCGAAAGGTTCAGCAGCTTGCCTGTCGTATTCCTCTGTGTCTGCCACGTTATAAAAGCCGTCGGCAGGCGGGGTCCTTGCATGGCCGTCAGACAGACTGGCGAGAGACCATGCGAAGGACGAATCGAAGCTTTGGCGAGATGCTTCGGCTTGGTTACCAGGAGCCAGTGTTTAGGCCAATGCCGCTGGTCATTCTTATTGACATCTCCGGATCTATGGAGCGTTATGCCCGAATGGTTCTCTCTTTTCTTCATGCGGCTACTCACCTTAGCAAACCAAAGGTCTTTGCCTTTGGAAGTCGCCTGACCAATTTGTCTCAGGTGTTTCGCCAGCCCGATACCGACCTTATGCTCCTTCAGGCTGCTGACCTTATTCCTGACTACGCTGGGGGTACGCGTATGGCAGAAAGTCTTAAAGATCTGCGTAAGAATCATCGTGGGGCCTTTATCGGACGACGCAGCCTGGTACTCGTTATTACCGACGGCCTCGATACGGGCGAGCCTGATTACCTCCATGAAGGACTGCGTTGGCTTCAGTCAGTCTCGGGGCGCTTGCTGTGGCTCAATCCGCTTATGCGGTATTCGGGTTATCAGCCTCTTGCGGCCGGAGCCTCAACTCTGGCACGCTTTAGTGATTCTAGAATGGCCGTTTATAACCTCGAAAGCCTCGAGGTTTTTGCCAAGGCCATCGAGCAGCTTTTAGGGAGAAGTCAAGTATGCAAATGAATGGAACGCGTCAGTTGAATGCCACCGCAGATCAGGCCTGGCAGGCATTGAACGACCCCGACATGTTGAAAGCATGTATTCCCGGGTGCGACAGGTTTGAGGCGGTTACCGATACCCAGTACGCGATGGGTGTCTCTATTCGCATAGGCCCTGTCTCCGCTAAATTTTCGGGAACCGTAACCCTCGATGAGGTTGTTCCGCCGACCTCCTACGTCATTCACTTTGAAGCCCAGGGAGGTGTCGCGGGCTTTGGAAAAGGTAGCTCTAGGGTTCAACTGGTTCCCAATGACCAGGGGGTAGAGCTGCAGTACCAGGTTGAATCGCAGGTCGGGGGTAAGCTTGCGCAAGTTGGCCAGCGTCTTATCGACGTCGCGGCCAAGTCTCTGGCAGAAGATTTCTTCAAGCGTTTCGAGGCCAAGCTCGCCGAGCGTTTGCAGGCCAGTGGCGAACTGACCACTCAATCGCCAGACTCGGCGGTTTCGGGCCAGGGTGAGACTAAGCCGCAAGAAGGGCTTATGGGTATTCCGCGCTGGGCGTGGTATTTAGCCGCTGCACTGGCTGCGGGCCTCGTCATTGCATTTGCTCCTGCCTCGGGAACCTAGTCTGTGGAGTCTGGTGTTGAACTCGCGTTTTAACAAACAACGCCCTTCTTAAAAAGCGAGACGAGTCGATGGAAAACCTTGACGTCATTGTGCTTCAAACCTTAAAAACCTGGCGGGCGGCGGGTCGTCAGGCCCTGCTTGCCACTGTTATTCGAACCTGGGGCAGCTCGCCAAGACCCGAGGGTTCCATCATGGCGCTTTCTGAAGATGGTGCTGTGGTGGGCTCAGTTTCAGGGGGCTGCATTGAAGACGATCTAATTCGTCAGTTCTCAACATCTCGCGCGGGGGAGTTTCCTGGAGGACCACCACGACGTCTCACCTATGGCGTGACTGCCGATGAAGCGCATCGGTTTGGTCTGCCCTGTGGCGGAACGTTGGAGCTTCTGATTGAGTTTAATCCCGAGCTTAGTCAGCTTGAGCTACTTCTTGATGCGCTCTCTAAGGGCAGTCTGGTTCAGCGTCGAACCCTTTTAACCACGGGCGCCGTCACGCTTGATGTTGCCGAGCAGCCCAACCGTATTCGGCTAACTGACACGCATTTGGTGAATACCTTTGGACCTCAGTTTCGAATGCTCATTATTGGCGCAGGGCAGCTCTCGGAGTACCTAGCAACCATGGCCAACTTTTGTGGCTTTGCAGTAACGGTCTGCGATCCGCGTCAGGAATATCGAACCTCCTGGTCTGTTCCGAATGTCAGTCTCCTGCACGATTGGCCCGATGATGTTGTCAAGGCTTTTCGCCCCGATCGAAGAAGCTGCGTACTTGCTCTTACCCACGACCCTAAGCTGGATGACCTTGCATTGCTTGAGGCCATTGAGACGGATGCATTTTATGTCGGTGCTATAGGCTCCAGGCGCAACAATAGACAACGCCGTGAGCGTTTAGTCGAACATTTCGATCAGACCGAGGCCTCCGTAGCGAGGCTGCGTGGTCCCATAGGCATTTATATCGGGAGTAAAACACCGGCGGAAATCGCAGTGAGTGTCATGGCCGAAGTGCTTGCTGTGAAAAACGACGTGCTCCTTCCGCGCGACATGGATGTTGCCAATGCAAAAGAAAGGCTGGTTCGTACCCCGGATCAGCAGACGGCCTAGCGCGTCCAAACAGCCCACTGGTTACCGCCCGCTGCTTTTGCCTCGTACATAGCCTGGTCGGCCCTGATAAGAAGTTCGTTGGGTGAGCGGCCATGCATGGGGTAGACGGCTACACCAAGGCTCCCTCCCAAGCTTGCCTCAATACCGTCAATCTCGAAGGCCTGAGTGAGGCGTCCAAGTCCCCGTCGCAGCAAGGGTTCAATTTCATCCATATTGCTGACTTGGTTCACCAAAATAACAAACTCATCGCCGCCGTAGCGGGCGATGAAATCTTCTTGTCGTGTCGCCTGTTTTAGGGCTTGAGCAACCCAGGCAAGCACCTTATCCCCAAAACGGTGACCATAGGCGTCGTTCAGTGGTTTGAAGCCGTCAAGATCCAGAAAAACGACCGCCATGCCCAGTCTTTGTCGGTTGGCCTCATCAAGCCATGTCTGCATCATATTCATGAGTGCTGCCCGATTCGGAAGTCGAGTAAGCGGGTCGTGCTCTGCCGCATCACGCAGTGACTGGTTGGCACGTCGTAACTGCAACTCGTTCTGAATGATGACCTGATGCGTACGTCGTAAGATCAGCCCGAAGAGACCAAGCATGACAAGCGTAATGGTCAGCGTAAGAAAAAATGTTTTACGTCCCAACTCTGCAAGAATGAGTTCGGTCTCATCGTAAGCAAACTGCAGGGAAAGCCAGCCCAAAAGGGTGCCAGCGCTAATAGGCTGCCAAGCAATAACTTGTCCGTCTTTGCCATGCTCCTCAAAAGCAAGCCTATTCTTCGATGCCTCAGGAAGATCAACGCGTTGTGCATCAAAGACGGGTCCGGGGATGCCTTCGCTATTGATTTCAACACGGGCAAGTGTTGCGCCGCTTGGATCCAAGATGACGGCGGACTCAAGGCTAGGGTTGGAGAGCGCCTGTATAAGCCTGGATTCTAAAAGGCCAAAGTCTTTAACTGCCAGCCCTTCAACCATGGCAATGCCAATCCCTTGAGCGAGCTGATTTCGAACCTGTTCTTGCTGCTCACTAAGAATAATTTTTGATTCGTGGTAGACCCACAAGGCTCCCGTCAAAATCATCATCAGGGTGACGCCCGCTAGCCATGCTGCAGTCTCAAGTACGTAGTGGGACGACAGTTTGGGGCGGTCGCTACGTCGTAGCACGCTTATTGACCTGAAGTCCTACTGGACACCTTCGTTAATAACGAAAGCCTCGATGCCTAATTTTTGAAGAGGTGCATAGTCCTTTAGATAACTTGCCAAAGCTGGACTAGGCATTTGAACGTCGTTTAGAAGTTTTTGCTCATCGGGCTGGCCAGGCATTTGAAAAATACGTCGAATAATCTCCTCGCGCTGCTGTTCGGGTACCCGACGGTGCGCTGACAATGGGTGGGCTCGAAACCCTGGGGTTTCGTAAAGAATACGTAACGCCGCCTGTACCGACTGCGGCTCGCGCAAAAGGGTGTTGTTTACGCCGCCCCCAGCTTGCGCAGCACCAAGCGCAACAGACCGATAAACATTGGTGTGTGTTTTGACGTAGTCCGCCTTGAACGCAATACCCTGGTCGGCAAGAATGGAGCGAATAAGCAAGGAGGCAGCAAAGGCGTTCGGTGCAGGAAAGCTTAGGTTAGCGCCCTTGAGATCTTTTAGCGTCTTATACGGACTGTCTCTGTTAACAACCACTATACCGGTAAGCAGCCGAGTATCAGCCAGCATAGGCACATAGCCTTGAGCCTTATACGCCATAACCTGATGGTAAGGGTTCATAAAGGCTAAATCGTACATCCCTTGTTTAAAGGCTGCTTCAAAGTCGGGAATACTCGAGGACACAGTAAGAACGAAGCAAAGGTTTGTCGATTGGCCTATACGCTCAAGAAAGGGACTCCAACGTCGCAGTGTTTCTGCTGCAGGAAGCTGCGGGACGACACCCACGCTTAATTGTCTTGGCGATCCTTGCGCATGCGGACTGCCAAGGCATTGGCTCATAGCTAAAGCGGAGCTTGGTTTGTTTTGGTTGGCGGTTTGGGCTAGCGACCCCGGACCAAGAAAAAGGCTAAACACAAGAGCAGCTAAGGAAAACAAATGGGTACGAAGCTGTCTTTCTAAAATGCTTCTGAGAAGTCCTAACATGCCTGACTCAAGCTCTGAAACGTTTTTGCATTCACCGCAGGTGAAAAATAAAAGCCTTGAGCGAAACAGCCGGGCATAGCCTGTAGAAGTTCCAGTTCCCAACGTTTCTCAACACCCTCAACCGTGACCCGGTAGTTCTGATCGAGCAGCATGGTGACGAGACTATGCAATATATCCCGACCCTGCGATGAGGCTGCTGCTTTTACTAAAAACAGACGGTCGACCTTGATTTCTGAAATAGGTAGCTGCAAAAGTCTTAAAAGGCCTGAGTAGGCTGTACCAAAGTCATCAAGCGCAAGACTAAAACCTTCCTGCTGTACAGCCCGTATAAAGTCGGCCACGTCGTCTTCGTTCATGGACGCTACACGCTCAGAGACTTCTAGGTTTATGAGCCGAGGGCTTAGCCCGTGCTTCTTGAGAAGGCTGCCTGTCTGTTCGATAAGCTCGGGCACCCGGAGGTCCTGCTCGGACAAGTTAATAGCAATAGGTACAACCTTGGCTTGCTTCTGAAGCCGAATAAGCAAGGCGACTGTTTGCTTGGCCACGGCCTGGCTAATATCGCAGATGAGGCTCGACTGCTCAGCTACGTCTAGAAAGTCTTTGGGCATGAGTAAGCCTTCGGTCGGGTGCTGCCAACGCACCAATGCCTCTGCTCCTACAACTTCATTGTTACGTGGATCAATCTTGGGCTGAAAATAGCTGACAAACTCACCGCGTCTTAAGCCTTGTCGCATTTCGTTCTCACGCTGTAGGCGAGAGACAAGCGCCTTGCGAGAGCGTTCGCTGTAGTGCTGACTTTGTTTTTGTGGGGGCGCTATTCGAAGCGCAAAAGATGCCTTTTCAAAAGACAGATCCTGGCCAAGGTGGTAGCCAATGCGCGGCTGACATTCAAGCCTCAAGGCCTGACCAGGAACCTTAATGGGCTTTTGTAGTTGCGAGACGATTGTTTGAATGAGCTCTTGAACTATGGCCTCATGAAGTTGGGCCTTAGGGGCAGACACGCTAAGTTGAACATGACCCTCAGACCAGGCTAGCCGATGTTGAACATTCCTGTCGCTGCATTTGTTATCAGTACCTATTGGGGTCTGACTATGAAAGCTGGCTTGCAATACCTTGGTGAGGCGTTTTTCAATTACCTTCTGAAGAGCCTCTTGGGCCTTAGCCCCAAAGAGAAGTGCACTATTTTGAAGCCCTATAAGCTCAATACAGAGGCTAAGGAAAACTTCCGCTTTGACCTTCTTGGGCAGTGGTCGATTCACAGTGCGCATTTGACGACCTTGAATGGGCCTTGACGTTTTACGAACTACTTTAACGCTCGCTGGCGGGCAGTTCATGATAATAGGCGTGTACTGCTTCTTGACTGGATTTTGTCGAGTTTAAGGCAACCGCGGCAGCATCAAGCAGTGCTGTATCGGTCTGACCATCAAGTGGAAAAATTGAGATGCCAATACGCGCGCCTCGCCAGAGGTCGGTTGGAATGGGCGGGCTTGCAAGCATCGACTGAAAGCGGTCGACAATAATAGCTACGTTATCGGGCGTACCGACGTTGTTAAGCAGCACAGCAAACTCATCAGCGCCAATACGGCCAATTACGTCGTCAGCTCGAACAAGCCGTTGCATACTTTCAGAAAGAGAAAAAAGCAGCTCGTCACCAATTTCTTCACCCAAGGTTTCATTCACCTTCTTAAAGCCAATAAGGTCAATATGCAGACAGGCAAGCATTTGTCCAGAGCGCGCTGAGCGGGCGATGGACTGACGTAGTGACTCTTCAAAGTAGCGGCGATTTGCAAGGCGTGTAAGTGGGTCAATACGACTTGTCTGATTTAACTCGTCTTCAAGCCTTTTAATTTCTGAAACCGCATTAAGCCAGCGTTCTGCAATATCAATAAGAATGCGGGCATGTTCTCTCTCGTTCGGTGATAAGGGCTGTTCGCGAATAATAAAAAGGCCATACGAGTGGCCTTGCACTTCAAGCCATTCGGTCTGGCTGCCTACAGGTGGACTCTCAAGCTGGCCATCGGGGTCGAGAGCTGCAACGCGCACCTGGCAGTGAAACAGGTTTGAGAGCCCTGCGCAAAGTGCATCAAGCCCACCTTCTTGACCATGCTCACTGACAACTCTTAGAAGGAGATTAAGTTCAGCGTAGGATGGCGTTAGGTGTGTGGTCATAGTCGTCGAGCCTCATCAATGAAGCAATGAAGGCTATGTTAACTTGTGTTGGCTTATAGTGTAACGAGGTTTTAGTGCTGCAAGCACATGTTTAAGTATCCATTACCCCCTTGAAGAGCCAGGGCTGATCCATAAGTTGAGCCCCAGCCATGCCAAGGGCGCGGTCCCGAAACCAGGCCATAGGGCCCTTGAGTTGAAAAATTTTTCCATTGCGTTCTGACTGCTGTTGCACCCTTGCATTGCGGCGCCACCGCATGCTGGCCGCGCTTTGGCATCTCTCGTGCAGCGTGCCTGAGCCGTGCATTAGGTAGTGGGCGAGCGAGCAGGCATCTTCAATGGCCATGGCTGAACCCTGTGCCTGATGCGGGCGCATTGCATGAGCTGCGTCCCCTAAAAGAAAGACATTCTTTTTGTAGTGATTTTTAGGAGAGGTCAAAACGGGACTTGCCCAAAGCGGCCAACTCGACCAGGTACGAGTTGTCTGTTGTATCCATTGAAGGCTTGGATGCAGTTCTTTGAAAAGGCTCTGAACCTGCGCCTCGGTAGCAAAAGATGTCCAGCCTTTGTGCTGTGAGGTTGCTTGATTCGAGGAGGTTTTTATAAATCCAACCAGGTTATAGAAAAGACCCAGTCCCTGGGCTTCTGGCATAAAAATGGGATAGCCGACCAAGTGATGCTCGGGTGCGGTCCAAACCGCGACTTCTTGATGATGTTCAGGGGGTATCTCGTGGAGCGAGGTTACAACGCTTCGTAAGGCCAGTTGTCCCGTGAAAAAGGGCGAGGTAAGGTTGGCGTTCGCCTTATCCCCCAATGCATTATCAGTGGTTTCAAAAAAGAGTTTTCTGCAAACGCTACGCAGACCATCGGCACCTACAAGCAATGTTTTTTCTTCGTGGAACTCGGTCTCGCCCAAGGCCTCTCGCAACGTTTCTGCGTGGGAGGGACTTGGCGAGTGACTAAGCCTTTCCTCGAGACCACCACCAAATGGGCTCGCCCAGTTCACGCAATACCCAATTCCTTGCAGCCTCTCAAGCAATGCCGACTGCAGGGCTGCCCGATGAATGGTGAGGTACTTCGCTCCGTAGCGCTCCTCAAAATCATTAAGAGAAAGAAAAGACAGTCGCCGACCTGAGGCCATGCTGTAAAGACTAATACGCCGAGGCGCAAACCCAAGCTTGCCAAGCACAGTTGAAAGACCGAGTTGATTTTCTAAAAGTCGAACGACATTGGGCCCAAGCTGGATGCCT
>JALRJP010000062.1 GCA_023261135.1 Burkholderiaceae bacterium | reverse complement strand
GTTTTTAGGTCTGAGACAGTGTGGAAACGAAGACGAGCTTTGTGCTCTGACAGGTATAACAAAAATACCTTGAGATGACCGTCTGGTGCCGCTTGCCGGATTCGAACTGGCGACCTTTTCATTACGAATGAACTGCTCTACCAACTGAGCTAAAGCGGCGTTGGCTCGCATTTTAGCGGCTTCCGGGCCATAAGTCACATTTGGCGCTAGCTGATTTTCACGGACTTATTTCTTATGGCTGCAGGTATCTTCTCAGCCTCCTTCCTGAGGATCTCGTTGAGGTCTGGTGTACCTTCGTGGGCCATAAATGTCTTGGATTCACGCTTGATACGAGGCTGTTTACGCTTGTGAAGATCTCGTGTGACATCTGAACTTTCTAGCTGCGCAACATAGAATCGTTCGATGATTTCTGTCGATGTGCGGGCATTTTTAGCGATCTTGGTGGTGTTGATTTCACCGCCGTAGATCAACCGATACATGATGCTGGTATGGCGCAGGGAATAAGGCGTGAACACATCGCCCTTGCCACTGTGCTTCATATCCGCCGTTTCCAACACCAGCTCAAACTGCCGGTAGATCTGAGCGTAGGCATAGTCACGGTTAGCGTGCTGAGGGCTGAACACATAGTCATCTGAGATATCCACTTTGGCAATGGGCAACCCCGTGCTCTTCGCTTTGTCAGCCAAGGCCATTGCCTTTAACTGCTTATAGAAAACTGCAGCCCTAGGCATTGAAGTGATTGGCGAGTCGTGCCGTTTGGACTTGGGCAGCGGCATCCAGAGGTACTCACCTTCCTCACCCTGCCTGATTTCAATGTGCCTATGCTGGATCTGCTTGAGGTCCGTTGGTCTTATGAACGTGTAGATCATGAATGGGATCAACAGCTGGAATTCCCTCGTGACTACGACATTACGCAGAACCTTGGCGGCATCTTCGCCATCACCGCCTTTACGCTGCTTGATCTTTGCCACTGCGCCAACCAGTGTCCTCGTAGTCCTGCGTAGGCGCTTGTATTCCTGCAGATTGAAATAGCCCCTAGGGTTGTCTTCCAGTTTGACGTCAGGAAGTAAAGGAGCCACCTTGATGATGCTGTGGCGCTGTGCGTGATTGAAAATCTTCTTGACCGCCACGAAGTGCATCTTTACCGATGCCGCAGCGAGATTCAGTCCAAACAGGTAGGTCTTGAACTTGTCCAAGATCGCGTAGTTCACATCCCCGATCTCATAGGCCTTGAAAAAAGCTTTGACGTGTTTGTTGATCAGAGTCCGCTGTGTCTTGGCGTAACGCTCGCTGAGCTCTCCTCGCTTGGCTTTCTCCTCATCTTCTTTGATCACGGCGTTTGCGCACAGCATAAAACTCTTGATTTTTCCGTTGTTGCTGCGGCCCAGTGCGTTGTTGACCACTACAGACTCATAGAAGGTCTTGGCGAAACGGATGGCTTCCTGCTTGTTGTCGGTCTGCGTGCTGCGCTTGATGGGTTTGCCGTCGTAGTACCGCACCCACCAAAACGGTGATGCAGGGACCTTGAAGATGATCAGCTTTTCAGGGTAGCCACGGATGCTTTCTATGGTGCTGGGGATGGGCACCACGCTGCGGCTTTTGGGTTTGGCAGCAGCTTTTTTTGAGCTTTGAGCAGCGGGCATAGCTCAAAGTTTAAGCTCAAATTGCCAATTGTGTAGCATAGTTTTTGGTATGCTACACGACAGAACTTAAACTATTGATTTATATGTAATTTTGTTGAAAAAACGGGGAGAATACAAAATTACGAATGCGCTGCTCTACCAACTGAGCTACACCGGCAGTGTCATAATGATAATAGAAGGTCGCTGTCGTCCCAAATCCACAAAGGGTGAGCCGAAGCTAACCGCCAGTACTGGACTCATGGGGCAGTCCAAGGCCTTTGGGCAAGGGGAAACGAATGTGTTCCTCCGCGCCGGGTAGCCTGCGAACAGCCCCCGCTCCAAGGTCTTTGACAGCCTGAACCAAACCCTGAACCAAAGCTTCGGGCGCAGAGGCGCCGGCTGTGATACCCACGCGAAGCTTGCCTTCAAGCCATTCGGGTTTAAGGTCGTCTGCGCCATCGATAAGATAAGCAGGCACACCAAAGCGCTCGGCAACCTCTCGAAGTCGATTGCTATTTGAACTGGTTTTACTGCCAACAACAAGAACGACGTCAACCTGTTTGCTCATGAGTTTTACAGCGTCCTGACGGTTTTGGGTGGCATAGCAAATGTCGCTGAATTTTGGCCCTCGAATGCTGGGAAACTTGGCAAATAATGCTTTAACAATTGAGGTGGTGTCATCTGTTGAAAGTGTGGTTTGTGAGACATACGCAAGCTTGTCAGGTCTATTAACCTGAAGCCTGGCAACCTGTTCTTCGTCTTCAACCAGATAAATGCCTTCGTCAAGTTGCCCCATAGTACCCTCGACCTCGGGGTGACCATGATGACCAATCATGACAATTTCATAGCCCTCCGCCGCAAGTTTACGAACTTCAACGTGCACTTTGGTGACAAGCGGACAAGTGGCATCGAAGACTTCAAGCGAACGCTCGTCGGCATGGGCCCGAACCTTACGGGCAACCCCGTGGGCACTCATAATCACCCGTGACCCAAGGGGCACTTCATTCAGGTCTTCAATAAAAATAGCGCCTTTGGAACGCAGGTCGGCGACTACATAATCGTTATGAACAATCTCGTGCCTTACATAAATAGGTGCACCAAACTTCGCAAGGGCTCTCTCTACAATTTCAATCGCGCGGTCGACTCCGGCACAAAAGCCTCGAGGCTCTGCAAGAATAATTTCTTCTGGTGCGTGGTTCATTCGCGCTAGAGTACCCCAACAATGCGTACGTGGAATGAAAGGGCCTGACCCGCAAGTGGATGGTTGAAGTCGAAAAGACCGGTCTCCTGGTCTTGCCAGCCTTTAAATACGCCAGCAAAACGACCGCCGTCTGGGCTTGGAAATTCCAGTAAATCGCCTGGGGCTAGCGGGTCCGTTGGGTCAATATGGTCTTTAAGAGCCGACCTGGCAATACGTTGAATTAGCCCCGGGTTTCTTGGGCCAAAGGCGTCGTCGGGTCCAAGCTGGTAGGTTTTTTCTTCGCCTTCCTGCAGGGCAATCATGCAACGCTCTAGTCCTTCAGCGAACTGGCCTTGGCCAAGCTGAAGGGTGGCTGGGTGCTCCGAAAAGGTGTCGAATAAAACCTGGCCATCGATCAATTCAAGCCGGTAATGGAAGGTTACATGACTGTTTGCAAGGACTTGTCGCATGGCCATAGTCTAGCCTGAATGCGCCTAAAATGAAGCTTTGCTTTGTCTTTTAACTTTAAGGAAGCCTTTCATGAGTGCTGCAAATTATTTGTTTCCCCCAAGTGCTATTCCGTCGCTGCCTGTTAGAGGCAGTTCCCAGCTCGTACCTGTACACCGTATCTACTGCATAGGAAGGAATTACGAGGCGCATGCCGTTGAGATGGGGCATGACCCTAATAAAGAACCACCCTTTTTCTTTCAGAAAAACGCTGACAGCCTTGTTGTGAATGCGAATTTCCCTTTCCCCAAGCAGAGCCAGGACGTTCACCATGAGGTGGAGATGGTTGTGGTTATTGGAAAGGGAGGGCAGGGCATCGCTGTCGATGACGCGCTTGACCACGTTATTGGTTATGCAGTTGGCCTTGATATGACCTGCCGTGACCTTCAAGCCGAGGCTAAAAAGCTTGGTCGTCCCTGGGAGCCAGGTAAGTCGTTTGAGAATGCCGCACCTTGTTCTGAGGTGGTCTTAGCCTCTGAGATAGGTCACCCGTCCTCTGGAGACATACGATTGGTTATTAATGGCGAAGTGCGGCAGAAAGGAGATCTTAACCAGCTAATATGGAAGGTACCAGAACTTGTGAGCGTACTTTCTAATTTCTATTGTCTGCAGCCGGGCGATCTTATTTTTTCCGGCACCCCCGCAGGTGTTGGTCCTGTAAAAGTGGGTGACAAGCTTCAGGCAAGCATTGAGGGTGTGGGCCAGTTAAGTCTATCGGTGGTTGGCTAAGGACGGCCATTTAAAAGCCTAGACAAGCAGCACCATGGCGACCGCCGCGGCAAAGCCCTGGCCCGAGGTCTTACGTAAGCTCGGCCTAAATAGGCCCGTCGATCTTGTTCTTCACTTCCCGCTTCGATTTGAAGATGAATCGACGGTGCAGCCCCTGGCAAGCCTAGGTTTGGGTATCTGGTCGAGTGCCGACGATAAGCAAGGGTCCTCGGTGCAGTGTCAGGTCGAGGTTATTGATTCTCAGGTTGTCTTTAAGCCTCGCCGGATGCTTAGGGTTAGGGTGAAAGACGTATCGGGCGAGGGACAGCTTCGTTTTATTTATTTCAACGCATCCATGCAGGCAGCGTTTACGAAGGGGGCTCATTACCGTGTCATCGGTGTGCCCCGTTACAGCCGGCTTGGCGGTGTTGAATTCATTCACCCCCGCCTTAAAAAAGGGTGGCTTTCAGACGAGGAGCTCAAAGGTCAGCCTTTGCGTGCGGTCTATCCCAGCACCTCTGGCCTGACTCAAGACCGGCTAAGTCATTGGATTCATAAGGCAATTGAAGAACACAGTCCTTCAGAGTGGCTGCCTCAAGATCGTCTGAACCGTCTGCGCCTTCCCAGCCTAACCGACGCCATAAAAGAGCTTCATCGGCAGCCGCAGCCTCAAGAGAGTCTTTTCTGGGACCGGGTGCGCTTGGATGAAGTCGTCGCCCAGCAGATTGCATTACGTCGGGCTCGCAGCAGTCGACATCGTGTCTCTGCTCCGGCCTTGCACGATGAAATGCGCCTTAGTGAACGACTTCTGCAGGCGCTACCTTTCCAGCTCACAGACGCCCAGCATCGTGCCTGGCTGCAACTCAGGGCAGACCTGAACAGGCCGGTAGCGATGCATCGCCTGGTGCAAGGTGATGTAGGCTCGGGGAAAACAGTCATTGCCGCACTGGCCGTGGCGACTGCCATCGGCTCGGGCTATCAGGCTGCCGTTATGGCCCCTACCGAGATTCTTGCGGCCCAGCTTTACCTTAAGTTTGAGCAATGGTTTGAAGGTCTGGGTGTTGAGATTGTTTTTTTGAAGGGAGGGCTCTCGGAGCGTGAGCGGCGAGAACGCCTTGCAGGCCTCGCAAACGGCACGGTTGCTCTTGCTGTGGGAACGCATGCCTTGATTCAGGAAAGCGTGCAGTTTGCTCGTCTTGGTGTCTCGGTGGTGGATGAACAGCATCGGTTCGGTGTTGCTCAGCGCATACGCCTACGCGAAGGTGGCGTGCATATTCTTGGCATGTCAGCAACACCTATTCCTCGTAGCCTTGCTATGACTTACCTAGCCGACCTTGATGTCTCGGTCATTGATGAGCGCCCGCCAGGACGCGAACCTATTCGCACGCGGCTTATTTCGCAATCGCGGCGTGAGGAGCTCGTAGAGCCATTGTGTCGATTAAGGCAAGAGGGTTCCCAAGCGTACTGGGTCTGCCCAGTCATTGAGGGTCAGCAAGACAATGAAAAGGCTGTTGCTGCCCTTGAGGAGACCGAGCAGTGGCTTCGCCCTTTGCTTGGTGACGAGCTTGGGGTTGTGCACGGCCGGCTAAAGGCCGCTGAGAAGCAGTCTGTGATGCAAGCCTTTGCCCGCGGTGAATTTACAGTGTTATTGGCGACCACGGTCATTGAAGTAGGGGTGGACGTCCCCTCGGCGCGCGTCATGGTGGTTGACCATGCTGAACGCTTCGGTCTTGCCCAGTTGCACCAGTTACGGGGTCGCGTAGGCCGGGGCTCGGGGCAAAGCAGTTGCATTCTCCTTTATCAGGAGCCCCTTTCCGAGTCGGCCAAACTGCGGCTTCGTGCGCTTTACGAGACTGATGACGGTTTTGAGCTTGCCCGCCGCGATCTCGCTCTGCGTGGTCCAGGCGAGCTTCTTGGGCTGAAGCAGTCTGGTGAGCCAGAGCTTCGTTTTACTGATCTTCAGCGTGATGAACGGCTTGTTCAGAAAGGCGTTGATCTCGGCGCTCTTATTGCGGATGCCTTTGACGATTCAGAGCAACTCCTAAAGCTTGGTTTTGAACCTCAGGCCATTAATAATTTGCTGAGTCGATGGCATCGCTTAGCCACGGACTTATTAACTAGTGTTTAATCAAGGTCATGACACTTACTGAGCTTCGATACATTGTTGCAGTTGCCCGAGAGCGCCACTTTGGCCGAGCGGCGGATGCCTGTTTTGTGAGCCAGCCCACCTTGTCGGTGAGCATTAAAAAGCTTGAGGGCGAGCTTGGCAGCCAGATTTTTGAACGTGGGGGTAGCGAAGTCACGCTGACGTCCATTGGTGAGCAGGTAGTTGCTCAGGCGCAGCGCGTGCTTGATGAAACCGTAAAAATTAAGGCTATTGCCGAGCAGGGTAGAGACCCACTGCTTGGGCCACTGAAGGCAGGTGTTATCTACACCATCGGCCCCTACCTTTTACCGCGAATCGTGAAGAGTCTTATTCACAAATTCCCGCAGATGCCCTTGGTGCTTTATGAAAATTACACTGCCAAGTTACTTGAGCAGTTGCGCACTGGTGAGCTCGATGTTGCTATTCTTGCCGAGCCGTTTGACACCACCGGTCTTGATGTCCATCCACTTTATGACGAGGAATTTTTTGTGACGGTTCCTAAAGGCCACCCTTGGGAGGGACTCAAAAGCGTGCAGTCAGAAGAACTTCGCGAGCAGACCATGCTTTTGCTCGGAATAGGCCATTGCTTTAGGGATCATGTGCTTGAGGTCTGTCCCGAAGCGGCGCGCTATGCGCAAAACTCAGCGGGCATTCAGAAGACTTTCGAGGGTAGTTCGCTTGAGACCATTCGCCATATGGTGGCTTCGGGCCTGGGTATTACGGTGTTACCCCGTATGGCTATTCCACCCGATAACCAAGACCCTCTGCTGGCTTTTGTTCCATTTACGCCGCCCGCACCCACTCGGCGCGTGGTTATTGCCTCACGTAAGAGTTTCTCCCGGCAGCCTGCTGTGGAGTCTTTGTGCGCTGTTATTGACGAGACCGATCTGCCGGGTTGTACCAAACTTGTGGCGGGAGTTTCGTCAACGAAGTCTAGAGCCGTAGGAATCACCAGATGAGCATGCATCCACTCAAGGGTATCGCTGATATGGAGTCGGTCGTCGGTCATACGCCTTTGGTAATGTTGCGGCGAATTGGCGGGCCAGGGTTGTCAGGCAACGGCAATATGGTGCTTGGCAAGCTCGAAGGAAATAACCCAGCCGGGTCAGTCAAAGATCGTCCTGCTCTCTCGATGATTACTAGGGCGGAGCAGCGCGGGGAAATTAAACCCGGAGACACGCTCATTGAGGCAACGAGCGGAAACACTGGTATTGCTCTTGCTATGGCCGCGGCTATAAGGGGCTACCGTATGCGTTTGATCATGCCAGATAACCTCTCGGTGGAGCGCCGTCAGACGATGCGCGCCTTTGGTGCCGAGTTTGTCTTGGTGAGTCAGGAGCAGGGTATGGAGGGCGCCCGTGATCTGGCCTTGGCCATGCAAGCAAAGGGTGACGGTAAGGTTCTCGATCAATTCGCGAATGACGATAATTGGATGGCGCATTACGAGGGAACCGGCCCTGAAATTTGGGAGCAGACCCAGGGTAGGGTGACGCATTTTGTCTCTGCTATGGGCACTACGGGTACCATCACAGGGGTCTCACGCTTTCTTAAGGAGCAAAACCCGCAGGTGCAAATAGTGGGTGTTCAGCCTACAGACGGCTCTTCTATTCCAGGCATCCGCAAGTGGAGCGAAGACTACATTCCGCCTATTCGGTCAAAAGCGCTTATTGATCAGATTCAAGAGGTAACTCAGGCCGACGCCGAAGAGATGGCACGCAGTCTTGCACTTGAAGAGGGCCTTTTTTGTGGGCCCTCCGCGGCCGGCGCTTGCAAAGTGGCCTTGCGTCTCGCCGAGGGTTTGCAAGATGCAGTGATCGTCTTTATTGTCTGCGACCGTGGCGATCGTTACTTAAGCACAAATCTTTTCCCCTCTTAGTGGAAAACCCAATGCCTACATCACCACTATGAAATCTAGATATCTCTGAGGTTAGACGAATGGAAGCAATATATGAGGTTAGTGATTTTTCAGGCTTTGTCGAGTATCTTGACTTTGAGTCCATTGCCGTCACCGACTCCGGCACGCTGATTGTTGAAGAAATCCAAGACCTGAAAGAGGCGCGATCAACGAAGTCTGG
Source organism: Burkholderiaceae bacterium (assembly GCA_023261135.1). Lineage (GTDB taxonomy): Bacteria > Pseudomonadota > Gammaproteobacteria > Burkholderiales > Burkholderiaceae_A > Hahnella. The sequence goes on along the minus strand of JALRJP010000062.1, from coordinate 2,009 downwards.
TAAGGCGTATCTTTCTATGCGAATTCGGGCCGAATACGATCTTGCCAAGCATCTTCGCCGGACTCACCTCATGCAAGCTTTAAATGAAGACATGGGAGGGGGTGAAGTGGTCGTCAATGACGAACGACTCACAGATTGGAAACCTATTCTTCCCCGATCAAACGATGAGCTAAAACTCAAAGCCCTTGAAAAGGCTGAGGAACTTGGCTATTGGTAGATCAGGTCACTCAGCTTAGTTGTTCCAAGAGCACCCCTAGCGGTGCACGTTTTGAGCCACAAATAAAGCAATAAGCGGAATATAGGCGAAGCCGAATAAATCGGCATTCTTAAGAGCAATCTTTTTTTCAACGCCCTTCACCCTTTGAAGGTAGATTGGATAAACGATGGGCGCCGCAATAACAACAACCAAATAAAGAACAAAGGGCAGATAGACGTTTTCCATGATTTAACCCCTTTTCTTGTCTTTGTTGAGTGGTCGGTTGAGGTAGTTGGAAAGCATAAAAACGCAGACCACAACATACAAAATCACCAAAATATGTTTGACTTCCATAACGTTGATCTCCATTTTGTCCTAGGCAACCGTTACCTTGCGAAATCGTATCAGAGGTCGGGCGATCCAGAGTGAAATAATTAGAAGAATAATTTCAAGGCTGTAAACCATTGAATAAGAATAACCTCCTGGCGCAATAGGCGCCCAAAGGTCGCGAAGCACCCCGCCGACAGCCATACCAAAGCCTGCGGCTGTGGCTTGGACAGCACCCCAGGCGCCAAGGGCGAGCCCCGACTGACCTGGAACTGCCTCTGCCATGATTGCGGTGAGCGTCCCATGACTAAAAAGCCCCGCACCTAGGCCAATGAGGAACACACCTGTTGAAAACCAGAGTCCGGAGGCTAGCGGGGCGGCTGCAATAACCAATACAAATGCGGGAATTCCTACAGTGAGACCCACGGCGGCCATTTTGGCTGGGTCACCCCCGCGGCCTAAGATTTTCGAGGCAAAGCCAAACCCCAGTAGGCTGCCAAACGCAAGTGTCGCGGTGAGTAATGTGGTGGCGGAGACGGATAGACCGAGAATTTCGCCCCCGTAGGGCTCAAGTAAAACGTCTTCCATGGTGAAGGCCATGGTTCCAAGGGCTATTGCGAGGAGCCAGCGCCTGGCAGCGGGCTGCCCACTAAAGGCTCGCCAGCATTCCCGAAAGCAATCGGGTTCACGTGGCTGTTGGCCTAAGTTGTATCGAGGAGTTTGACGTGCCTCCTGTTTCCAAATCGCAATGACGTTGAGCGCCAGGGTAAGGACAGCAGCACCCTGTATGACCTGAATGAGTCGACCATGGCTGTAGTTTTCAAGTAGAACGCCAAACGCAACAGCACTGCCCATCATGCCCAAGAGGAGGGTGACGTACATAAGGCCAACGACGCGTGGTCTTGATGCTTCGGTCGTGAGGTCGGTTGCCAACGCTAGGCCAACAGTCTGGACCGTGTGCATACCTGCTCCAACCAGTAAAAAAGCCACGGCGGCCGATACAAGTCCAACCCAGTGCGGAGCCAGGGCTGCATGACCTTGACCCGCAAGGACCAACAGGGCAAACGGCATAATGGCAAAACCACCAAACTGAGCAAGACTGCCTTTCCAGATAAACGGAACCCGGCGCCAACCGAGTGCCGATTGAAAATGATCGGACTTAAATCCGATAATCGCCCTTGCGGGCGCAAAGAGAATGGGCAGGGCAACCATGACAGCGACAAGCGAACTTGGCACGCCAAGTTCGACAATCATGACCCTGTTAAGCGTGCCGACGAGCAGAACGAGCGCCATGCCAACCGACACCTGAAAAAGCGAGAGTCTTAAAAGGCGACCAAGGGAGAGGTCAGGCGTTGCAACATCGGCAAAGGGAAGAAACCGGGGGCTTAGCTGGCCCCAGGACCGAGCGAACTGGCGACCCCAGTGGTTCATTGAGTTTCGGCGCCCTTTCCCGGTTGTTCAGAAGATAGATTGACCGGGAAAAGGG
>JALRJP010000061.1 GCA_023261135.1 Burkholderiaceae bacterium | reverse complement strand
AGAATTTGGTGGCCCAAGCAAATGCCAAAGAGAGGGATCTTTTTTTCGATGGCCTGACGAGCCGTGGCGATGGCGTAGTCGCAGGGCTCGGGGTCGCCAGGACCGTTGGAGAGAAAAATACCGTCAGGCTCTAGGGCCATGGCCTGCTCGAAGGAAGTCTGCGCAGGCACAACGGTGATGCGTGCGCCGCGATCGGCAAGCAGCCGAAGAATATTACGCTTGACACCAAAGTCGAAGGCAACTAAGTGCGGGCCTGAATGAGGTCCAGTCTGATCTGGCTCAGCGGACCCAGTCGCGCGCGCACGGGTAGGCATGGGGGTGTGGCCCTCGCCCAGCTTCCAAGTGCCCTCGGTCCAGGTATAGGTTTTGGAAGTCGAAACCTTTTTGGCAAGGTCTGCCCCCACGAGCCCGGCGAAGGATCGCGCAAGCTGAAGGGCCTTCTCGGGAGTGGCGTCGGGACCGGCAACAATAGCGCCAGCCTGGGCTCCAAAGTCACGAAGCCTGCGCGTTAATGCGCGCGTATCAAGGCCCGCAATGGCCACCGTGCCCGCGGCTTGAAGGGCCTGACCAAGACTTTGCTGGGAGCGGAAATTAGACACCACCGAGGGAAGGTCACGCACAATAAGCCCCGCAGCATGAATGACGCTAGACTCATTGTCTTCGTCATTCCAGCCCGTGTTTCCGATATGCGGGTAGGTCAGCGTGACAATCTGGCGGCAATAACTAGGGTCGGTAAGAATTTCTTGGTAGCCGGTCATGGCGGTGTTAAAGACCACTTCTCCGACCGTCTGACCCTGCGCGCCGATGGAAATAGCCTGAAAGACGGTGCCGTCGGCAAGGGCGAGAACCGCTGGGGGAGGAACAAATGAACTGGACGCACCACTGCTGGCGGCCAGAAGTTGGCTGACCTGCAAAACACACTCCTTGGAATTTTTAGAATTATACGGGAGGGGAAAGTGAGCAGACCTGTGGCCAGGCCCAGCTTGACCAAAGGACCTTATGCAGCTTAAGAAGCCGCTGCAAAAATAGAGACCGTAAGTAAGAAACCTACAAGCCAGACCAGAGTTCTTGCCATGGCCCAATTGGCTACGTAGGCAAGAATGTAGGCAAGTCGTGCAACCACAAACCCAACAGCCATTTGGTTCACGCTCTCGCTTGGTCCAAGTAAACCATGCGCCACAAGAACGGCAATGGCGAAAAGCAAAAGTGCCTCCCAGCTGTTTTGCTGAGCGGCCACAGCACGGGCTCGGAAGCCCTCCTGTTGGGCCAACCACTGTCGCGGTTGCGCATTGTCGTAGCCCTGTCCGCCGGCTTTCGAAATGCCAGCGCAGACAATAGGAAGAAACATCGTAATGAAAAGGCACCAAAGTGCAGTCGTCATGTCATACCCCGTCGATCTCGAAACGCCTGAGCAATAGTGCCCAGGTCCACGTACTCCAGCTCACCCCCTAGAGGAACACCACGGGCTAGGCGCGTAATACGCAGCGCAGGACGGCGTTCTTGCGCGGCCAAGACCGTTTCAATGGCATGGGCCGTGGCCTCGCCCTCGGGGGTGAAATTGGTGGCAATGATGAGCTCTTCAAGCTCTGAATCAAGGCACCGCTCGAGCAGTTCGGGCAGGCCAATTTGTTTGGGGCCCATGCCGTCAAGCGGGGATAAACGCCCCTTCAATACAAAATACCTGCCCCGAAAACTGCGGGTCTGTTCCATGACGAGAAGGTCGGCCGGGGTCTCCACCACACAGAGCGACCGACTGTCCCGGTTGGGGTCCCCACAGGCTTGGCAGATGGGTTGCTCTGAAAAATTATTGCAGCGCTGACAGGGCTGAAGGTCATCCAGCGACTGCTGAAGAGCATGCCCAAGGCTGGTGGCGGCCTCGCGGTCGTGCTGCAAAAGATGCAAGGCAAGACGCTGGGCGGTCTTGGGGCCAATGCCCGGAAGCCTTGCTAGAGCCGCGGTTAGCGCCCGCAGGCTGGGGGGCATAAAAGCCCCTTCATGCGCCTCTGTCACCATGCTTGACCTAACAGGGCCGGATTTCGGCGCAACGTTTGGACCGCTTAGAGCTTAAAGCCCGGTGGCAAAGGCATGCCTGCGGTTGCCGATGCCATTTGATCCTCGGACATCTTTTCAACCTTAGCGACGGCATCGTTAAGAGCAGAAATAACAAGGTCTTGGAGGGTTTCAAGGTCATCGGGGTCAGAAGACATAAGTGAAGGATCGATTTGCACGGCACGTACCTGGTGCTTGCCCGTCATGACCAGCCTCACAAGACCTGAACCCGCCTGGCCTTCAACTTCCATCGCGCCCAGCGCCTCTTGAGCCTTTTTAATCTTGTCCTGCATCTGCTGGGCTTGTCGCATGAGCCCAGCAATCTGACCTTTCATCATGATGAATCTCCTGAGTGAGTGTTGTTATCTTTCCAGCGAATGGAACCAGGTACGATGGTTGCGTCAAACCGCTCGATAATGGCCTGGACAATGGGGGAACTGGCAATAGAGGCCTCAGCCTGGGCCTGTCGCTGAGCATTTCGCTCCGCCTTTTGTGAAGCAAGGCTGGGGCCATCGGACTCACCCACCGATACGGAAAGCTCGATATCGGGGCCAAAACGCGTTGCAAGGCTCTTGGTCACACGCTCAATAACAGCGGGCTCGGTGAGTGAAGCCACCGGAACCTCAAACATTAAGACGGACCGCTGCGTGTTAGCGGTGGACGTAACCCCCAAAAAACGGGATTGAAGCGCAAACTGGCGCGAGAGCCCAGCAAGCGGAAGGCTCTGGGCCACAGTCAGCCAAGACTCTGCAGTGAGCGCCTCGAGGGGCTCCAGCTTGGATGGCCGAGGACTATCAATACGCAAGGCTGCCGCGGATGCACGAGGTGAGGCAGGCGCAGCGCTGGGTGCTGAGGTCTGCGAGGCCCCAGCGGTGAGGTCAACGGGTACAAAGGCCACCAGGCGCAACAAGGTCATCTCGAGGCCTGTCTGCTCATCGGGGGCATAGGCAAGATCTCGAAGACCAAGCATCAGTATCTGATAGCCCAATTGCGCCTGCTCAGGTGACAGCGACACAACGGCCTCGGCGCCTTGCTGACTAATGGACTGACTCGAACCCAGAACCTGAGAGACGTTAATTTCGTGGAATAACCGCGCAAGGTCTTCAAGAATGGCTTCAGCGGATACACCGGCAGCCGTTAACGACTCAGCAGCCTGCAGGGCTTCGGCCGCATTGCCGTTTGCCGCTGCCCTGGCCATGGTCTCAATGGCGTCTCGGCCGACAAGCCCGAGCATCTGGCTTACGGCCTCGAGCTCAACGCTACCCCCACCGTAGGCAATGGCCTGATCGGTGAGCGATAGGCCATCACGCACCGAGCCCTTGGCTGCACGCGCAAGTGCGAGAACCGCATTAGGATCTGCCTGAATGCCCTCTTGCGTGAGGACGTAGCTAAGATGCCGCTCAAGTAGATCAAGTCGAAGGTTTTTAAGCCCAAACTGAAGGCAGCGGGAGAGCACCGTAACCGGAATTTTTTGCGGGTCGGTGGTGGCCAGTACAAACTTAACTCTATCGGGTGGTTCCTCGAGCGTCTTAAGCATGGCATTAAAGGCATGCCCCGTGAGCATATGAACTTCGTCAATAACGTAGACCTTAAAGCGCCCTGCCGTTGGGGCAAAGCGCGCCTGCTCGAGTAACTGTTGAATTTCGGCCACGGAACGATTTGAGGCTGCATCAATTTCAACGTAATCAATGAACCGGCCTGAATCAATTTCTTGGCAGGGCCCGCACTGACCGCAAGGCTCAGAGACTAGGCCTGTCTCGCAGTTCAAGGCTTTAGCAAAAATACGCGCAAGGCTGGTCTTGCCCACCCCCCTTGAGCCCGTAAGCAAGTAGGCATGATGAAGACGCTGCTGGGACAGGGCATGCTGCAGTGCCTTAACGACAAAGTCTTGGCCAACAACGCTTGCGAACTGCCGCGGCCTCCACTTGCGCGCAAGCGCAATGGGGGCCTCCGGTTGGGCAAAACTTGGGTCGTCTTGAAAAAGGCTGCTCACCGGTCTTTGTCTACTTATAAATGATGCTGAGTGGGCGGACGAAATGGTGGATGCAATGCTGATTCATGGTTTATCGATAGCATTAAAACAAGAAGGGGCGAGCCGTTCCCCCGGCACTCGCAAGGACCCGCTGTGGCTGCTTCGTTCCCGACCTGACCAGATTCACAGGCTTACAATGCGGGGCGGCCCGCCTGCTCCAAGTGTAACCCGGGCAGGCCTTGATTCCCTTTTTGGCCATTTCTGCGCTATATTTCTGCCTCAAGACCCTTGCAGGCTTGCTTGTACGCATCGGTAAGCACCTTTACAGCGCAGTCACTTTGGTTCGCCTGCTTGCCCCATTGCTTTTGCCCAAGGGCTTTTTAAAACGTATCTTTTCACTTCCTCCATTACCTTCTTTTATCTGCCCCCTAATTCGCTATGAGTGATCTCGTTAAATCCGTTACCGATACCAGCTTTGATGATGACGTCTTAAAGTCCGACCTTCCCGTGCTCGTTGATTTCTGGGCGGAATGGTGTGGCCCCTGCAAAATGATTGGCCCGATCGTTGAAGAAATTGCAAAGGAATACCAAGGACGTTTGTCAGTGGCAAAGCTCAATGTTGATGAGAATGCAGCGGTTCCTGCCAAACATGGCATACGCGGCATCCCAACGCTTATTCTTTTTAGAAATGGCGCCGTGGTCTCCCAAAAAGTGGGAGCCGCTGCCAAATCACAACTTACGGCCTGGATCGACAGCCAAATTTAAGTCTTCCCTGCGGGCAGCCTCGGCCACTTCAAAGGCCACGGGGCTTCGAATTTCAAAACCAACACGAAGCCCCCGCCCCCAACAGCTACCCCAACCCCTTTCTCTTACTACGGTGGTCCTCGTTAACTATGTACCTCTCTGAACTCAAGGCTATGCCCGTGACCCAGCTTGTTGAGCTGGCAAACTCGCTTGAAATTGAAAACGCCAGTCGCCTGCGTAAGCAAGAGCTTATGTTCGCCATTCTTAAGAGGAAGGCCAAGACGGGCGAACAAATTTTCGGTGATGGTGTTCTCGAGGTCCTGCCCGATGGTTTTGGGTTTCTACGAGCCCCCGAATCGTCTTACCTTGCCAGCACCGACGACATTTATTTGTCGCCTTCTCAGATTCGCCGTTTCAACCTTCATACCGGGGATTCCATTGAGGGCGAGGTTCGTACCCCCAAGGACGGAGAACGCTACTTTGCCCTGGTGAAGGTTGATCGCATCAACCAACAACCGCCCGAGGCGTCGAAGAAGAAAATTCTCTTTGAAAACCTCACCCCCCTCTTTCCCAATGAACCGCTTCGACTCGAGCGCGACATGAAGGGCGAGGAAAACATTACAGGCCGAATCATTGACATGATTTCGCCCATTGGTAAGGGTCAGCGCGGGCTGCTTGTGGCCTCGCCCAAGAGCGGTAAGACGGTGATGATGCAGCACATCGCCCATGCCATTTCCACGAACCATCCCGAGGTCGTCCTGATTGTTCTTCTTATTGATGAACGTCCGGAAGAAGTGACCGAGATGCAGCGCTCTGTGCGTGGTGAGGTCGTGGCATCGACCTTTGATGAGCCCGCCACCCGGCACGTTCAGGTGGCTGAGATGGTGATTGAAAAAGCCAAGCGGCTTGTTGAGCACAAGAAAGATGTGGTTATTCTGCTTGACTCTATTACCCGGCTGGCGCGGGCCTACAATACCGTGGTTCCCACCTCGGGCAAGGTGCTTACCGGTGGCGTTGACGCTAACGCCTTGCACAGGCCCAAGCGATTTTTTGGTGCCGCTCGAAACGTTGAGGAAGGTGGTTCGCTCACTATTATCGCTACCGCACTTATCGAAACCGGCTCGCGCATGGATGAGGTGATTTACGAGGAATTCAAGGGAACCGGCAACATGGAGGTTCACCTTGAGCGCAGACTTGCAGAAAAAAGAGTCTACCCCTCAATCAACATTAATCGTTCGGGTACCCGACGCGAAGAGCTTCTTATTAAGCAAGACCTATTACAGAAAATATGGATTCTACGAAAGCTCTTGCATGACATGGATGAAATTCAGGCCATGGAGTTCTTGCTGGACAAGATTCGGCAGACCAAGAACAACGGCGAGTTTTTCGACATGATGAAACGCGGCGGCTAGGTTATACTAGAAAACTTTAATTTTCCTGTCAGGTTAATTTTTCCGCCGGTTTACGAGTTCACGGTCGGAAAAGACCGAAAAAGGCTGGAGAAATGCTGAAAAGATTTTTTGAGAAAGCTAGGCCATGAGAGAAGGCATTCATCCCAATTACCGTGAAGTGGTCTTTGTTGACCTTTCCAACGACTTTAGCTTCGTGACCCGTTCAACGGTGTCAACGAAGGAGACCATTAAGTGGAAAGATGGCAAGGAATACCCGCTTTACAAGCTCGACACCAGCTCTGAGTCACACCCGTTTTACACCGGTACCCAAAAAATTATGGACACCGCGGGTCGTGTCGAGAAGTTTCGTCAGAAGTTTGGTTCCAAAACAGGCACTGGCGCCGCCAAAAACTAGGTTCATTTTTCCGGGTGGGCGCCATCTAGCCCTTGGTCGTTTCCGGCAGGTCTATGGCGCGCTCTACCCGAACCCTTGAACTCCTCTCGCAATGGGGGGAGTCACGTCCCCTCCCCGGCCTTGCAGCAAGCTCGGCAACCCCGTTTCCAAAGTTTCTTTTTGTCTGGCTCGCAGTGCTCATGGGCCTCTCGGGCCTCTGGCTTCACTCGCCCTGGCAAGGCCCTGACATTGAGGCGATTGCCATGGTTCGAAGCCATCTGCAGGCCGGGGGGGGCTTCACCGACTCGGGTTGGCTAAGCGTTCCGAGCCTTGGGACTTGGATTATTTCCGACCAAGGGCCTCTATTTGTCTGGCTTGCCGCGGGCCTTGCAAGGCTGATGGGTGTTATGGCAGAGCCTCTAGGATTGCGCGCCTGGCTTGAGCCAACATTACAGGTCACCCTTGCGGCACGCCTAACCCAACTAAGTCTTGTGCTCATAGGCCTATGGGCCTTATGGCGAGCCACCTACAGGCTCGCACGCAGACGCGAGGCAAGGCCTTTTGATCCGCTGGGTATAGGGCCGACCGGTCCCGAGTTTGCTCGAACCGTTGCCGACTGTGCCGTTCTGTTTGCACTTGGAACCCTTGGTGCCCTTGCCCGCTGGCACGAGGCAGGCTCTGCAACAAGCAGCTTTGCCCTTCAAGCACTTTTATTGTGGGCGCTTGCTATGGCACCTGAGCGCCCTCGTCGGGCAGGTATTGGCATTGGCCTCAGCCTTACCGGGCTTTTACTTGGCGATGGCATGGCAGGGCTTGCAGCGGCTGGGCTTGGTGTCATGCTGGCTGGAGCGGCCTTACCGGCTTGGCGCATGACCGTTAGAGACTGGGCAAGTTGGACAAGCCTAGTGCTTGCCATGGGTCTGGCCTGCTGGGTGCTCGTTGCGGCCGTTTTGCAAGAGTCTACGGCACTAAGCCAGTGGTGGCAGGGCCAGTGGTCGCTTGATGGGCCATCGCTGATTCATGGGCCGAAGACCTGGGCCTGGACCTGGTGGCCTGCCTGGCCTGTCATTGCCGCGCTGCTTGTGCAGGCCTGGCGACACCGACTTTTGGGCCTGGCCCACTTGCAGTTGTTATTGGTCTTGCTTGGGGCAAGCCTGGTTGTAGGCTTTATGGGCGTGGGCAATGTGAGTCCGGCCCGCGCACTTCCGGTGGTTGCACTGGCATGCCTTGCCGCCTTCGGACTGCTTTCGCTACCAAGGGCGCTCTCGTCACTTATTGACTGGTTCGCCGTGGCACTCTTTTCGGGGCTTGGCATTCTGATCTGGCTTTACTGGTCGGCCATTGAATTCAATCAGCCTGCCTTTTTCGCGCAACGCCTGGCCTTTCATGCCCCCGGGGTCACCCCTCAGGCAAGTCTTTTGAGCCTAATGCTTGGAACCATTGCAAGCGGCCTCTGGGTGGCTTTGGTTCTTTGGCGAACACGACGCTCCGAGAGCAGGCTCTGGCGCCCGGTGCTTCTTACTGCCGGAGGGCTCAGCCTTAGCTGGGTTTTGTTAATGGCATTGCTCCTGCCAGGCCTTGAGATTAATCGCGGTTATCGGCCATTAGCAGACGAGCTACAAACCGCAATGGCCAAGGCATCGCCGCAGGCGGCACTAGGTTCACAAGATGCCGATATTGATGGGCAGTTAACCGCATCCACATGCATTACAGCAGCCAATAACGACCTCATGGGCCAGACTATTGCGCTTGCAATGCTCACCCCAGAGCTGCGGCCTTTGGCCAACAATCTGCAGGTCCGTTTTGCTCAAGGCGCTTTGAACGAGCCTCAATGCCGATGGCTTCTTGTCTTTGAAGATAACTATCGGCCAGAGCCTTCGGAATGGACTCTGGCCTGGCAGGGTCCGCGCAAGCCAGGGCGTGACAATCGTGAGCGGTTGTCGCTCTTCGAGCGTCAAGTACGCTAAAGGGAAGACGCTTCGGAGGAGGCGTCTGCAGGGAAGGTTCCAGGCATAAGGTGCCTGCGGTAGTAGCGCAGCTCGTCAATCGACTCGAGAATATCGGCAAGGGCCGTATGGGCCCCCTTTTTCTCAAAGCCTTTCATTAAGGCGGGCTGCCAACGCCTACAGAGTTCTTTTATCGTACTGACATCGATGTTCCGATAATGAAAGTAAGACTCCAGTGCCGGCATGTGGCGCAACAAAAAGCGTCGATCTTGGTGAATGGTGTTGCCGCACATAGGCGACTTACCCTGACCCACATATTTTTTTAAAAAGACCAGCAGCTCGCTCTCAACATCTGCCTCGGTTAAGTTGGAGGCCTTGACCTTGTCGATAAGCCCTGATCGACCGTGGGTGCCCTTGTTCCACGCGTCCATGGTGTCGAGATGCTCTGCAGTCTGATGAACCACATAGACGGGGGCATGGGCCACCACTTGCAACTGACTGTCGGTCACGACAACGGCAATTTCTAGAATACGGTTGGTCTCAGGATCAAGTCCTGACATCTCCATATCCAGCCATACCAAGTAATCGTCGCGTGACCCAGCGGTGCTTTGGGGTGTCTGTGATGTCATAGAGGTCAGTGTAAGGCATTGCATGAACGCGGGCTGACAAATGGGTTCGCAGAATGTCCCTGCGCAAAATGTCTTTGCGTCAACCTCCGTTAGACTAAGGCCTATGGTGCTACAACCCAACGATGTTATTGCCCAACTGAAAAGCCGAGAACCCTGGCGGCTTGAGGATGGCATGCTGACGCTCAGCCTTCAGCCAGACTCGTACGATGAGGTCTGCCGAATCGTCAAGTCCATTATGCAGATTGCAATCGAAATTGATCATCACCCCGATGTCTGCTTTGGCTATCGATCCCTTCTGGTTCGAACCATCACCCACGACGAGGGCGGCATTACCTCGAAGGACTTTGATTGCGCCGACCGCATTCTGAAGCTCATCGCGTAATTAGCGCCCATGGCGCACACGCCTGGGTAAGCCCTTTAACAGGCCCCGATTCTTCTGGGCCAATAACGCACCAGGTCATCCCCCTGAAGGGGCGCGCCTTAAAGCCGGTGGCAGGTGACCTAGTGTTGCTTTCAGAGCCCCCCGAAAGCCTTACTGAAATCCTGCCCCGCCGCAATGCGCTTGTGCGCGCCGAGTCACACCGAAAAAAGATCATTGCAGCCAATCTTGACCTGGTCGTCGTTCTGGTCTCAGGTGAGCCGCTTTTTTCGCCCGAGCTCATGGTGCGGCTTCGAGCAGCGCTTGCATCCCAGGGGCTCGCGGACATGATTGTTTTAAACAAGGCGGATCTGCTGAAAGAAAGCCAGCAAGCACGCGCAAGCTTAAAAGGCTGCCTGCCTTGGCCCTGCAAACCCGATGTCGAACTAACTTGTGTAAAGGATCGGTCAGACACCGAGACAGGTTTGGCGAGCCCCGGCGCGCTGGTGCAGGCCATTCGCGCGCGCGGCTTAAAAAACCCGGTAATCGGGCTTGTCGGGCAGTCCGGTATGGGCAAATCCAGTCTGCTGAATTGGCTCATCCCAGATGCTGATGCCCAGACTAAGGCCGTGTCCCAGGCCCTGCAGACGGGCCGCCACACCACTACGGTCAGTCGGGCCTACCAATGGCAGGCTGTGAACGGCTGGCTAATTGATACGCCAGGCTTTCAGACCTTTGGCATACAACACCTTCAGGTCGAGGACCT
>JALRJP010000060.1 GCA_023261135.1 Burkholderiaceae bacterium | reverse complement strand
GAGTCACAGGATCTGTCTCTAAGCGCACTGATTTCGTTCTTGCGGGCCAGAATGCGTGAAGCAAGCTTGACAAAGCCAATAGCCTCGGTGTTACTGTGATCGATGAATCCCAATTTTTAAGCGCTATTCAAACCACAGAAAGCAATAATGAGCCATTCAGCAAGTAAATCTTCTGATTTGCAGTCCGCATTTGCAGGTGAGCCTAGCTCCCCTGTGCGCAAGGCGGTATTTCCAGTTGCAGGTCTAGGCACACGGTTCTTGCCTGCAACCAAGGCAAGCCCCAAAGAAATGCTACCCATCGTTGATAAGCCCCTTATTCAGTATGCCGTTGAAGAGGCCGCCTCGGCAGGCATTACCGAGATGATCTTTATTACTGGCCGCTCGAAGCGCGCCATTGAAGACCATTTTGATAAGGCCTACGAGCTTGAGGCCGAGCTTGAGGCCAAGGGCAAGCAAGAGCTTTTGCAGCTCGTTCGCAGCGTGGCTCCATCGTCAATTAATTGCATCTACATTCGGCAGCCCGAGGCGCTTGGCCTTGGCCATGCCGTGCTCTGTGCCCGACCCGCAGTGGGCAACGAGCCCTTTGCGGTGGTTCTTGCCGATGACCTGATGGACTCGGCGGACCCGCAGCGCTCGGTTATTGGGCAGATGGTAGAAGAATACCGTGCCCATCGGGCCAGCATTGTTGCTGTTGAAGACGTACCTTTCGACCAGACCAACAAGTACGGTATTGTGCAGAGCAGTCCATGGGGCACTCGCACAGAGCGCATGACAGGTATTGTTGAAAAGCCTGCAATCGACCAGGCCCCTTCGACCCTTGCCGTGGTTGGTCGTTATTTGCTTAGCCCAAGAATCTTCGACATTCTTGCCTCCCAGTCGCCAGGCAAGGGTGGTGAGATTCAGTTAACAGATGCCATTGAAAAGCTTTTGGCCGATGAGCCTGTACTTGCCTATCGCTTCTTGGGAACGCGTTTTGACTGCGGGTCCAAACAGGGCTATTTGCAGGCCACCGTTACGCTGGCCAAGCGCCACCCTGACGAAGGTCAGGCCTTCACCGAGTGGCTTCACGCCAACGTTTGATTAGCCCCAACAGCAGCAAGTAAATCGGCCTCAAGCCTCACCTGAAAACCCTCACGTTCAAGGCCTGCACCTTTAATCAAAAAAATATCTTCGGCGCGTTCTCCCAGAGTGGCAACACGAGCCGTGTGAATGGTGATTCGGTGCTGGGTGAGGCAGCGGGAAATCGCGTAAAGCAGGCCAGGCCGGTCGGTTGCAGCTATGGTCAGAATATAAAACTCTTGACGGGCATCGGGGCTCAGGGTAACCGAAGCGGGCACCGGAAAGTGGCGTGACTGCCTTGACTGACGTCCCTGACCCACGGCCGGCAAATCGGCGTGGGAGCAAAGCCAAGCCGGCAGACCAGCCTCAATAAGGCTAAGCATTTCACGAGAGTGTCCCGGATACGCCTGGTGATCAAGTATGAAGGCGTCGAGGGCATAACCTGATCGCGTGGTGTGAATACGCGCATCGAGAACCGGCAGATTTTGCTGATAAAAATAGGCGGTGATTCTTGCGAAGAGCTCGTCGGAGTCGTTGGTGTAAACCGCAACCTGCAGGCCTTCCTGCTCGGGAGCAAGTCGTGCAAAAACGCGTGTGGTCTCACAGGGTTTTGGATAGGCAAGCAGCCTGGCATGCCATGCAATCTCGGTGGCGGAGTGGCGCTGGAAATAGCTTGCTTCAAGGCTACGCCAGAATATGCGGGCAGGCTCAAGGGGCTCGCCATGCTGATGCAGCAACTGCTCGGCCTGTTCACGCTTGTGTTGCGCGGTCTGGCCAAGAACAGTCTGGGCCGATTGAAGGAAATTTCCCTTGTCGCGCGCTCTTAGAAGTGCAAGAGACTTTTGATAAAGCTCCTCAAGAAGTTTGGCCTTCCATGCATTCCAGACCTTGGGGCTCGTACCCCGAATATCAGAAACGGTGAGCACATAGAGGGCTTTAAGTCGCTCTTCTGTTTTTACAAGGTCGACAAAACGGTTGATGACATCGGGGTCTGCCAGGTCTTGCTTCTGAGCAAACGAGGACATCGTGAGGTGCTCTTGCACAAGAAAGACCAGCAGATCTTGATCGTTCTGGTTGATCTCATACTGCTTACAGAATCTCACGACTTCTTTTGCCCCTAGGTCGGAGTGATCACCCCCTCTTCCCTTGGCAATATCGTGAAAGAGTGCAGCCAGGTAGAGTCGCCAGCCCTCGGAGATCTCCTCAACCAGTTCGGTGAGCAAGGGAAATTCATGGGCGTGCTCATGCATATGCAGACGTCGTAGGTTTCGAATGACCTGCAAAATGTGTTGGTCGACCGTGTAGACATGAAAAAGATCATGCTGCATTTGGCCCACAATGCGCCGAAACACAGGCAGCATTCGGCCAAGGATGCCAAGGTCGTTCATGATGCGAAGTGCATGCACGATACCGCGGGGCTGCTTGAAGATTTCAAGAAAAAGCTGCTTATGTTGGGTCTTCTCCCGGAAGTCGCGGTCGATCTGTTCCCTGTGATTCCAAAGCGCACGTAAGGTGCGTGCCGTCATACCGCGACGACTGCTTTCTTTTTGCATGACAAGAAAGCTCTTGAGCAAGAGTGAGGGGTCTTCCTCGAAAATGCCCTCGTCACGAATATCAAGCAGTCCGCGATCTTCAAAAAAGTAGTCATCGATCCTGCGTGCGTGGGCACGTGATTTTTGACCCTTGATCGGAAACGGCTCAGAACCTTTTTCCTGCTTAGAGGAGGGCTCCTCGAGCTCCGCAAGCAGAATTGCCGTGACCTTGTAAATGACCTTGGCCGCGCGATAGTAGCGCTGCATTAAGAACTCGCTTGCGCGGCGTCCTCTTGAGGCTTCAAAACCAAGCTGCATGGCAAGCCGGTTCTGCAGGTCAAAGACAAGCCTGTCTTCTCGGCGGTTCGCTAGAAGATGCAGATGTGCGCGCAGATTCAATAAAACGGTCTGCTGTTGCTGTAGCTGCCGAGACTCTTCGGGGGTAAGCAGGCCTCGAGACTCCAGGGCCTTCCAGCTTGTTCCCAGGCCTAGGGCGGCAGTGAGCCAACGAATGACTTGAAGATCGCGTAGTCCGCCAGGGCTCTCTTTTATATTGGGTTCGAGGGAATACGGGGAGTCTTGAAAACGCGCGTGTCGCTGCCTTAGCTCGAGTTTTTTGCCTTGAACGAACCAGTTCAGGTTAATGGATTTTTTCCACTGGTCTTGCAGTTCGATGAGCAGATGATGCGGTCCCGCAAGAATCCGCGACTCTAAAAGAGCTGTTGCCACCGTGAGGTCGTTTTGAGCCTGCTCAATGCACTCCTGACAATCCCGAACGCTGTGACCTGCGTCCAGTCCCATGTCCCAAAGCCCCGTGACAAAACTCGCGATGGCTTGTTCGTAACGTTGTGCATCGCTGGCCTCTGGAAGAAGAATGAGCAGGTCTATGTCAGAGAAGGGCGCGAGCTCGCCCCTTCCGTAGCCTCCTACCGCGACAAGGGCTACGCTGGGAAGATTGACGTGTTCCCAAAGCTGCTGAATACAGCGATCGATGGACTGGCTGAGCTGCTGGCTGAGCAGCAGGGGGTTACCACCTGCCTGCCAACCCTTCGCATTGTCGTGACGACAGTCCTTAACGTGTTGGCGAAGGCGCTGAATAAGAGAGGGGTCTGTGGCTAACGCAGATGCCGTAGACACCTGAGAGTCCTGAGGCGCGGCCTGGGACGCCGGATCGACCTGGTTCATTTTGGCGTGGGTGGCTTGCGTAACGATCGTCCCCTGATGCCCCTAACCGGCAACGACGCTCGGCCGTGTTCGGGCCCAGTCTGGGCTGCCGACAGAGACCGTGAGCACTTCGAACCCAGACGTTGTCACAAGAATGGTGTGTTCCCATTGCGCAGAGAGGCTGTGGTCTTTGGTGACGATGGTCCAGCCGTCCGCAAGCTCGCGGATCTCAGGTCGGCCCGCGTTAATCATGGGCTCAATGGTGAAGGTCATGCCGGCCTGTAACTTCAGTCCCGTGCCCGGCTTACCATAGTGAAGGACCTGAGGCTCTTCATGGAAGACCTTACCAATACCATGGCCACAGAACTCGCGCACGACCGAATAGCCCGAGCTTTCTGCATGCTGCTGTATGGCGTAGCCAATATCACCAAGTGATCGACCGGGGGCCACCTGCTCAATACCCTTCCATAAGCACTCGTGGGTGACTTCGCAAAGGCGCTTTGCGGCAATTGAAGGGGGGCCGACGAAAAACATACGGCTTGTGTCTCCGTGATAGCCGTCTTTAATGACCGTAATGTCCACATTCACGATATCGCCAGCCTTAAGCAGCTTGGAGCCGGGAATGCCATGGCAGACCTGATGGTTGACCGAGGTGCAAACCGACTTCGGGTAGGGCGAATAGCCTGGAGGGCAATAGTTCAGGGGGGCAGGGATGGTCTGCTGGACGTTCACCATGTAGTCGTGGCAGATACGGTCGATTGCCTCAGTGGTCATGCCTGGTCGAATCTGCGGGGCCAGATGGTCCAGTACTTCCGAGGCGAGGCGGCCTGCAAGCCGCATACCCTCAATGTCTTGAGCTGATTTGATAGAAACTGACATAACTGCTTATAATTTCATGTTTTTTTTAAAAATAGTGGTCCTCGATGCAAGGGTGTCTTACAAAAAGACCGTGTCGAGGGCTAATGCTAACCCTTGCCGGAGAGAAACTCTATGTCAACCGTATCAATGCGTGAAATGCTTGAGGCTGGTGTTCATTTTGGTCACCAGACCCGTTTTTGGAATCCGAAGATGTCGCAATATATTTTCGGTCATCGCAACAAGATTCACATTATTAACCTCGAGGCCACAGTGGCCAACATGAATGATGCCCTTGGCTTCATTCGCAAGCTTTCCTCGCGTCGCGGTACTGTTTTGTTTGTTGGAACAAAACGCGCCTCGCGCGAAATTATTAAAGAAGAAGCAACCCGCGCGGGAATGCCTTATGTCGATCAGCGCTGGCTGGGTGGCATGCTCACGAATTTTAAGACGGTGAAGACCTCCATTAAGCGTCTTAAAGAAATGGAGGCTACCGTTGAAGAAGGCGGTCTTGAGCGCATGTCCAAAAAAGAGGGCCTTCGGTTTGAGCGTGAACTCGAGAAACTCGACAAGGGCCTTGGCGGCATTAAAGACATGAACGGTCTGCCCGACGCCATTTTTGTCGTCGATGTTGGCTATCACAAGATTGCCATTCAAGAGTCCAACAAGCTCGGTATTCCCGTGGTTGGCGTTGTCGATACCAACCATTCGCCCGAGGGCATTGACTACGTTATTCCTGGCAACGACGATGCAAGTCGTGCGGTCCGCCTTTATGCACGTGCTTTGGCAGATGCCATTCTTCAAGGTCGTACCGAGGCTGTATCAGATCTTGTACAGACCATTCAAGAGTCCGAGGAGTTCGTCGAGGTGGATTCGCCTGAGACAACAGCCTAAGGCTTCCACCCTTTTTGTTTTGACCGTTATTTAGGAGTAAACGATGCCTGATATTTCAGCAAGCATGGTGAAAGAGTTACGAGAGAAAACCGACGCGCCCATGATGGAGTGCAAGAAAGCGCTCACAGAGGCCGAAGGAGATCTTGAAAAAGCCGAAGAGATTCTTCGTGTTCGTCTTGGTTCGAAGGCAAGCAAGGCAGCGTCTCGTATCGCTGCCGAAGGTGTTGTTGCCATTGCAACTCGCGAGTCCTTGGCCGCCATTGTTGAACTTAACTGCGAGACCGATTTCGTTGCTAAGAACGACGACTTTCTTGGCTTTGCTGCAGACCTTGCACGTATTGCCATGGATCAGGCCTCTGTTCAAACCGTTGAAGCGTTAGCAGCTCAGCCCCTGTCGGGCCAGACGGTGGAGGAGGTGCGAACCGCTTTGGTCGGTAAGCTTGGAGAGAACGTCTCATTGCGTCGTTTTCAACGTATGGAAGCCAAAGGCCGGTTTTATTCCTACATTCACGGTGGAGCAAAAATTGGCGTGCTTCTCGACTTGGTTGGTGGTGACGAAGCCCTAGGGCGGGACATTGCAATGCATATCGCTGCAAGTAAGCCGCGGTCACTCGACTCCTCTGGCGTCGATGCTGCCCTTATTGACGCTGAGCGACGTGTTGCCAAGGAAAAGGCCGCGGAATCGGGTAAGCCTCCCGAGATTGCTGAGAAGATGGTCGAGGGTGCCGTTCAAAAATTTCTCAAAGAGGTTACTTTGCTTGGTCAGGTATTCGTTAAAGCCGAAGACGGCAAGCAGACCATCGAGCAGCTTCTTAAGGCTAAATCTGCAAGTATCGCCAGCTTTGTTCTTTATATTGTGGGTGAGGGTATTGAGAAGAAGCAGACCGATTTCGCTGCGGAAGTTGCGGCGCAGTCTGCGGCAGCCCGGGCAGCCTAAGGTTCTAGCCCCGCCTTTTGTCTTGAGACCCTTCCTTGCGCGCAGATGACATGAGTAAACGGGCCTATCGTCGCATGCTCCTTAAGCTTTCTGGCGAAGCGCTTATGGGCGACGATGCCTATGGCATTAATAAGGCCACCATCGACAGCATTGTTGATGAAATCTCGAAGGTCGCAGCCACAGGCGTGCAACTGGCCATTGTGATTGGCGGGGGCAACATTTTTCGGGGTGTTGCACTTGGCGCATCGGGAATGGACAGGGCCACTGCCGATTACATGGGCATGATTGCGACGGTTATGAATGCCTTGGCTCTGCAAGATGCCATGCGCCAAAAAAACTTAGAGGCTCGCGTTCAGTCTGCCCTTCGAATCGATCAGGTGGTTGAGCCTTATATTCGCCCGAAGGCCATTCGATACCTTGAAGAGGGTAAGGCGCTTATTTTTGCGGCAGGTACCGGCAATCCTTTCTTTACGACAGACACCGCGGCGGCGCTGCGTGGCGCTGAGATTGGTGCAGAGATTGTCCTGAAGGCTACAAAGGTCGACGGCATCTACAGTGCAGACCCTTTTAAGGTTGCCAATGCTACAAAGTTTGAGACACTCAGCTTTGATGAGGCTATTTCGAAGAACCTAAGGGTTATGGATGCCACAGCCTTTGCGCTCTGTCGGGACCAGAGACTGCCTATTCGTGTTATCAGTCTCATGAAACCAGGTGCCTTACTTCGGGCTGCACAGGGTGAATCCGAGGGCACCCTGGTTCATGTATAGGCTAGTTGTAGGCCAGCAGGCCTAGCTTTCTTTGTGGAGTAACTGTTAATGGATCCCCAAGAAATTCGTAAGACAACCGAGAAGAAGATGGTCAAGAGCCTGGAATCGTTGCAACTGGCCTACACCAAGATTCGAACGGGCCGTGCTCATACCGGACTTCTTGAGCATATTCAGGTGGATTACTACGGGACACCCACGCCTCTTCCTCAGGTGGCATCCCTTACCCTTGTCGATGCCCGCACCATAGGAGTGACGCCGTGGGAGAAGAAAATGGTTGCCGTGGTTGAGAAGGCCATTCGCGAATCCGACCTTGGCCTGAATCCGGCCACCTCAGGTGATCTTATTCGGGTACCCATGCCGGCTCTTACTGAAGAGCGTCGCCGTGAACTTACCAAGCTTGTTCGCTCAGAGGCCGAAGACGCCAAGATTGCAGTTCGTAATATTCGTCGTGATGCCATTGAGCAGTTAAAAAAGCTCACCAAAGACAAGCTCATCTCTGAAGACGATGAGCGTCGAGGTCAGGACGAGACGCAGAAACTTACCGATCGCTTCGTAGCTGATATTGACAAGCTCTCAAGTCAAAAAGAGGCTGAGGTAATGACGGTCTAACACCGAGGAACGTTTGATGGCGACGACATTTATTGAGTCCAAAGAGGAACAGGTAAGTAGCTCTCAGCTCGTACCTGAGATCTCGAACATTCCTAAACACGTGGCCGTTATTATGGATGGCAATGGCCGTTGGGCGACGCAACGCCACCTTCCCAGAATGGCTGGTCATGAGCGGGGAGTTGCCGCCTTGCGTCGTGCCGTTGAGGCAAGCGTTCAATTAGGAATTCAGGCGCTTACGGTCTTCGCCTTTAGTTCCGAGAATTGGCGTCGCCCAGAGGATGAGGTAAGTTTTCTTATGACGCTTTTTTTAAGAGCATTGAAAAGTGAAGTAAAGGATCTTCATAAGAATCAGATCAAGCTGCGCGTCATCGGCGATTTATCGGGTCTTTCAACGCGACTTCGTAAGGCGGTAGAGGAGGCGGAGGAAAAGACAGCTTTAAACACGCGAATGGTTTTAACCGTAGCGGTTAACTATGGCGGGCGATGGGATATTCTGAATGCAATGAATAAGGCTCTTGTTGCGTCCCCTCACTTGCGCGAGCTTAAGGCTCCTGTAACCGAGGATGACATTCGGCCTCATTTGTCGCTGGCTAATCTGCCCGAACCCGACCTTTTCATTCGAACGGGAGGTGAGCAGCGCATGAGTAATTTCATGCTTTGGCAGCTTGCTTACACAGAGCTTTATTTTACTGATCTGCTCTGGCCTGACTTTGATTACGAATGCCTCGAGGCCGCGGTTCATAGCTATCAAATGAGAGAGCGCCGATTTGGCCGTACATCGGGTCAGTTGGCAATGCACGCCGACTCGGTGCCGGGACACGCCGGACTTGTATAGACCGCCTTTTTTCTAATGGCGACTTCGGTTTCCTAGAAGGGCTCTTTGATTACTCGTATCCTAACCGCTCTAGCTCTGCTGGGGCTTGTAATTCCACTTGTTGTCCTTGCTGAGCCGCGCTGGTTCTTTTTTTTCGTCATATTGGTATTTGCCACTCTTCTCTGGGAATGGTTACGTTTGTTACGGGTCTCAGGGGGCGCGCTTATCGCTTTACCTGTAGCTTTTGTTACATCGTTAGCCTTGCTTATCTCAGATCCTTGGTTAGACTTTCGGTCGGTAGCTGTCATTCTGGTTCTTGTTTGTTCGGCGGGTTGGTGCGTCGTGCTCTTTGCTGCTCTTACTGGACGCTGGTCGGCTGGACCGTTTGCAGGAGCGATCTGGGCTTTTATGGCCACTGTGGGGGCGTTTTCTGCCGTCTGGTTGGCGTATCAACAGAGTCTGCTGGCACTTCTTCTAGCTTTTCTCTTGGTCTGGGTCGCCGACAGCGGAGCCTATTTTGCAGGTAAGTGGTTTGGCCACTCGCGGCTTGCACCGTCTATCAGCCCAGGAAAAACCTGGGAAGGCGTCCTGGGCGCAGTCTTGTTGGGTTTGTTTGTTATGCTGGGACTTGCAGCCTGGGTTCCCCACGGCTGGAATTGGGCCGTCGCTTATCGTTGGGGCTATCCGGCCCTGGCACTCACCGTCCTCGTTTTTACCCTGTTAAGCGTGGCGGGCGATCTTTATCAGTCGCTGCTTAAGAGAAGATCGGGAGTCAAAGATTCAGGCCATCTGCTTCCTGGGCATGGCGGTATATACGATCGGCTTGATGCGGCTGTGGTGGTCCTTCCGTTTACCGTTCTCGCTCAATTATGGGCAGAATCGAGGGTATGACGGTAAAACGCATCTGTCTTCTTGGGGCAACGGGCTCGATTGGGACGAGCAGCCTCGACCTCATCGCACAGCATCCCGATCGGTTTGAGCTCTTCTCGGCAAGCGCAAACTCCGACGTAGAAGGCATGCTTAGGCTTATCCGGGTCTTTCATCCCAAGCAGGTTTGCATGAATGACCCGTCGGCCGGTCGACAACTGGCTGAGCAAATGAAGCAACAGGGCCTTGATTCAACCGAGCTCTCTATTGGAACTGAAAGCCTTTGCGAACTAGGGGCGCATCCCTCGGTTGATATGGTCATTGCGGGTATTGTTGGTATTGCTGGCTTACTACCAGTCTGGCCAGCGGTCAACGCGGGCAAACAAATTTTGCTAGCTAACAAAGAGGCTCTGGTTTGCGCAGGTGAGTTGTTTGTTCAGGCCGCTCGGGCATCTGGTGCGTGCATTCTCCCTATCGACAGTGAGCACAATGCGATTTTTCAGTGTCTTGGATCAGGCTATACCTGTTTTACACGCCCGACCTCGGTGCGCAGGCTGTTACTTACTGCCTCTGGCGGGCCCTTTCGTGACTGGACGTCCGAGGCTATTCGGGCTGCCACTCCGAAGCAGGCGGTAAAGCACCCCAACTGGGTAATGGGACCCAAAATTTCTGTTGACTCAGCAACCATGATGAATAAGTGTCTTGAAATTATTGAGGCATATTATCTTTTTGATTTTAAACCAGAAGAAATTAATGTTTTAATTCATCCTGAATCAATCATTCATTCTGTTGTAAATTTTTTAGATGGCTCC
>JALRJP010000005.1 GCA_023261135.1 Burkholderiaceae bacterium | reverse complement strand
GAGCCTTGTCAGCCCGGCCTGTACCGACGATCGACTGCTTCACTTTGAGCGGTGTGATCTCGTGAACATCAATGCCCTGGGCGGCCAGCGCTGCAATGGCCACACCGCGTGCCTGACCTAGAGAGAGTGTGGATTTCGGGTTTACATTTACAAAGACACGTTCAATGACCGCGCAGTCGGGCTGAAGCTGCGCGAGCAGCTCGCGCATTTCGGTATAAAGCTCGGTGAGGCGCTGGGGCTCGCTGCCCGTGGGCTCTGGGCGAATGACTCCGCTTGCAAGATAGACCGCCTTGCCTGTTGCTCGGGAGCCACCGGTTTCAATGAGACCAAAACCCGTTCGACGAAGGCCAGGATCAATGCCAAGCAATCGCATAGCCAGGCCTGGCGTTAATGCCGGAAATGCCGAACCCCGGTAAAGACCATGGCCAGACCTCGTTCGTTGGCGGCAGCAATGACCTCGTCATCCCGAACCGAGCCGCCTGGCTGTATGACAGCAGTGGCGCCGGCATCGGCGACCACGTCGAGTCCGTCACGAAAGGGGAAGAAGGCGTCAGAGGCCACGACCGTGTCTTTAAGGCTAAGGCCAGCGTGACCCGCCTTAATTGAGGCAATACGTGCAGAGTCAAGGCGGCTCATCTGGCCTGCACCCACACCCATGGTCATGCCGTCCTTGCAGAAGACAATGGCATTGCTTTTCACCCAAGTGCCCACCTTCCATGCAAACAAAAGGTCCTTCATTTGCTGCTCACTGGGCGCCTTTTGCGTCACGCACCGAAGGTCGGAGGCGTGAAGTCGGTTCCAGTCGGGTGTCTGCACCAAGAGCCCACCTGTGACTCGTTTCAGGTCGAGGCCGTGAGTGAGGCCCGCCTCCGTCCCGAGGGGAACCTGCAGCAGTCTAAGATTGGTCTTCTTTGAGAAGACTTTTAGGGCCCGCTCGGTATAGCTTGGGGCAAGAATGACCTCTGCAAACTGCTGGCCAATGGCGGTTGCAGAGTCTTCATCGATCTCGGTATTGAAGGCCAAAATGCCTCCAAAGGCCGAGGTGGGGTCGGTCTTAAAAGCCTTTTCGTAGGCCTTCAGGGGGGAGTCGGCGAGCGCCACACCACAGGGGTTGGCATGCTTCACAATGACACAGGCGGTCGTCCCGAGGTCATCGAAACTGCGGGCGCAGAGCCATGCGGCATCGGCATCGGCAAGGTTGTTAAACGAGAGCTCTTTGCCTTGAAGTTGCTTGTAGTGCCCAAGCCCACCCAGGGGCGCCTTGGGCGCACTGTAGAAGGCAGCCGACTGATGAGGATTCTCGCCGTAGCGCATGGACTGTTCCTGATGGAACTGCAGGCTCAGAACGCGCGGCAGGGCCTGGCTGTCTAAGGGATTAGGCGCTTCAACGGTGTTGTCGGAATTGCCGGCGTTACTCGAAGGCACTGTTTCAGCATTGGGAGCAGCATTCGGAAGGCCATTTAAAAAGTTGGCAATGGCCCCGTCATAGCCTGCTGTGTGTGCGAAGGCCTTGGCCGCAAGGCTTTGGCGATGCCCCCAGCTGAGCCTGCCTTGATTCGTCTTAAGCGCTTCTGCCAGGCGTGCATAGTCCGAGGGGTCCACTACAACGGCCACGCCATCGTGATTCTTCGCAGCAGCGCGGATCATGGCCGGCCCACCAATGTCGATGTTCTCTATAAGCTCCTGGTAGCCAACCCCTGGTTTGGCCCGCGTGGCCTCAAACGGGTAAAGGTTGACAACCAGTAGGTCAATGGCGGCGTAGCCCATTGCAGCAAGACGTTCCATATGGCTGGGAAGGTCGCGCCGTGCAAGCAGGGGCCCATGCACCGCGGGGTGTAAGGTCTTTACGCGACCGTCCAGCATCTCAGGGAACTCGGTAAGGCTATCGACTGCAATGACACTGAACCCCGCCTCACTTAGGGCCTTGGCGGTGCCGCCTGTTGAGACCAGCTCAATGCCAAGCTCGCTTAACTGGCCTGCGAATTCAACAAGACCATTCTTGTCGGAGACCGAGAGTAGGGCCCGACGTACGGGTAGCCAGTTCGGGCGTGTATTGCCAAGAAGGCTTGCGTTAAGAGTGACCATAGGTTTTTGTTTTAAATGACGGATTAATGGAAATCTTGTGGAGCTGAATTTTTTTTCGAAGAGTATTGCGTGTCATACCAAGAAGCTCTGCGGTCTGGCTTAGGTTGCCCTGGCATCGATTCAGCGCGTAGGGCAGAAGGGTGCGCTCCATGGCGAGTGTCACCATGTCGTAAACCGCATGCGGTTTTTGGTTGCCGAGTTGTTCAAAGTAGCTGTCAAGGGCGGCAGTTAGGGACTCATCGAGCCTTGCTGCGGGCGAGTTTGAGCGATTAGGCCGCATGAGCCAGCGCCTGGTGGGGGAGTTCGCAATCGGGCAGCCCTTGATTACGAAGGAAGGTATCAATTGCAGACAACTGCGCCTCGGCTGTTTCGGCTGAAAAAATGGTCTCACGAAAAAGACGAACCCCGGGCAGGCCTTGCAGATACCAGCCAATGTGTTTGCGGGCCGAGCGAACGCCCTTCGCCTCACCATAAAACGCGTAATGGTCGAGCAGATGCGCCCGTAACCAGCTGCTGATTTCTTTGAGGTCGGGTGAAGGTTTGGTCTCACCGGTCGCAAGGAAATGTGCAACATGGCCGGCAAGCCAGGGACGGCCCTGCGCGGCTCGGCCAATCATGACCGCGTCTGCTCCTGTTTGTTGCAAAACCTGTAAGGCCTTTAAGCCCGAGTCAATATCGCCATTGGCAACAACGGGAATGCCTACGGCCGCCTTTACCCTGGCAATCGTCTCGTATTCCGCATGACCCCGGTACTGGTCCTCACGGGTGCGACCATGAATGGTGACCATAGCAATACCCTCGGACTCAGCAATACGCGCAAGTTCAACCGCATTGCGTTGGGCGCGGCTGTAGCCTGTTCGCATCTTGAGTGTTACCGGGACATTCATACCCTTAAGGCTCGTCACCACGGCCTTAAGAATCTCGGCGACTTGTTTTTCATTCTGCATAAGGGCCGAACCTGCCGCCTTGTTGCAGACTTTTTTCGCAGGGCAGCCCATGTTGATGTCGATAATGTCAGCCCCGCGTTCGGCATTGAAGCGGGCTGCTTCGGCAAGAAGGCATGCATCGCCACCTGCAATTTGCACGGCTTTGGGCGAGGGCTCTCCGTCGTGATTAATACGGCGGCTGGTCTTTTCAGTGGCCCACAGGAGCGCATTGGATGCCGCCATTTCACTTACCGCATAGCCAGCCCCTAGGCTGCGGCAGAGCTGCCGATAAGGTCTGTCGGTGACCCCCGCCATAGGAGCAACAAAGACACGGTTGGCAACCGCATGTTGGCCAATCAGAAGAGGCTCGGTCGGCAGCATGACTCTGCGTTCTTAAGCCTTCTTGGCCATCAGGTCTTCGATGGCCTGAGGGTCTACGGGCACGCAGCGCGTGATGAGTTCGCAGCCGTCTTTTGTGACTAGGGCGTCGTCCTCAATTCGAACACCAATATTCCAGAAGGCCTCCGGCAGATTCGCTGCCGGCCGTAGGTAAAGGCCCGGCTCCAGGGTTAGTACCATCCCCGGTGCCAGGGGCTCGTTGTAGTCGCCCACGTCATGCACGTCCATGCCAAGCCAGTGGCCCGTGCGATGCATGTAATAGGCTTTATAGGCTTCGGTTTCTATGGCCTCATCGACACTGCCTGCGCCAAGAAGCTTTAGGTCGATAAGGCCCTGACAGAGCACCCGCACCGCCGCCTCATGAGGAGCGGTAAAGGCCATGCCAGGGCGCGTGGCCTCTTTTGAAGCCTCTTGTGCCGCCAACACAACCTCGTAGACTGCTTTTTGTTCGGGGCTGAATCTTCCTGAAACGGGGAAACTTCGCGTGATGTCGCTGGCATAGCCATTGAGTTCACAGCCCGCATCAATTAAAAGCATCTCGCCGTCGCGCATGACACGGCGGCCTGCGCGGTGATGAAGAATGCAGCTGTGCGGACCGCTGGCCACAATGGAGCCGTAGGCCACCGACTCGGCCCCCTGGCTTCGGAATTCGTTAAGCAAGACGGCTTCAATGGCATATTCGGCAAGTCCTGGCGCTGTTGCCTGCATGGCAAGGCAGTGGGCTTGCGCCGAGATGGCCGCTGCCTTACGCATGGTTTGTATTTCTAAGCTGTCTTTAATAAGCCGCTGCTCGGCCACCAGGTCCCCAAGTGACAAAAGCTCGCTGGGGGCTCTTTTGCCAGCCCTAGCCTTTGAGCGGCATTGACGCAGCCAGTTGTGGAGCTGCGCCTCAAGGCTTTGCGACTCGGCCCAGGGTGCAACCAGTACTGGCCTATCCAAAAGAAGCCCTGCCATGTCCTGGTCGAGCTCGGTAAGCGCGCAGGATTCATCGAAGTAATAACGATCGGCGGCCTGCTCCGGCCCGACCCGAACGCCATCCCAGATTTCGCGGTCCGGATCGCGGGGCAGGCAGTAGAGCCTATCGGTCATCTCGCCATGTTCACCAATGCGCATGATCAGCCAGGCGTCGGGTTCGGGAAAGCCCGTCAGGTAGAAAAAGTCGCTGTTAGAACGATAGGCATAGGGATTGTCGCGGTTACGCAGAATCTCTTGGCCGCTAAAGGCAAGAACAAGGGCAGGCTTTCCCTTGGACTGCTTTGATATAGCCTTTGCAAGCGCCTGACGTCGATGCCGGTGTGCCTGGTCATGCACGGGGCCCATCACAGGCTCTGGCTTGTGATGACGGGCGAGCCGCTCGAAAAACGCGGCGTTCTCTGCGGCTGCTTCGTTTGAGGAGACTGCAGGTGAATTTAGGCTGACCATAACTGCGATGGTAGATCTTTCTGGCTGTTTACCCACTCAAGCCGCTCAACGGTGCCTACGTCCACCCATAACCCCTCGTGCAAAAGGCCCGCAAGCCTACCCATGGTTGCGGCTGTCTTTAGTAAAGGGCCAAGGGCCTGCCGCTCACCGTGTTGGACATTTACAAAAAGTCGCGGATGAAAAAGACCGATTCCTGAATAGGTGAGGGTCTGCTCGTCTTTGCTGTTACCAACAGCGTCGACCGGATTCGCCAGTTGCGAGAGCGTATGCTGCCCATCCTGCCGAGCCTCCCTAGCCTCCTCATCATTTGCGAGCACAAAGTCACCGCTTGGATGGTGCGGGGGGTTTTTAACCATAACAAGCAGCGCATCAATAGGATGCTCAGCATCCGAGAAGGCATTGCCAAGCGCGTGGGCCTGTTCAAGTGGCCAGTCGCAGAGAACGTCCCCATTAATGACCAAGAAGGGCTGATGTTCGCTGGCCCATGGCTGGGCGGTTGCAATACCCCCTGCAGTTTCCAGTGCTCCTTCGGGTTCTCGACTGTAGCGAAGAGATAGCCCGAACCGGTCTCCGATGCCCAGTTGGTTTTCAATCATTAGGCCGAGGTGCGCCGTATTAATGACAACCTGTTTAAAGCCCTGTCGAGCAAGGCGCAGAAGGTGCCATTCAATAAGTGGCTTGCCATGTACCTGCATAAGGGGTTTGGGGCAGTGGTCGGTCAGGGGACGAAGCCGCTCGCCCCGACCAGCCGCAAGGATCATGGCTTGCATTGCTAAAAGCTGTAAACAGTCTGCGCCACGGTTCCCTCGGCTCGGTTTAAGAGTGCTGCGAGTGGGGCAAGTTCAATGTAGCGATTGGCGACTTGTTGGGCATCTTTGAGCACCTTAGGGATGTCTTGGAGGTAGCCGTGCTTGCCATCACGAATCGAGAGGCGGGCAAAGATACCCAAGACTTTCAGGTGGCGTTGAAGGCCCATGTACTCGAAGTCTTTGTAAAAGTCGGCAAAATCCTCGGGCAGTGGTAGCCCTGCAGTCCGCCCGTCTTGCCAGTAACGAATCGCCCAGTCTATTTGCGTGGCTTCTGGCCATTTCACGTAGGCATCGCGCAATAGACTTACCAGGTCATAACTTATTGGGCCCACCACCGCGTCTTGAAAGTCAAGAATGCCCGGGGCCTCGGAGGGTTCATTGGTGTTCACCATGAGGTTACGGCTGTGGTAGTCGCGATGGACGAGTACCTGAGGCTGCTCCAACGCCCTGTTAACAAGCAGGGTCTGTATGCGCTCGAGCATGGTTTTTTCAGCATCCGTGAGCGTAAGCTTAAGCTGCTCCTGAAGGTACCAAGAGGGAAAGAGCTGCATCTCCGTCACCAGCTTTTTAGCGTCGTAAACGGGGACTGCCGCAAGCTCTGCCTGACCGGTCTCAAGGCTCCAGGTCTGAAGTTTAATAAGGGCTTGATAGGCGGACTGATAATAAGGAGCGGCCATAGCTGAGTTGAACTCGTTGGCCTCAAGCGCCTGCAAAAGGGTGGTCTGCCCAAAGTCTTCAAGAAGCAAGAAGCCGTCGTTGGCTTGCTCTGCAAGCAGCCTCGGGACCCGTAGGCCGGCCTTGAGAAAGAGCTGCTGGATCCGTAAGAAGGGCTCGACAGGCTCGCGATCGGGTGGGGAATCCATAAGAATTGCGCTGCGTAACTCCTGCGCCCCCTCTGGGCGACTTTCCACATAGTCAAGGCGAAAGTAACGCCGGAAGGAGGCGTCGGCGGAGGCAGGGCTTAGGCTTGGGGCAAGGGCTTGGGGCAGGCTTTGAAGCCAGGCGCAGGCGGATTCGAGCCGTGGGTCGGAAGTGGTCATGATCCTTATAATAATTTATGCCTTTCAAGCCCTCGTGGCCACTTCTTGCCCTGCCCTTGGTTTTTCTGGGAATTAATCCTTCCTGGGCCGCGGAATGCAGGCTGACTGCTCTGTCCTCCGAATCTATGCAGGGCATCTCTACGTCGGCTTCGCTTGGGTTTTTGCCTTTGCGGCTTGACCCGCGCCTTAACCTGCAGCCCTCCACGAGTCAGACCCCGGCCTATTTGTTCGGCCAGGTTCTTGACGGCCAGTTTCAAGACCAGGTCCAAATGGACGGCGGTGTGGCGTTACGTCAACTCGGCTTTTCACTCAAGGCCCAGCAGCTCACCATGGAGATCGTCCCGAACCGTCTGCGTGCACTAGGCGATGTCACCCTGTTTCGTGAAGGCGAGCTCTATAAGGGCCCCGAGCTCTCGCTTGATCTGGGCACTCAGCAGGGCTGGTTTCGTGACGTCAGCTATGAGTTCAGCAGCCTTCGGGCAACCGGGCAGGCCGAGCGTATTGACTTTATTCAGCCGGGTGAAGTTGTGCTTTCGAATGCAAGCTTCACCACCTGCCCTGTCGACCGTCCGGCCTGGCGTCTTGAAAGCAAAACCCTGGCTGTCGACCAGGTACGAGAAATGGCAAGCAGCAAGGGCAGCCAGCTTTACTGGGGCGATACCCCCTTATTGCCTTTGGGCGATCTTTCCTTCTCGATTGGTCGCGAGCGCAAGTCGGGCTTTTTGCCTCCTCTCTACCGAGTCACTTCCAACCTTGGTTTTGAGCTTGAAACGCCGTATTACTGGAACATTGCTCCCAATCGCGATATGACGCTTAGCCCGCGACTCATTCAGCGTCGTGGGGTCATGCTTGGCGCGGAGACACGGTTCTTAGAAGACGATGCTGCTGGGGTTATCGACCTTGATTTTCTGCCGAACGACAGGGTGCGAGGGGAAGACCGTCACCGGCTTGAACTGCAGTTAGCCAAAGAGCTGGGCTCGAATGTCTGGCTTGAATTAAATGGCGCAAGGGTTTCTGACGACCGTTACTTTGAGGATTTTGGAGGCTCGCTGCTTGGGTCGTCCCGTCGCGTTCTTCCGGTGACCGTGGGCTTAAAGCTCAGTGTGGGTGACTGGCGTCTGCGCGCTCAGGCGCAAGAGTTTCAGGTTCTACAAGACCCGGAGCTCCCCATTCTTTCCCCTTACTCGTGGCTGCCACGTTTTGTGGCTGATCGGTCGGGACGAATCGACATGCATAGCCCCGCGATTGGCGAGCTTACTCGTCAGTTGAATTGGAGCGTTAACGTGGAGGCAAGCGCCTTCGACCATCCCACTTTGGCAACAGGTGAGCGCCTAGTGACCCAAGTTTCAGTCGAGGCCCCAATAACGGCGGGTGTCGTTGACGTATTACCCAGACTGCGTATGCATGCGACAAGCTACGCGCATCGGCGAGATGGAGACCTGCAGAAGACATCGAATCGCTTCTATGAGGGTGTTGCGAACCCTGCCCTTGGGGTCTTTCAATCGAATGTGGGCGCCCAGACGGAGTCGTACACCCGCTTTATTCCAACTGTGAGCATTGACGCATCCACGGTGCTCGAGAAACCTCTAAGCATCAATGGATCTGGAGATGCCGTGGCCACCCTTGAGCCCCGAGTGTTTTATGTTTACTCACCCTACAAAGATCAATCGGACCTGCCTGTTTTTGATTCCGGGCAGCCCACTGTGAGCTTTGCTCAAATCCTTTCCGATCGCGTTTTTGCTGGGCATGACCGTGTAGCCGATCAGGACCACCTTACAACAGCCTTAACTGCGCGACTCTTGGATGCGGAGACAAGCGAGGAACAGCTTCGAGGGTCAGTTGCACAACGTTTTTATTTTTCTCCTCAGCGCGTTGTTTTGCCGGGTCAGACGCCGCGTCAAGACATGGAAAGTGATCTTTTCGCCGAGGGCGGTTTTTCAGCGTTTGAACATTGGCGATTTGATGCGGTCGGCCAATATACGGCGCGTCAGAGTCGATGGCAGGGTGGGGTAGTTACTGCGCGCTATGACCCTAGGCCGGGTTATTCGGGCTTTGCCTCCTATCGATTCGCCCGTGATGCGGTCAATGTGATGGACCTCGCTTTTCAGGCCCCCGTCTCCCAAAATTGGTACGCGGTGGGTCGATACAGTTATTCGTTCGCGCACAAGGAAAACGATGTGCAGGTGGAGGCGGGTCTTGTTGAGGCCATTGCTGGTTTTGAGTACGACGGTGGCTGCTGGGTGGGGCGCGTTGTTTTGCAGCAGTTTGCAACGGCAGCGCAAGAGACCAATACAGCGGTATTCTTGCAGCTTGAGCTTAATGGAATCGCGAGGGTGGGCACGGACCCCTTGCGGCTTTTGCGTCGCAGTATTCCAAGCTACCGCATGGTGAATCAGTTAGATCCTGGCTCTGCAAGGTTTGAGAATTTTCAGTAACTCGTATCTGCTGTATGACAATAAATAGCTTAATAAATTAGATCGGAATGGCATTGCAAAAATTAGTGACTCAGTTGGGAAGGTCTCCAAAGACGGCTTACAGTAGCGTGGTTATGGACCCTCTTGTTCGAGCCGTCTTGGGCCTATTGGCTTTACTTGTCACGTCTTTATCAGTTGTTGCACAGCCAATGCCCAGCTCCGGCTACGGCTCTTCCCCAGCCTCCATTTCACTCGGTGATCAGGCCCGTGGTTCCGTTCTGCTTGATCGTGTTGTGGCGGTTGTAAACAACGATGTGATTGTTGAAAGTGAGCTGCTTCGACGACTCGAGCAGGTGCGCCGCAATTTGCAACGTACGGGTCAGGCTTTACCGCCCGACCAGGTGCTTCGTGAGCAGGTTCTCGACCGAATGACAACCGACCTGGCCTTACTTCAACGCGCGCTTGAGGCGGGCCTTCGTGTGGACGATCTTAGTCTTGATCGCGCCATTGCCCGACTGGCTGAGTCCAATGGCTTAACGGTGCTTGCCCTTAAGAACCAGCTTCGAACCGAGGGGGTCCGCTTTGAGGCTTTTCGTGAAGACATTCGCGATGAGATCACCATCTCAAGGTTACGTGAACGCGATGTAGAAAACCGTCTGCGCGTCTCGGACTCCGAGATCGATGCCTTTCTGGAATCGCAGGGGCAAAGCCTGGCCAAGGTCCAGGAATGGCAGCTCTCTCAAATTCTTATCCCCCTTGCCGCCGATGCCTCTGAGCAAGAGGTACGCGCAGCCTCGCAGCAAATGATGGATTGGGCACAGTCTGTTCGTAAGGAAGAGGCCTCTTTTGTAGAACTTGCAAAACGGCACTCGAAATCCCCCGAGGCCTCTCAAGGCGGCTCGCTGGGCTGGCGTTCGCAAGAGCGTATGCCTGCACTCTTTTTCCAGGCTGTGAAAGACCTTCAGGCTGGTGAACTTACCCCCCCTCTTCGTAGTGGAAATGGCTTACACCTTTTGCGGGTGGATGATCGACGTGTTGCTCTTGGTGGTGAGCTCGTCGATGTCTACAGGGCTCGACACATTCTCATTCGTGTCGATGCGAATACCTCGGAGGAACAGGCGGCACGAAGGCTTGCCGATGTTCGAGAGAGGCTGCGTCTAGGCGAACCTTTTGAGCGCCTGGCGCGAGCGATCTCGCAAGATCCAGGCTCTGCGCCCAAGGGCGGCGAGCTCGACTGGGCCTATCCTGGGGACCTTGTTCCTGAGTTTGAACGGGCTTTGGCACAGCTAAGGCCTGGCGAACTGAGCCCTCCGGTGCGCACCATGTTCGGGCTTCACCTCATCGAACTTCTCGAGCGAAAGCGCGAGCCTCTATCGGAAGAGCGGTTTCGCCTGGCTGCTCGACTTGCTTTGCGTGATCGAAAGCTCTCGGAGGCTGTGAATGACTGGATGCGCGAGGTGCGAGCCAACAGTTACGTGGAGATTAAGCCTTAGCAGGCGTTTACACGCGTGAAGGCCAAGCGTCGGTTTGGACAAAACTTTCTGCGCGATCAGAGTATTGTTCGTGCGATCGTTCAGTGCATTTACCCCCTGGCTAGCCAGACCATAGTTGAAATTGGGCCCGGCCAAGGCGCACTCACTGGCCTTCTTCTTGAGCAGGCGGGCAGGCTTGCAGCCATTGAGATTGATGAAGATCTTCTTCCTGGTCTGCGCCAGCGATTCGAGCCCAAGGGCTTGTACCTTGTCTCTCAGGACGTATTAACCATTGATTTTCATCAGCTTGCCACGCAACTGCAGGCAAGTCGCCTGCGTGTGGTGGGCAACCTGCCCTACAACATTTCTTCGCCTGTGCTCTTCCACTTACTTGACTACAGTTCCGTTGTCAAAGACCAGACCTTTATGTTGCAAGAGGAAGTAGTGGACCGCATGGTGGCTAAACCCGGTTCAAAGACCTATGGCCGGCTCTCCGTGATGCTTCAGGCCCGATACGGCATTGAGAAGTGCCTGCATGTCCCGCCCGAATCGTTTTGGCCAGTGCCTAAGGTGCAGTCAGCGGTGGTGCGCATGCAGCCCTTGACCGAAGAGCAACAGACTGTTCGTGACTGGCAGATTTTTGCGGGGCTGGTCACCCAGGCGTTTTCGTCACGTCGAAAGATGGTTCGAAATACGCTGGCAGGTCTGCTTGATCGGCTTGACTTAGATGCTGTGGATGCGCTTCCTACCCAGCGGCCTGAGGAGTTAACGGTGGAGCAATACGCAAAACTCGCCAATCAATTGGCGGATTCAAGTTAACTGACTGACTCAAAGGTGACACCCTTAAGACCCTGCTGACCAGCCTTGTAGTCCGGCAGAATGGTGGCCACCTCGTCCCAGAACGAACGGCTGTGGTCCATGGCTTTAAGATGGGCCAGCTCGTGGGCAACCACGTAATCAATAACCTGCAGGCTGAACTGAACAAGCCGCCAGTTCAGACGTATGTGGCCCTCTTGGGTGCAGCTGCCCCAGCGTGTGCGGGCATGGGTAAGGGAGAATTTGCTGTAACTGCGACCCGATCGCTCGGCCAAAATATCAAGCCGTTCTTTAAGGATCTCTTTGGCCTGGGCCTGCATAAAGCCATGCACCCGGTCCCGCACCTGCTCGTGGTTGGGTGCGCCGGCAGCAGGAACAAAAATGGTGGCAGTCTTGGCGTCCCAGATGACTTCATCGAGGTTGGCGCGAAGACTTAAGCTACAGGCCTGGCCAAGAAACTGAATAGTGGCTCCATGGGCCCAGCGTGCCTCGGGCTCGAGCTTGTTGGCCTGTCGAAGCTGCCATTCTTTTAGGCGGTTGGTGAGCCAGCGTGACTTGTAGTCAAGAATGTTCGCGATTTCGGCAAGGGGGACCCAGTTTGGAGCGGTGACTTTAATGCGGCCTTCCAGAAGGGTCATGCCCACGGTACGTCGACGACTCCGGTTGAGTTCAATGGGAATCTTCTGACCATCAAGCTCCATAAAGGGCCCAGATCGACGCAGCTCAATGGTGCGTCGCACTCGCCCTGTGGACTCGCCTTGGCCTGAAGAATTCTGCTTGGGGTCTTGGAGGGTCTTTGTGATGCCCTGGGTCGAGCTCGCGGCATTGGCATCGACGCCCTCGGCTTCAAGAAGAGAGAGTTGGTTCTGAGAGTCGCTGGGTTTCGTTTTCAATGAAGGATTCGATGCGTGACATCAAGGCCTCGGGCGTTTCGTTGGGCTGAGCAAAAATAGGCTCTCCAACCGATACGGCGACACAGCCCGGACGTTTGATGAATGCATTGCGTGGCCATAACAAACCCGAGTTTAGAGCAATTGGTAGAACAGGTACACCCAGGGCAAGCGCAAGTCGGGCAGCACCTGTTTTGTATCGGCGCCGTTCACCAGGCTGCGTGCGTGTCCCTTCAGGAAAAAAAGTAATCCATCGGCCCTGATCCAGTTTAATCTGCGCCTGCGATTCAATACTCTGGTAAGCATCGCGGCCGTCACTGCGATTAATATGAATCATGTCAAGCAGCCCAATACCCCATCCAAAAAAAGGAATACGCAGCAGTTCTTCCTTGAAGACAAAGCAAAGGGGGCGAGGTAAAAAGGATGGTAAGAAAAGTGTCTCCCAAGACGATTGATGCTTGGCACAGACAATGAGTCGCTGATCTTTCGCCGCCTCTAAATGCTGCAGACCTTCGATCCTCCAAGAAATACCTAAAATAAAACGCGCAGCGAGGACGGTCATGGCAGGCCATTTCATGGCGAGCCGGTAGCGGTTTCTTTGCGAGAGCAAAGGTGCGGTCGTTATAAAAAGTGTGGCCCAGACCACAAGGCTTACGACCTGAAACCCTCCAAAGCCCAGCGACCGAACAAGGTGAAGAAAAGCGCTCACGTGTTTACGGCAAGCCTCGCAAGGTCGGCTACCTGGTTCATAGCGCGATGGGTCTGACCTAGAAGGGCAATGCGGTTTGCACGCAAGACCAGATCGTCTGCATTCACCATGACCGCTTCAAAAAAGGCATCCACCGGCGCCTTTAACAAGGCAAGGCTTTCAAGTGACTCTTGGTATTTGCCTGCGGCGGCTAAGGCCTCGGCCTGCGGGGCGGTCTGCGCAAGTGCCTGGGCCAGGGCTTTTTCATTGGCCTCAACAAGAAGCTCAGACTTCACGCTAGAGATGACGTCGTCGGCACTTGCCTTCTTCAGAATGTTGCCAATACGTTTATTGGCCGCGCACAGGGCGGCCGCATGGGTGCTGCTTAAAAATGCATGGACGGCCTGAAGTCGAGGCAGCCACTGCCAAGGCTTGTCGGGGCATTCAGCAAGCACAGCCTCAATGGCCTCAGCCGGGTAGCCCTGGTCTTTTAGGTAGCCGCGGGCGCGATCAAGAAGAAAGTTCAATACCGCCTCGGTCTCAGGCTTGACTGCTACGACCTTCTCAAAACTTTTCTGGCCCTGGGTAACAAGCTCCGAGAGCGAAAGTTCAACCGGCGTTTCAATAAGCATACGAAGAATCCCCAGCGCCGCGCGTCGCAGACCAAAGGGGTCTTTCTCGCCACTGGGAATGAGGCCAATACCCCAAATGCCAACAAGCAGCTCGGTTTTGTCGGCAAGGGCAACCGCAAGGCCAAGGCCGTTGGAGGCAAGGCTGTCGCCCGCAAACCGGGGGTGGTAGTGGCCCTCAATGGCCGCAGCCACCTCTTTCGACTCGCCTTCGTGCAGGGCGTAGTACTGACCCATGACGCCTTGCAGCTCTGGAAACTCGCCGACCATGTCGGTGGCGAGATCAGCCTTAGCAAGACGTGCGGCACGCGCGGCATCTTCAGAATTAACATGCAGAGCCGTGGCGAACGAGCTGGCCAGTTGTTCCAGCCTTTGAATACGCTGGCCCTGGCTACCAATTTTGTTGTGATAAATCACCGCATCAAGACTTGTAAGCCTGTCGGCCAGAGGCTTTAAGCGGTCTTGGTCGTAGAAGAATTTGGCATCGGAAAGCCGAGCCCGTATGACGCGCTCGTTGCCCTGCACCACTTTTTGCGGGTCCTGCGAAACCAGGTTGGCCACCAATAAGAACCGGTTGCGCAGCCGCCCTTCGGCATCCGTAACTGCAAAATACTTTTGGTTCTGCTGCATGGTCAGAATCAGGCATTCTTGCGGCACCTGAAGAAAGTCTTCCTCGAAGTGGCCTTCAAGCACAACGGGGCATTCCACAAGACTTGTGACTTCATCAAGAAGGGCCTGTGGCATGACCACCTGGTCAGTGCCCCCCGCTTTTTGAAGGGCTTCAACAATAAGGGCCTGTCGCTCGGCAAAGTTGGCGAAAACATGACCCTGCGTCTGCAGCTGGCTCTGCCAGCTCTCGGCCGATTCAATTGTTAAGGGTTCGGGGCAATGAAAGCGATGGCCAAGGCTTGTTCGACCCGACTGAAGACCCAGAGCCTGAACATTCAGTGCCTCGGTTCCATGAAGTGCCACAAGAAAATGGGCAGGTCTTACAAACTTAACTTCTTGGCCGTTCATGGCGTAACGCATCACCTTGGGTATGGGCAGGCCTGCTAGGGCCTCGTCGAGTGCCTGCTGTAAGGCCTCAGGCAAGGCAAGGCCAGCCTTGGTGGTCTGCACCACCAACACCTCTTGTTTGCCATCGTTCTCGCGTTGAAGGTCGGTGAGTACAAGGTTCTCGCCAACTACAAGGCCAAGACTTGCAAGCTTTTTGATAAGGGGTGCGGTAGGCTCGCCCTTGGTATCGAGGCCAATGGCAACAGGCAGTAGCTTGACGCGCAAGGGCTGGTCATTGGCCTTTGCCAAGACACCGGCAATACGCACCGCCAGACGACGCGGGCTGGCAAATGCGGCGGCAGCGGCCTGCGCCTCGCAGAGGCCGGCCGCCTGAAGGCTCTTTAAAATGGACTGCGAAAACGATTCGCCAAGCGCCTTAAGTGCCTTTGGCGGGAGTTCTTCCGTTACCAGTTCTACAAGAAGGGTCTGGCCTACGCTGAGTGTATTGTTCTGTGCGGTCATTGCGCGACCTCTTGTCTGCCTGCCTGCCCAAGTTTGGCCTTGTTCAGGCCCTGCGGCAGGTCTTGAGGGTCGTACATGGGAAAGCCAAGTGCCTCGCGTGAATCAAGGTAGGCCTGGGCAACCTGACGCGACAGGTTGCGAATGCGGCCAATGTACTGCGCACGCTCGGTAACCGAAATGGCGCCACGGGCGTCCAGTAAGTTGAAGGTGTGGGCAGCCTTGAGCACCTGTTCGTAGGCGGGCAGGGCGAGGCTTTTTTCCAGCAAGGCCTGTGCGTCCGACTCGTGCTCGCCGAAACGACGCAGCAGGGTTTCAATGTTGCTTGCCTCGAAGTTGTACTTGGACTGCTCCACCTCGTTCTGGTGGTAG
This sequence comes from Burkholderiaceae bacterium, assembly GCA_023261135.1. Classification (GTDB taxonomy): domain Bacteria; phylum Pseudomonadota; class Gammaproteobacteria; order Burkholderiales; family Burkholderiaceae_A; genus Hahnella. Next base: position 33,435 of record JALRJP010000005.1, on the reverse strand, counting down.
ACATCGCGGTAAAGAATGCGGCGTTGCTTAGCGCTCGCGTCCTGCCATTGGCTCCATGCGAGGTCGTAGACATTTTCAACGCCCTGCAGATACATGGCCAGACGCTCAAGCCCGTAAGTGATTTCGCCGGTAATGGGCTGGCAGTCAATGCCGCCCACCTGCTGAAAGTAGGTGAACTGTGTCACTTCCATGCCATTGAGCCAGACCTCCCAGCCCAGACCCCAGGCGCCGAGCGTGGGGTTCTCCCAGTCGTCTTCCACAAAACGAATGTCATGCACCTTAGGGTCAATGCCAAGGGCCTGCAGGGACTGTAGGTAGAGATCAAGAATGTTGCTTGGTGAGGGTTTTAAGACCACCTGAAATTGGTAATAGTGCTGAAGCCTGTTGGGGTTCTCACCATAGCGGCCGTCTTTGGGGCGCCGCGAAGGCTGCACATAGGCGGCTCGCCAGGGCTCGGGGCCAAGGGCACGCAAAAAGGTGGCAGTGTGCGAGGTTCCTGCGCCGACCTCAAGGTCGATGGGCTGAAGCAGCGCGCATCCTTGCTGGGCCCAGAACTGCTGCAGGGTAAAAATAATGTCTTGAAAAAGGGGTTTGGTCATAACCTTCCATTCTAGCGTTCCGCGCGTCTCTGCCGGCGTCGCGCTTCAAGCCAGGCGGCCAGTGTTGCAAGGGCCACCAACACAAACACGGCCGCGTTGCCCCATCGGTTAAAAGGCGTTGCGCCCGTCATGCCCTGCACCTGACCGAGCAAAATGTCTCTGTCCTGGCTCTGAAGGCTTTTTTGCACGCGGCCTTTGGCATCGACAATGGCGGTGAGCCCAGTGTTCGTAGCTCGCAGCATGGGTCTTCCGGTCTCAAGGCTGCGCATTCGGCCGACATTCAGGTGCTGTTGCAAGGCAATGGAATCGCCAAACCAGGCCAGGTTACTCAAGTTAAGCCAGATGCTGGGCGGCTGGCTCGCGGGCCGGCTGTCTTGCAAGGCCGCAATTAACTCTTCGCCAAACAGGTCTTCAAAACAAATGTTCAGACCAATGGCCTGGTCCTGAATGAGAAAGGCCGGCTGAGCCAAGGGCCCTGAACGAAAGCTGCCCAAGGGCACTTGCATTAAATCAACAAACCATTGAAAGCCCCAGGGAATGAATTCACCAAAAGGCACCAGGTGATGCTTGTCGTAGCGGTAGGCCCAGGCCTCTTGGCTGGGCCTTTGTGGCTGGACTGGTGCGCTTGACATCGCCTGCGACTCGGGCGGGGGCTCCGTTGCGTTCTGGTCCTGCAATTTGGGTTTAAGGGCAATGGCCGAGTTCGACCAGCCGTTTGTATCGCGAAGCGGCAGGCCGGTGATCATCGCTGAGCCACTGCGGTCGACCAGGCGCTGCAACAACTCTTGGGTTTCAGGCTTAAGCCTTTGCCAGGTGTCGATAAAAGCGGTTTCGGGTAGCACCACCAGGTCGGCTGCCAGGGGCTTGCCTGCCGATGCCGGTGTCGCAACAGCCAATAACTCCAGAAGACTGCGTTCGGTGGCCTTGGCATGGGCCGGGTCAAACTTCATACGCTGGTCAATGCTTGGCTGAATTAGAGCGACGCGCAAGGGTTCGCCCAAAGGCCTGGTCCATTCAATGCTTAGGCCAATGCCACCGGCCAGGTGCAGGCTAAGCACGGCGAGGGCCGGCCCGGGTTTTAGTCGCGCAAGCCATGCGGCGCAGAGTGCTGCAAGAAAGACCAGGCCGTAGACACCAAAGACAGGGGCAAAACCGGCCAATAGGCTGTCGAGCTGAAGATAGCCCCAGTTAAGCCAGGGAAAGCCGGTGAACAAGTAGCCCCGCAGCAGTTCGGCCAGTGTAATGACGCAGGCCACGGCAAGCGGGCGAAGCTTGTGGCGGCGAATGAACCAGCCGGCTGCAAGCGTGAACAGGCTCACATAAAGGGCAAGCAACAGCGTGGCGGTGGCGGCAATGGGTGCAGCCATGAGCCCGTAGACATGCAGGCTTGTGAAGATCCAGTGAAAGCCAACCAGGTTAAAAAGAATAAGTAGCGCGGCGGCAAGCCAGGGGCTTTGGGTCCGCGGGCTCCACCAGAGACGAATCAGCAGGGCAAGAAAAATCAGAACAGCAAGGCTTGCAAACCAGCCTGGAAGCTGAGGGGTCAACGGCTTTCAGACTCCGGGCTAGGCTCTTCAACGGGGGTAATGAGTTTGCGCACCAGAAGCACATGGGCCATACGGGCATCGGCCCTCTGCACTTCAAACTCAAAGCCAAAGGCCTTCACCACTTCGTCGCGATGCGGCACCCGGCCAAGATGATCGGTGACAAGACCCCCCAGGGTATCGGCGGCCTCAATGTCCAACTGGCATTCAAAGAATTCATTGAACTGCTCAAGTGGCGTGAGTGCGCGAACCCGAAACTGCCCCGGCGCATGGTCAAGGGCAACGATGTTGTCTTCTTCCTCGTCGGTGTCATGCTCGTCTTCAATATCGCCCACGATCTGCTCAAGTACGTCTTCAATGGTTATAAGCCCCGCGACGCCACCGTATTCGTCCACGACAATGGCAATGTGGTTGCGGTTGTTTCGAAAATCGCGAAGCAAAACATTCAGACGCTTGGATTCCGGCACAAAGACAGCCGGCCGCAGAAGGCCACGAATGTCTTTTTCGTCGTTAGCCAAGACCCTTAATAGGTCTTTGGCCAGAAGAATGCCAATGATGTTGTCTTTGCTGCCATCGGTAACAGGAAAGCGCGAGTGGGCGGCCTCGATAACCTGAGGCAAAAGATCATCCAGCGGTTCGTTAATGTCCAGCACGTCCATCTGGCCACGGGGGACCATAAGATCACGCACGGCAAGATCGGCCACCTGCAGCACGCCTTCCATCATTGACACAGCATCGGCGTCAATCACGGAATGGGCTTGGGCTTCGCGAAGCTGCTCGATCAGCTCCTCTTTTTCATCGGTACGGCCAAGAAGCCGGTCGATGAGCCGTTTGAAGGTTTGACTCAGGCCCGATGGCCTAGGGTCGGGTTCAGACATGCAGGGGCATGGAAGTGGAACACGCCGCTAGTTTGCCACAGCTAGCCGCCACGGTAGGGGTCCGCTATGCCGAATCGAGCAAGCAGCTGCCGCTCATGAGCCTCCATGGTCAGTGCCTCGGATTCGGTCTGATGGTCAAACCCAAGTGCATGCAGCGTTCCATGAAGCGCCATATGAAGAAAGTGGTCACTAACACTCTTTTTTTGCTCGCGTGCCTCTTTTTGAAGAACGGGCAGACAGAGCACAAGGTCGGCACAGGCCTGCGGAAGGGCTTCGTAGTTAAAAGTAAGGACATTGGTTGGTGCGTCTCTACCTCGGAATTGCTGGTTCAATGCTTGCGATTCCTTACTGCCGACCATTCTCAGAGTGACCTCGAGCGTGACCTTTGGCGCGGGGGGGTGAGCGTTTTTTGACCGCCCATCTGCCTTGGTTGCCCGCATTGTTTGAACACATGCTAGGGCGGCCTGCAACAGCCGGCCAAGCCTGCCTCGTTGAGCGGGCCAGCAGGCTGGGCCTAGGGTCCGACGGTCCCACTGCAGGCTGAATCGAACCTCGGCGCTAGACTGGGCTAACAGGCTGCACCTCGTCGTGTTCACGAATCGGGAACTCACCCCGCAGGCTGTGCGAAAGGGCTGCCGTGATGGTCATGGGAAGAATTTGCCCAACAAGCCTTGGGGTGGCATGGCCGGGCGCAGCAAAGTTCACCACCCGGTTGTTCTCTGTGCGACCCATAAGCTCTGCCGGGTTCTTCTTTGAGCGGCCTTCAATCAACACGGGAAGGGTCTGGCCCACCATGGCCTGGCTAATGGCCCGGGCATTGGCCTCAATTGCAGCCTGAAGCCTTTGCAGTCGAGCCAGTTTTGTACTCGCTGGCGTATCGTCCTGAAGGTCCGCCGCCGGCGTGCCCGGCCTGGGGCTGTAGATAAACGAGAAGGAATGATCGAATCCCACGGCTTCAATAAGCCGCATGCTGTCTTCAAACTCCGACTCGTTCTCGCCGGGAAACCCAACAATAAAGTCGGTAGACAGGCAAATGTCGGGGCGAATGGCCTTAAGCCGCCGGGCAATGCTCTTATATTCCAGCGCGGTGTAGCCTCGTTTCATAGCGGCAAGCACCCGGTCGTTGCCCGACTGAACAGGCAGATGAATATGGTTCACCAGCTTTGAAAGCCGGCCGTAGGCATCAATGAGCTTCTGAGTAAATTCTTTGGGGTGGGAGGTGGTGTAACGAATGCGGGCAATGCCGGGAATCTCGCTCACCATTTCAAGTAGGTCAGTGAAGTCCAGGCCATGATCGGGGTCTAAAAAGGCATTTACGTTTTGGCCAAGCAGGGTCACTTCGCGCACACCCTGGCCGGCAAGCTCGGCCACTTCGGTCAGTACGTCTTCGGCCCGACGAGAGACCTCTTGCCCACGGGTATAAGGCACCACGCAGAAGCTGCAGAACTTGCTGCAGCCTTCCATAATAGAAACAAAGGCGCTGGGGCCCTCCACCCGGGCGGGCGGCAGGTGATCGAACTTCTCGATTTCCGGAAAAGAAATATCCACCTGCGACTGCCCACTGGCCTTGCGGGCCTCAATGAGTTCGGGCAGTCGGTGCAGGGTCTGTGGCCCAAACACCAGGTCCACATAGGGTGCGCGCTTGACAATGGCTTCGCCCTCTTGGCTCGCCACACAGCCGCCCACACCAATAATGAGCCCGGGCTTTAACTTCTTAAGATCGCGGGCCCGACCTAGGTCGGAGAAGACCTTCTCTTGTGCCTTTTCACGCACCGAGCAGGTGTTAAAGAGAATAACGTCCGCCTCGTCGGGTGAGTTCGTGGTCTCAAGGCCATGCGACTCGCGCAAAACGTCGGCCATCTTGCCCGAGTCGTAATCGTTCATTTGGCAGCCAAAACTGCGTATGTAGAGCTTAGCGGTCATGGCGTTCTCATCTGGTCATGTTAAAAAGGGGGCCTTGGGTGCAAGGAAAGCCACTATTTTGCAGGAATCGACAGCCCAGAGGTTGCTGAAGCCAGGTGTGCGCCGCCGCGAATTCTGGGCTTGGGCGAGCCTTGACTTTGCCAACTCGGGCTATACCACCGTTGTTCTGACGGCTGTTTTCAATGCCTATTTTGTTGCCGTGGTCATGCAAGACGCCTTGCATGCCACCCTGGCATGGACCTTGGTGCTCTCGGTCAGCTACTTGGTGGTCATGGTCACCGCCCCCTGGCTTGGCGCCTTGGCCGATCAATACCAGGCCAAACGCCGCCTCTTGTGGTTAGCAAGCCTTGCCTGCATTGCGGCCACAGGTCTTCTGGCTAGTGTGGGTCCGGGCCAGTGGCTCTGGGCGGCCGTCTTGCTGGTGATCTCAAACCTGGCCTATGCCAGCCATCAAGATCTGGTTGCCGGCTACGTAAGCGAACTTGCCCCCCATGAACAACTGGGTCGCCTCTCGGGCTACGGCTGGGCCTGGGGTTACCTGGGCGGCCTTCTGAGCCTTGGACTTGCCCTGGCCTGGGTGCAGGGCCTGGGGGCTGAGCTCGCACCTTTTTTCGCCCAGGCTTTTGGCCTTGCCAATCCGGTTACAGACCATGGGCTCTCCGCTCAGTGGGCGGTTGGGGGTGCCATGGTTATGACTGCGCTACTTTTTGCTCTGGTTGGGCTGCCTGCCTTGCTTGTGCTGAAAGACCATCAGCCCGCTCAGCCGCAGGCCAAATGGCGTGGCGCCTGGCTCAGGCTGGCTCAGGGATGGAGCAGCCTCTCAGCCGGTCAGCCCTTGCGCCAACTGCTTGTCTGCATTGCGGTCTACCAGTCGGGCGTGGCCACGGTGATTACCTTGGCGGCCATCTATGCCCAGCAGGTCATGGGTTTTTCCATGGCTCAGACCATTGCACTGGTGCTTGTGGTGAACGTCACGGCAAGCCTAGGTGCTTTTTTGTTTGGCTTTCTGCAGGACAGGCTTGGCCACAAGCCTAGCCTTGCACTTAGTCTTGTGCTCTGGGTCTTGATGGTTCTTGTTGCAGCCTTGTCAACCACCGAGCAAGGCTTTTGGCTGGCTGCCAACCTCGCAGGCCTGGCCATGGGCGCCTCCCAGAGCGGGGCGCGGGCGGCGGTGGCCGCGCTTTCAGAGCCCAACCGACAGGCTGAGTCCTTTGGCTATTGGGGGGTTGCTGTAAACCTAGCCTCGGTCTGCGGACCGCTTTTGTATGGCCTCACAAGCTGGCTCTCCAACAACAACCACCGGCTGGCCATTGCCTTAACAGGTCTCTTTTTTTTGGTCGGTCTTATTCTTTTGGTGCGAATACCTTTCTCGCAAAAGGCTCCCGAGCGTTCCTCTTCCTAGGTCAAGGCCATACTCCAGGCCTCACCGCTAGGTTCAACCTGGACTCTAGCGACTTAGCAGAAATTCCCGCATCACCGGCCAGTGATCGGGAAAGTCCGAAAGGCTATGGTCCGAGCCTTCAACCACATGATGCAGAGCGCCCGGGTAGCGAGCCACCATTTCGTTCCAGTCAAGCAGTTCGTCACCCTTGGCTGCAACGAGCATGTAGCGCTCGGGCTGGGTGAGTGGTACTTCCATGGACCGCAGGTCGTCAATGTAGTCGGCCTGAAACTGCAGAATTTCTTCGGAATGCCAGGACTTTAGGGGCCCAACCTGGTCGGCAAGATCCCGCGCAGGCGCGCAGGCCGGATTAATAAGCACCGCCTTAAAAGCCTCGCGCTTGGGGTGTCGTTCCATAAGCCAACTGGCATAAAACCCACCCAAGGAACTTCCAATAAGGCGAATATGAAAGCCTTCAGAAAGGGCGTGCTCAACGGTCTGCGAGGCATGGTCAATGGCGGCAAGCGGGGAAATATCAAGGGCAGGGCAGTCATAGCGAACACCGTCTTGACCCAGCCACTGGGCAAGCAGTTGGGCCTTAGAGGATTCGGGCGAACTTCGGAAGCCGTGCAGGTAAATGACACAAAAATCGCTAGGCTGGGACATGAGACGGTCCTCCTTTTTGTTGAGTGGAGCAAAGACGCTGTTGGTAGTCGTTAATCTGAGCGGGGATTTCCCCAATGCGTCATTCAAGCAGACAGGGCAAACTCAGACCTGTTCCGCAATAACTTCTATGACACCGAGCAGTTGCAAGGCAGTTGGGGCTCATTGCTCGGAAACTCGAAATGGTTTCGATGTCTTGAAGTTGTTATTCATTCTGTAGAGGAGACCAAGGCATGTCAACTGTTGTGAAAAAGGTTTTAACCTCCGTTCTTTCCCTTGGGCTTGTCGCCGGGGTTTCTTTATCGGCCAGCGCCATGGAGATCAAGATCTCCCACCAGTGGAAGGCCAATGTTGACGGTCGTGATCGCGCAGCCCGTCTCTTTGTTAAAGAGGTCGAGAAGGCCGATCCTAGTATTAAATTCCGTATTTATCCGGCACGCTCTTTAGGTATTAAGCCCGTCGCACAGCTCGACGCACTTCAAAATGGCACCCTCGAAATGGCCATTTTCCCCATGTCTTATGCAGTCGGAAAGGCTAAGGAGTTCTCTGGCGTAATTCTACCGGGGGCTATTCCCAATCTTGATGTTGCAATGAAGCTCAAGCGCTCCGCCTATCAAAAAGAAATTCAAAAGCTTGCGAATGCCAATGGCATTCACATCGTCACCTGGTGGTGGACGCCCGGTGCTTTCGCCACGAAAGATACGCCGGTAGGTGGTCCTGAGACTGTGAAGGGACAAAAGCTCCGAGCCGCGGACCCAACATTCGAGTCCATGCTGAAGGCGGCTGGCGCATCGACAGCAGCAATGGCCTCCACCGAAATCTATCCAGCCCTTCAGTCGGGTGTGTTAACCGGCGCGCTTACCTCTGCAGAAACGTTTGTCTCAATGCGTTTGTATGAGCAGGCTAAGTACTCTACCGTCGGTGGAGCCAATTCTTTGTGGATGTTGTTGCAACCCTTGGTGATGTCCAAGCAGCATTGGGATAAGCTCTCGGCGAAGCAGAAAAAAATCTTCGAAGACGCTGCCGATAAGTCAGACGCCTTCTTCCTTACGGTTCAACGTGAAGCAACCAATAAAATGGCAGATGCTTGGCGTAAAGCCGGTGGCACTCCACGTGAGATGACCGATCAGGAGTATAAAGACTGGATGGTCCTTGCGAAAAAAACTGCCTATCCTGAATTTGAGGCAATCTCACCCACAGCCAAGCGGATTCTTAAAGCGCTGGAGACCTCAAAAGCAGCGAAGTAAGTTAAAGCTCTAAAACCCCGGCCATCGACGAGGTGCCGGGGTTTTTTTGTGGTCTGTAGCCACAGACCCTTCGCCTTTTAATTTAAGGAATTTTCGATTGAAGGAATTTCGGCAAGTCGTCTCGAAGCTTTCAGACGTATGCGCGGTGGTCGCAGGAGTTTTGCTGGCGCTCGCTATCGTGGTTATCGTCTACATGATCGTTCGTCGATCTACGGGTTTTTCAACCGACTGGGAACTGGAGTTTGCGGTGTTTATGATGGTGGCTGCGCTTTTTCTTGGGTCTCCCTATTGCCTCAAGACAGAGGGGCACGTTGCAGTAGGCCTTTTGGAGATGGCCCTCTCGCAAAAAAACGCTGCCTGGTTGAAGTTCGCGAGCCAAATTGTTGGTCTGGGGGTGGTTTTGTTTCTCGCTTACATGGGTTACGAAAAGACACTTGAGTCGTTCTTGCAAGGGGAGGTTACTGAAAGCTCTTGGGCGCCACCGAAGTGGCCTTTGTTTGCCACTATGCCGATTGGCCTTGGCTTAACAGCCCTGCAATACATAGCGCTTATTCGGCTACCTCTTTTTAAAGGTGAGCACTCCGATGTCTGAGCTTCAAATTGGCCTTCTTATTCTTGTCGCGACTATTGCGGTTCTTTTCTCGGGGCTTCCCATCGCATGGGGTCTGACGCTTGTCTCAGTTGTCTTTCTTGTCGTTTTTGAGGGCCCGAGTTTTCTCGACAATATCGCTGTGGTCATGCTTGATGAGCTCGCCTCTTTCGCACTACTAACAATTCCTTTATTTATTCTTTTGGGTGCTGCTGTTGGGGGAACGAATGCGGGCCGTGACCTCTATGAGTCACTGCATCGATGGCTTGTCAGGGTGCCGGGCGGCCTCGTAATTGCCAATATTCTTGCCTGTGGAATCTTTAGTGCTATTAGTGGTTCAAGCCCGGCTACAGCGGCGGCAGTTGGTAAGGCTGGTGTTCCGGAGATGCTGAGACGAAATATTTCGGCTCGGCTAGCAACAGGCTCGGTCTGCGCCGGGGGCACTCTGGGAATTCTTATTCCCCCTTCGATCACCATGATCCTTTACGGCATTGCCACAGAGACCTCCATCGGCCGCTTGTTTCTCGCCGGTGTCGTTCCGGGCATTCTATTGGTGGTCTTGTTTGCTGTTTATGCATGGTTTTCGAGCCTGCGCTCTGAAAAACTCAATGCTTATATCGAACAGCAGCGCTTTACTTGGGCCGAGAAAATGCAGGGTCTCGTTCGAGTTTCTCCTTTTCTCGCCATCATTTTCTTTATTGCTTATGCAATGTACGGTGGTATTGCCACACCAAGCGAAGTAGCGGCAATCTCCGCTGCGCTTGCCCTTGTTTTTGTCGTTATTATTTACAAGGCAAGCAGTCGCAAAGACCAGTGGAAGATTTTTAGCGAAACAGTGCGAGAGTCCACCATGATTCTCATGATTATCGCAGCAGCTGCGGTCTTCTCTTACATGATGTCACTGCTTTATGTCACGCAGACGGCGGCCCAGTTTCTGGTTGACCTTGAACTCAACCGCTGGGTTTTGATGCTGGTCATTAATTTGTTTCTGTTGCTCGCTGGAATGTTTCTTCCCCCGGTGGCCATTATCTTGATGGTGATGCCTATTCTTACACCGGTGCTTGAGGCGAATAATTTCGACCTTATTTGGTTTGCCGTCATTCTCACCATCAATATGGAGATTGGTCTTATTACTCCTCCGGTGGGCTTGAATCTTTATGTCTTGAAGGGTGTAGTGCCCAACGTCAGCCTTAAAGACATTCTGCTGGGGTCTATGCCCTTCGTGTTTATTATGATGGGCTCCATGGTTCTTCTTTCTGTCTTTCCTGAAATCGTACTCTGGCTTCCGAACCAGATGATGGGCGCGGCTCAATAGTTCCGGGTGCCTCACTGGGCAAGGGCTCGCAGCGCAAGAGACGCTCGGCCCCTTGCCCGGCCTCATGTGCATCTTGGTCAGCGCCTTTTTCTTCTCTTTGGGCTCGGCATTGCAATCAAATGGCCGAGGCCCGCTTGAGGGCTTGGCACGACGCCACTCTGAGGCTGCAGCCAGGAAACGGGGAGCTCACGAAATGGCCGATGCAAAAAACTCTTACAGGTTTGCCGCCCTTTGATGCCTGAAAAACGGGCAGACTAGGCGTATGCAAACCCATTCAAAGAGAGACGTATGAAAGAAGGTCAAGTGCAAACTGGTAGCACCCAGGTCATTCGGCAGTCCGACTACCGCCCCCCGAGTCATTGCATCACCGACCTGAAGCTGGACTTCGCCCTGGGACTTGACGAAACCTGGCTTGTCTCAGAGTTTGGCTTTGAGCCGCTTGGTCATGGCGATACCCAGACCGACCAGGCGCAAAGCCTGGTGCTTGCGGGCGATGGCCTGTGCTTCGAGGGTGCCTGGCTTAACGGAGAGCCGCTTGCCGCCGATGCTTATCAGGTGTCGCCCGATCGGTTTTGTTTAATGAATGCAACTGCAGGACGTCTTCGTCTACGTACGCGTTTAAAGCCTTCGGCCAACACCGAGCTCATGGGCCTTTACGCCAGTCGCGGGGGGCTTTACACCCAGTGTGAGTCCGAGGGCTTTCGGCGCATGACTTATTTCCTAGACCGTCCCGATGTCATGACGGTCTACACCGTGACGCTGCGTGCGCCCGCCGCGCAATTTCCGGTGCTGCTTTCCAACGGCAATTTAGTGGAAGAGTGTGAGGAGAACGGCACACGCATTTGTGTATGGCAAGACCCTTTTCCTAAGCCAAGTTATTTGTTTGCCCTGGTGGCGGCTGATCTTCAGTATCGCGAGGCGTATGTCAAAAGTCGTTCGGGGGCGCAGAAGCGTCTGCAGGTTTACACCCGTGCGCAGGACCTTGGTCGGGCCGACTTTGCACTTGAGAGCCTTAAGCATTCGGTGGCCTGGGATGAGCAACGTTTTGGTCTTGAGCTTGATCTTGAGCGTTTCATGATTGTGGCGGTGCCCGATTTCAATTCGGGTGCTATGGAGAACAAGGGCCTGAACCTCTTTAACACCAAGTATGTTCTGGCCGATCCGGACACTGCCACCGACAAAGACTACGAGCTTGTCGAGGCGGTGATTGGCCATGAGTATTTCCATAACTGGACCGGCAACCGCATTACCTGTCGTGACTGGTTTCAGTTGACGCTAAAAGAGGGGCTCACGGTTTTTCGCGACCAAGAGTTCACGGCCGATCGTCTTGCCGAGGGCCTAAGCCCCGAGCAGGCAGCCAGCGCGCGGGCCATTAAACGCATTGAAGATGTACGCACCCTGCGCACCCATCAGTTCCCCGAAGATGCGGGCCCTATGGCGCATCCCATACGGCCTTTGCAGTACCAAGAGATTCGTAACTTTTACACCGCCACAGTCTATGAGAAGGGGGCCGAGGTCATTCGTATGCTTCAGACCCTGCTTGGCCAAGAAGGTTTTCGCAAGGGTATGGACCTATACGTGGAAAGGCACGATGGCCGCGCGGCCACCTGCGAGGATTTCGTAAGCTCGATACTTGATGCCAACGACAGGCCTGAGCTTTTTGAGCCTTTCATGCGCTGGTACTCCGCTGCAGGTACGCCACGGGTTCATGTAAGGACCCATTGGGATAGCTTGCAGGGCCGGCTTACCCTAACCCTTAGCCAGTCCCTGGCCGCGTCGCAACAGCCCTTGGTTATTCCCATTCGAGCGGGCGTTTTGACCGAGCAGGGTGAGCAACTTCTGGATGATCAGGTGATTGTGCTCACCGATGAAGAGCAGTCTTTTCGTTTTGATCTGCCCAGTCAACGAGGCAAGGCCGAGCCCATTGCCTCGTTGTTACGGGGTTTCTCGGCGCCTGTTCAGCTCGTACACAGCTTAAATGCCAAGGCCTTGCAGACGCTTGCCGCCTATGACGCCGACGCCTTCAACCGGTGGGAGGCCTGCCAGCGCCTGATGCTTGCCCAGTCAATGCCCGAGGCCACGTCTGCCGAGGATCGTGAGGGTTTAATGCAGACGCTTGCCGGGCTTGCTTCCGATGCGACCTTAAGCGATGGCTTTAAGCTTTTATGCCTGACACCGCCTTCCGAGGCACTGGTGTCGGAGCACTGGTCCTTAGAAGGTCATGCCATTGACCCAAGTGCCATTCGTCGACGACTGGAGGCATTAAAGCTTGCCATGGCTATTGCGCTTGAGGCGTCAATGGAGCCCTTGGATGATGGAATGGATACCCCAGAGCCTGCCGAAACGTATCAGCCCTCGGGGCCTGCGGCGGGCCGCCGAGCACTGGAACATTTAGCCCAGTCACTTCTTACACTTCTGCGTCCCACGCCCGACCGTGCGCAGCAACTTCTAGACCGTTACTTAGCGGCAACCAACATGACACGCCGTATGGCATGCCTTGCCGGGCTTGTGAGTCTGCAGGGTATTGCCGATAAACCCTGTCAGACGGCCCTCGACAATTTCCTGAACCGTTACCGCGACAATGACCTGGCGCTCGATAAATGGTTCACGGCGCAGGTGGCAACGATTCGGCTTCATGACACCGAAGGGCTTGATCTAATAGCAACTGTGCAGGAGCTTCTGAATCATCCACTTTACGACCTGGTAAGCCCTAATCGCATTCGTTCTCTGCTTGGGCCCTTCTTTATGCAGGTCTCGCCAGGCTTTCATCGCAGTGACGGTGCAGGCTATGACCTTTGGCGTGAGCAGTTGGCACGGCTTGCCAATCGGAACAGTCAGCTGGCCTCGCGGCTTGCCCGCTCGCTAGATCGCTGGCAGGCCTTTGAGCCGCAGCGGAGGCTTGCCATGCACAGGGCCATTCAGAGCCTGGCCGAGACGCCGGGGCTGCCCGCGGATCTGGCCGAGGTCTGTGGTCGTTTCCTTGCCGATGTCACAGAATCGTCACGATGAGGGGCTAGATTACTTACAGGCAGTGAGGGCTTTGAATGCTGAACCCGCTTTCGTAACGCCCTTGCTTTGATTTTTAACAAGACAGACACTTATGACCAAGCCCCCATTGAGCTTTCAGCAGCGCGCCGATCTGGACCTTCTTGACAGTTATGACGAGGAGCTTGAGATGGAGCTCGATGACGATCGGCTGGATGCGCTTTTGCTAGACGGCCCTCAGCAGGGGCCAGGGGCTGACGGCTCCATGGATCGCCGGCTTTATTTTCGTGAGCTCTTTCGTCTGCAGGGTGAGCTTGTAAAGCTGCAAGACTGGGTGGTTGAGAAGAAGTTAAAGCTTGTGGTTCTTTTTGAAGGCCGCGACGCGGCAGGCAAGGGTGGCGCCATTAAGCGTATTACCCAAAGACTGAACCCTCGCGTGGCCCGTGTGGCTGCGCTTTCTGCGCCTAACGAGCGCGAGCGCACCCAGTGGTACTTTCAGCGCTATGTCAGCCACCTGCCTGCCGGGGGCGAAATTGTCTTGTTTGACCGCAGCTGGTACAACCGCGCAGGGGTTGAGAAGGTTATGGGTTTTTGCACAGACGAGGAGTACGAGGAGTTTTTTCGTACGGTCCCCGAATTTGAAAAGATGCTGGTGCGCTCAGGGATCATTCTGATTAAGTACTGGTTTTCCATTTCCGATGAAGAGCAGCACATGCGCTTCACCATGCGCATTAAAGACCCCTTAAAGCAATGGAAGCTTTCGCCCATGGACCTGGAATCACGCAGGCGATGGGAGGCTTACACCAAGGCCAAGGAACTCATGCTGGAGCGCACCCACATTCCCGAGGCCCGATGGTGGGTGGTTGAGGGCAACGATAAAAAGCGAGCGCGTCTGAACTGCATGGCGCATCTGCTTAGCCAGATTCCTTACGGAGAAGTGCCTCACGAACTTGTGGTTCTGCCCGCCCGCGAGAAGAACCCTGACTACTTTCGCAGGCCTGTTCCGGCTGACATGTTTGTTCCTTCAGCCTACTAACTTTAGACTGGTTTGTTTAGACCGGTTTGAGCAAGGCATGCGCAAGGGCATGCCAGAAGCGGGCGCCAACTGGAATAAGCCTGTCGTTGAAATCGTAGCTGGGGTTATGAAGTGCACAGGGACCAAGGCCATGGCCTGCCTCGCGGTGAGGCCCATTGAAGTCACCGTTACCAAGAAAAATATAGCTCCCGGGTCGCTCAAGCAGCATGTAGGCGAAGTCTTCTGCTCCCATGGTAGGTTCAATGGGCAGAATCACCTTGTCATTGCCCACTAATGCACGGGCCACTTCGGCCGCTTTTTCGGTGGCCTTTGGGTGGTTAATGGTGGGCGGGTATTGGCGTTCAAAAACAAGGTCGGCACTGGCGCCAAAGGCAGCGGGTAACTGGTGACAGATACGCTGCATGGCCTCTTCAATTTTGTCGAGTGCCTCGAGGCTGAAGGTACGAGCCGTGCCTTTAAGCTGACAGTGGTCGGGAATGACGTTGACCGCCTCACCGGCCTGCACCTGGGTCACCGAGACCACCGTGGCATCGACGGGCTTGGTTGTTCGGCTGACCAGGGTTTGAAGGGCTTGAATAAGATGGCTTGCCACGAGCACGGGGTCCACCCCCAGGTGCGGCATGGCCGCATGAGCACCCTTGCCCTTCACACGAATTTCAAACTGGTTGCTTGAGGCCATCATGGGACCGGGGTTAAAGCCAAAGCTGCCTTCAGCTAGGCCAGGCCAGTTGTGAATGGCAAAGACCTGGTCGCAGTCGAACCGTTTAAAAAGACCGTCGTCAATCATGGCCTTGGCACCGCCGCCGCCTTCTTCGGCAGGCTGAAATATGAGGTGCACGGTGCCTGCAAATGCACGGTCGTTCACAAGAAGCTGGGCTGCGGCAAGAAGCATGGCGGTGTGGCCATCGTGGCCACAGGCATGCATTTTCCCGGTGTGCTGGCTTGCATGGGAAAAACTGTTTTTCTCGGTCATGGGCAGTGCGTCCATGTCGGCACGCAGGCCAATGGCTTTGCAGGGTGAGTCGGTGCTTAGGGCCTGGTTGCCGCGGAGGACTCCGACCACGCCTGTACCTCCAATGCCCGTGTGCACCTCGTCAACCCCCATGGCCTGCAGTTCTTTAGCGACCAGTGCCGCCGTTTCAAACTCCTCAAACTTAAGCTCGGGTCGCGAATGGATCTTTCGGCGCAGGATTGAGAACCGTTGGAAAAGGTCGCTGGGCAAAGGCGCGTTCATGTCGTGATTATGGATGACTTGGCTAGGATTGAGGAGCTCGCACGGGGTAGGTTATTTCGAGCCGAAAGCGACTGCCCTTTGGGCCTGATGCAGCCAGGCGAAGTTCGTTAGCCATAGCCTGCGCGGCGCGCGGCAATGGAAAGTCCAAGGCCGTTGCCGGGCTTCGCCATACCCGACTCACCCCGGGAAAAGGCTTTAAAGAGCTTGGTCTGTTCGGCCTCGGGAATGCCGGGCCCTTGGTCGATGATGTCAACAGACAAAAGATCTCCTGCGCACTACAGGTCAAGTTCGACAGGCCTGCCATTGCTGTACTTGATAGCATTGAAAAGAAGGTTCTGCAGGGCATTTCCGAGGGTGTACGATTTCTGCGTGAGGCCTGGCTTTGGAATGCTTTTTTGAAGGTTGTGGGGGTCACGGGTCAGGGCCATGACGACGCCTTGCCTTCCTGTGTGGAGGAGGGGCCTTTGATTCCCCGGCCAAGCCCTTCCGCCAGGCGCAGGTGAAGGCGGCCTTGCAGCGGGCGGTTCTTTTCAGTCAGTTTGAGAAAACACTGCGGTCGTAAGATCGAAAATTCTACGTGATGGTCGTGGCCGATGCCTCCACCGAGGAGGGTCTTAAGCAGGCTCGTGAGGAAGTGATTGAGCGCCTGGTTCGAACGGTCTTGGTGGATACAGGTTTTAATGCCTCTGAGACGGCTCGGCGCCTGAATATTAGCCGGGAGCATCTCTATTACTACATTAAAAAATATGGCATTCAGCGCCCCGACTCGGAGGCGTTTTAGTCGGCATATCGCCCTATATGTCAGGCTTTCTGACATAGTTTGATCCTCAGTAAAGAAAGTCTGACCTTTTTCTAGATTTTTTTGGGTTGCAAGGCCTTGTAATTTTTGTGCGTCGCACCATATAATTCGTGAAAAGGATGCGCTAAGCGCTTTATATAAGGCCCGTCCTTCTGCTGTGATGCGTCATTTTTGGCTTTTGTAGAAATTCCTAGGACGTAATCCCAGATGCAGGAAGTCTTTTAACTAACTCTTTTTAAGGAGCTTCACCATGAATCAGTCCATTGTTACCCCCGAGCACTTTCTCTCTGCAATTAAGAATGCAAATGCCGCCATGGCTCAACTGGCTGCAACCTCTTTTGACGCCATGGAAAAGCAGATTGACCTCAACCTGAAGACTGCCCGTGTCTCTTTGGCCGACGCTGCCGAGGCTTCCAGCCAGATGCTTGGCGTGAAGGATGCCCAAGAGCTTTATGGCGTTGCCCAGGGTGCTGCCCAGCCCGCCGCCGCGAAGGCCACCGGCTATGCCCGTCAAGCCTACGCTATTAATGCCGAGACCGCTTCTGAAGTTGCTCGCCTTGCTGAAAAGCAGGTTGCTGATCTGAACAAGTCCATGGCTGGCATGATTAATGAGCTCTCCAAGACTGCACCCGCAGGTACGGAAGGCGTCATTGCCCTGATGAAGTCGGCTTTCAGCGCAACCAACACCGCCTACGAAGCCATGAACAAGGCGTCTAAGCAAGTTGTTGAAATGGTTGAAGCCAATGTTGAGGCTGTAACCAAGGCCGGTGAGTCGGTTGTTTCGCCCGCCCCCAAAGGTCGCAAGCGCGCCGAGTAATTGGTTAAAAGCCAGTTAGGCTAGCGAACTCGGGAACTCGATTCCAAAATTCGTTGGCGCTGCCTTAAAAGCCGCTCACGGGTGATGACATCGCCCGAGCGGCTTTTTTCTTGCACACCAACTTCGATCCAGGCTAGCAGCGGTCGGCGCCACCCTTGCCGCTCGGCCTTGTTCAGAGCCGAGGGCCAGAGCAGGCCATCGGGCCAGCCGTAGCGGCGCAAAAGTGCAAGGGCGAGCAACTGGGAGAAAGGTCCCTGCTGTGACTCAGCGGCTGCGAGTCCTTCGGTGAGAATGGCTGCTAGGAACGCTTCCTCGGCCTTTGCGGTCCTTTTAAGAGACTGCAGTTGCACAATGGCAAGACCAATTCGACGATGGCTTTCGGGAAGGCTGGCAACGTCCTTCGTTTGAAGTTCACCATTAAGCAGGCGTGCATAGGCACGGTCGGATGGGGTTGCATCTTGATTAAGACTGGTGAAGCCCGCGCAGGGCTCGAAGTCAAGGCCTGTGACTTTGGCTGCGCACTCTGTAAGAATGGCTTTAGCAATGAGGTCGGCGCGGCCGGTCTGGCTTAGGAGCTGAACAGCCCGTTGGTACTCAATGGTAGAGCGGCGCGAATCGCCCTCAAGGTAGGCCTGGCTGCCGCGGGCCATGGCGGTTTGGGCTGCAGATAAAAAGCCGGGTGGGCTGGGTGAGCTTGCACAGCCTGCCAGTCCAAGGCTTGCTGCAAAGGTAAGGCCAACGGCCCAGGCCGTCGTGAATGAACGCCTTGGTGTCATGGGAGTGCTAGCCCTTTCTCCGGGTCTTGCGAGAGTGGCCAGACCCTCTGAATGTCACGCATTAGGCTGTCGGCCGTTCGAAGGCTCGTTTCAACCTCGTAACGAAGTTGCTCCAAGTCTTGGCTTGCAGTGCGCGCGTTTTGAGTAATGGCTTTGGTGTCCTCGAGCACGGCGTCGAGTTTGATAAGGCTTTCTTGGGCTTTACGCAGAGTAGCCTCGGTGGCTTGCAAAGTCTGGCTCATTGACTCAAGCGTGCTGGGCGAGCCTTCTGGGCTGGGGCTTACGCCAAGAACCTTTTGGTTGGTGGCGGCAATAAGCTGTTGAAGGTCGCCAATGGCCTCTTGAAGATGATCGGCGCCTTCAAGATTGCCCATGAGCAAGGCCAACGCACCACGGTCGCTTGCGAGTCTTTGGCTTGCGACCTCAAGGGCTTGAAGGCTTCGCACCAGCGGCGAGTCGCTACCCGTTAGGTCTTGAAGGTTCTCAAGCAACTCGCGGGCGGTTCCGGCTACTTTGGGAATGTCTGCTGTGGCATCGCCCCGTAGCAAAGGACGAACGGCCCCATCTGGAAGCACAGGGTCATCGAGAATACCCGAGAAGGCTTTAAGCCGCGTTCCTCCCAGCAGATTGCGTTCAAGCGTAAAGACACTGCTTGTTTTTAGCCAGTGGGCCTCAGACTGCGGAATATCAACTTCGATGTGAGCATTGCCATCTTCCCCAAGGCGAATACGTGTCACCCGCCCGAGCTGAAACCCTGCAAAGGTAAGACTCATGCCCACGGTAGCCCCTTCGGAGTCTTCGGTAATCAGGGTGAGCCGTTGGCTTGACTCAAAAAACCCCCTTGCATACAAAATGAAGGCAATCGAGCCCACAAGTAAAAGCGCCGTTACCACCATAACTGACTTGGCCCTGCGGCCTACCTGTTCGTCGGTTAAGGTTGTCATGCGTAATTTCCAATCAGCGAAACAACTTCAACCAGTAGCAAAAGCGCCACCAGGCGAGTGAAGGCCTGAAGTTCGTTGGCCCGAGCAAGTCCAGCGGGCAAAAGCGCCACTGCAAGGCTAAAGGCCAGTGTCTTTAAAAGGAAGATAAAAGACATGGCCGGCGTGAATATCTTTCCTATGGCGCCAATGTAACTTGTAAGGCCCCACGGCGAGAAGCCATAGACCATGACATAGGCAAGTGTTGCCGCCAGAATGCTGGCAAGGCTGGTAAATAAGAGGCTCGCAAGAAGTCCTGCCCAGGCCTGGGCAAGGTCGGTATGCGCTTTGCGATTTGGAAGGCTCACGCGCAGGGCAACGAAAATGGCGGAGTAGAGCGGCAGAAGCTCTAGAACCAGTGTACGAACCAGCACCTCCAGGGCGAACTCTGACAAGCCATAGCTTTGGGCGGTGACCGTCACGATACGAATGATGACAAGGCTTAGCAGACTGGACAACAAAAGAAAGCCAGGCAGCACGGGCAGACAGCGCTCTGCAATAGCCCGTTCAATGGCAGGCCTTTGGGGTTGTTCGTTGTGACTGCCACCCGCAAGCATGCGAACCAACAGGCCCGCCATTTCAAAAATGGCTTGCGCCGTCTGATGAAGCCAGTTCGGTTGAGTCATTAAACGAGAGCAATCTTATGGGGTGGCCTGAAGTTAGAGCGCCGCTATGTAGTCGGGCACTAGGCGTTGGGCAATTTTTGGAGGGCGGTCAAGAGTTTTCTTCGTATGACTTGAGGCCTTTTTGCTTTTTAATTTGTTAAGTTTGATTGCAGGAAGCTTGATGGATTCTTTGCGCACCGGCTCATAGGGCACAAGACTGAGCAGATGCTGAATGCAGTTCAATCTTGCCTTGTGCTTTTCGTCGGCCTCAACAACATACCAGGGCGCTTCCGGAATATCGGTGGCCTGCATCATGTCGTCTTTGGCTTGGGAATAGGCATCCCAGTACTTGCGCGACTCAATGTCGATGGGGCTGAGCTTCCATGTTTTTAATGGGTTAGATGCGCGCTCTTGAAAACGCTTTTCTTGTTCGTCCTGGCTCACAGAGAACCAGTACTTCACCAACTGAATACCCTCTGCCACAAGTAACCGCTCAAACGAGGGGCAGCCCATTAGAAAGGTGTGCAGCTCGTCAGGGCTGCAAAAGCCAAGAACGCGTTCTACGCCGGCACGGTTGTACCAGGACCTGTCGAATAAAACGATCTCGCCGTGGCTGGGCAGGTGATGCACATAACGCTGAAAATACCACTGGCCACGCTCGCGTTCATTGGGCTTGGGCAGGGCTGCCACGCGACAGACCCGAGGGTTAAGAGCCTCGGTGATGCGTTTAATTGCACCACCTTTACCCGCTGCATCGCGTCCTTCAAAAATAACAACAAGTCTTGCCCCAGTCGCGACGACCCATTCTTGAAGCTTAACCAGTTCAATCTGAAGTCGGAGCAGTTCTTTCTCATAGACTTTTTTGGGCAGTTCAGTCATGGTCTCTCCTTGTATGTCGTTATTTCATCCCAACCAGAAGCCCTTGGGCTAGGGCAAGAAAGCGATCCTGGTGATGCACTGGCAGTGTCTGCCGGCTTAGCGCCTTCTGAAGGGTCGTTAGCATGACTGCACGATCATGGTCGTTGCCTAGGCGATCCTGCGCTTTAGCTGCTTTTCGGGCTTCTTCTGCAAGGGTGTTGTCAGCCCCAAGCGCCAGTAAAACTGGGCTGGCGTAACGCAAGGCCTTATGGCTTAACCGCAGCCGGTGAAGGTTCTCTTCGGTTGGCTCGAGCTTGGCTCTTTTTTTCACGCGCCGGCGAAACCGGGTGGCCTGTTCGTTCGCGAAGACCTGTGCCTCGGGCAGTCCGACATGGTCTTTGAGCGTATTGGCAAAGGCAAGGACATCCAGAACAAACTGCCGGCAGTCATGTGTTAAAAGCCTTTGACGCAAGGTGCTTCGGGTTTGTTGAAGCTGCTCAGAAATGGCAACGGCCGCCGCAGTCACCGAGGCATCAAAGCCCAAATGCCTCTCAAGCAGTCGAAGCAGCTTTTCTTCGGCAACATCAAGGTCACGCAGCTCACCCAAGGCATCGGCAAGTTCCGAAGCCTTTTCTTCGAGCCGCACGCTTGGGTCAATAAGCCCTGCGTTAATCAGTAACTTAAGTAGCGTTCGAATTTGCCGTAAGGCCACTCGCGCCTGATGCGGCCCCTCGGGCTCTTGGGTCTCAAGAACCTCGATTACTTCCTTGCTAAGCCGATACGCCGCGTTCTGAAGGTGCAGGCTAAGTATTGGGCTCGTCTTGGTAGAGCCCGTGTCTTGGCTTCTTTCTTTAGCACGGCTTTTTGCAAGGGCAGCCGCTCTGGGGTGTCTGCCCTCTGCGTTCTGAAGGGCTGCGAACTGAAAGCCGCGTTCTGCCTTTGATCGTGTTTCAAAGAATGCCTCAAGACCAAGACCTTCGAGGTGTGCAGATAAAGACTGGGTGGCTTCAAAAAGATCGCGCACCTGCCCTGCGCTAAGTTCAAGTTCCAGCTCAGTGAATGCCCGATCTTGGCTGTTGGCTCGTAGCAGGCCCTGGTCAAAGGCCAGTTCAAGCTGACTCTGCCCCCATGTCACTGCCCAGGTCTGACGCCTGACCTCGACTTGAAACTGCTCGCGAAGCGTTTGCAGATCAAGAATCGCAGCGATATCGCCGCGGCGCAGCCCCATGGCTAGCAACTGATCTTTACGGGGCAGTCCTTCGGCAGATAGGGCCGGCGGCGGGCTCGCCTGACGCTGGCTTAGGCGATGGTTGAGTTCAACCCGCTCAAGCCCGCTGACTTCGGCCTTAAAGGTCTGCACCCAACGGCCTGACTCACGCCGAAGTCGAAGACCCATGCGGTGGCGCGCGAGAAGTCCCGCGCTTGTGTCGAAATAGTGGGCAACGAGAAGCTGGCGGCGTGGCCGCAGGCCGCTTAGGGCCGGCCAGCCCGAAAGAAGGCGAGCGTTCAGGGGGGTCTTGGCTATAAGCCCAAGGCAGATTTCGATTTCTTTCATAGGCAGAGCCTCATTATGGCCCTTTCAGGGGTGGGTAAACGCTAAGCCTGTCTAGCTAAAAAATCCGTATCCTTCTGCTTGCGCGGCCTCAGCTAGTGGTGTCCACATTTCGGCTTACCGATACTCAGGAGCGCTGGAAAAAATTTACAAGGAGACGTTTTTTATGAATCGCATTGCAATCTCAGCGGTTTCGGCCGCCGTTCTCGCGGGAATGTCGATGGGGCCGGTATCTGCCGCCCCAGATAACCTGGCAACACTTAAGCAGATGAAAGTTGCTACGACAGACCTCAACATCCCTTCTGTTCCTCAAGAGGGCAAGAATGCCGCCGCCATTCGGGAGAATCTGAAGAAGGTCAAGTTACCCCCGGGTTTTAAAATTGAGCTCTTTGCCATTGTTCCTGACGCCCGCCATATGGCAGTTGCGCCTTCAACTAACATGCTTTTCGTTGGAACGCGCAAGACGACCGTTTGGGCTGTTACCGATCGGAACAGCGACGGTGTGGCGGATGAGGTGAAGTCTTTTGCTCCCTCGCTCAAGTTTACCAATCCCAACGCTGTCTGCTGGACGAAGGACGGTTTTTTGGTGGTTGTTGAGCACAACAGAGTGTTGAATTTCCCTGCTGCCGAGTTCTTCTACGAGGGACCGGACGTTGCAGTGATCGAGGTTGTTTCAAAAGGGGGTTTAATTCCTGCTGAAGAAGAGTCTTTTAACCACGGTGCGCGGACCTGCCGAATTGGTCCCGACGGTATGCTTTATGTGACTCTAGGTCAACCTTATAACGTTCAACCTAAAGATAAGATCGCCAGCTACGAAAAAATTGGAATCGGCGGCATTGTTCGTATGAATGCCTTCGATGGCAGCAAGCGAGAGGTCTTTGCTGTGGGTTCTCGTAACTCGGTTGGCATGGACTTCAATCCTAAGGACGGCTCGCTTTGGTGGACGGATAACCAGGTTGACGGGCTCGGCGATGATATTCCTCCCGGTGAGCTGAACCGCTCAACGAAAGCTGGGCAACATTTTGGCTTTCCCTATTGGAATGGGAAGTTCAAAGTCGCTGGTTCTCCGGCTGCGCCTGATCTCAAGGACATGAAGGAACCCGCGGGCGCCATCTTCCCTCAGGTGGAATTCCCTGCTCACCAGGCCCAGCTTGGAATGGCTTTCTATACGGGCAAGAAGTTTCCTTCTAAGTATCAGGGCGGCGTGTTCGTTGCAGCCCATGGCTCTTGGAATCGCACCAAGCCAAGTGGCGCTGAAGTCCAGTTCGTGCCCATTAAGGCGGATGGCACCGCTGGAAAAATGGAGGTTTTTGCTTCCGGCTTTTTAGATTCGGAAACGGGCCTCTATCGTGGTCGGCCAGTGGATGTGGCTGTTATGAAAGACGGTTCTATGCTTGTCTCTGACGATTACGCGGGCGCGATCTATCGCATCAGTTATTCGGAATAAGCTGAGCACAGGTGCCTAGAAGGCCAGCCAGCAGTGGCTGGCCTTCTTTATTTGGAGGCGCTCGTAAGCGTCGGTTGAAAGGTATTTGCAAAGGAGTCGACGCTTCATGTTCTTTGCCCCGGATGGGAATTAGCATGCTGTTACCTTGACACGTTTGCGTTCAGCTAAATTCTTTTGAAATCGTTTTTTGGGATCTCAGATGACTCGGTTTACCTTAAGTGTTCTAAGGCAGGCTTTTGCTCTCGCCTTGCTTACGGTTCTATATTTTTCAGCCCCAGCATCGGCGGCAGACGCTAATCTTGGTCGCCAGAAGGCCATGATGGCCTGTGCGGTTTGCCACGGACCTATGGGCTTGGCTTCAATGCCTTCGGCCCCTCATCTTGCGGGCCAGGTGCCTGATTATCTTGCGCAGCAACTAAGAAATTACCGCAGTGGCAAAAGAGCTCACGAGGTTATGGCTGTTATTGCCAAGCAGCTCACGGATGACGATATTGCCAACCTAGCGGCTTGGTACAGCTCTATAAAAATCACTGTTGAACCCAATCCTTAATGGTTAGGATTTCTTCCCTTATTTTTGTTCTGCCTTTTTTCTTGTTGCCGGCCAGTGCCGGCTGGGCAAGTTCATCTGTTCGTTTCCTTACAGCAGGTGACTTATTTCTAAAGCTCACGTCGCAACATCTCGAGGAGCAGCTGGCCGGGCAGCACTACCTTATGGGTGTTCTTGATGGGCTGACCCTAGCCAAGGATCCGCGACTCTGCGTGAGAACTGCGATTCAGCTGAATGAGGTTGTTACCTTGGTTCGTGCGCAATTGACTTCACGTCCCGACATTCATCGTTTTAATGCAGCCAGTGTTATCAGAGAGACCCTCGCGACCGAGTTTCCTTGCACCTAATTGTTTTTGGAGAGTACCAATGTCGAAGCTCAAACTAACGAAGCGCAACAGCGCCCTACTCGCAGCTTCTTTTTTGCTTGTACCTTTCGCATCCCACGGTCAGTCCATGCTCGATGAGGTGGTTGTCAGTGCCAGCCGCTCCGAGCAAAAAGCTTTTGATGCCCACGGGTCAATTGACGTAGTAAGCCGCCAGACCATCGAGCAATCGGGGCCGCAAATTAATTTAAGTGAGGCCCTTGGTATGGCCCCCGGAATTTTTGTGGCGAACCGTAACAATCTTGCCCAGGACCTTCAGGTCTCCATTCGCGGTTATGGTGCTCGTGCGCCCTTTGGTGTTCGGGGTGTTCGTCTGATGGTGGACGGCCTTCCTCAGAGCCTACCGGATGGTCAAGGACAGACTTCGCAGTTTGCTGCAACCTCAACCTCGCGTATTGAGGTCTTGAAAGGCCCCGTTGCCTCTTTGTATGGCAATGCTAGCGGCGGCGTTCTTCAGGCGTTTACGCGTGATCCCTCCGAAGATCCTGAACTCTTGCTGTCGGGTTTCACAGGGTCGGACAATTTGTACCGATCTTCATTCCAATACTCTGATACGCGGGGTGATTATGGCTTCGTGGTGGACTACGGGCTTTTAAGTTATGACGGCTTCCGTGAATACAGCGAGGCCAAGAGAAGCCATCTCAACAGCAAGCTTGTTGTTAAGGGCGAAGATCGTAAGACCAACTTTATTTTTAACGTGCTTGATCAGACGAAGGGGGAAGACCCTGGTAGTCGCACGCTCACCGAGTTTCGAACGGCACCTTACCGGGCAAATGCCTTCGGCAAGGCCCAAGGTGTTGGCAAGACCTATCGTCAGAGCATTGTGGGTGCAGTGCACGAGCAGCGAACCTCCAGTGCGGGTACTTGGCAGGCACGTGCGTACGTGGCAACCCGTGATCTTGACAACCCTATTCCCAACAACAAGATTTTGATCGATCGAGTGCAATGGGGTCTTGGGCTTCAAAACCAGCAGTCATCAAACTTTGCGGGTTCTGCCGCTCGATTAAGCCTTGGGCTCGAGTTTGACCATGTGAGTGACGACCGTCAGACCGGTAAGCCAGTTATTTCGAATCGTCGAGACAATGTCTCAACGGCCTATGGCCTGTGGGGACAGATGGAGCTATTTCCCTCCGACTCGCTTAGCGTGTCGGCAGGTTTACGGCTTAGCTCGGTTTATTTAATGGCCACGGACAATGAACTTGTCTCAGGGGACACCAGTGGTGGAAGCCGTCGTTATTCGGGTAATGCGGTTTACCTTGGAATGACTCGGCATCTTAGCGACGCGACCAACCTATACGCCACGGTCGGAAGCTCCTTTGAGACCCCCACGCTTAACGAAACGCTTTATGTTTTTGTTCCGGGTCAGGCTCAGGGTGATGCCCGGTTTAACACCAACATTAATCCAGCGAAGTCGATTCAATGGGAGGCAGGACTTAAGCACCGGACAGTTGCCCAGGGGTATGCCCAATTCGCAGTTTTTGGTGCGCAGACCCAAGATGACATCGTTCCGCAGCTCTTATCTACCAGTAATTCGGTCTGGCAGAACGCGGACACGCGCAGAATTGGGCTTGAGCTTTCAGCCCGTCAGCCTCTGGGCCTAGGCTTGCGGGCGGGCCTTTCCGCTCAGTGGATAAAGGCGGAGTACGACCAAGCTCTTTCAGTGAGCCGAGGCACTAGCCTTATTAATGTGGCCTCGGGCAACCGAATTCCCGGCATACCCCGTGACCGTATTCAGGCCGAGCTCACCTGGGCAACCAAAGCCAACAAACCCAGTGCCGGCCAGCCGTCACGTTATGCCACCCTTGAGTTTGTCAGCCTTGGTGCAATGGATGTGAATTCCGACAACAGCCAGGCCACCGACCGCGCCAATGTCTGGAACCTGCGCATTGGCTCGCGCTACCTGGCTTTAGGTGGCGAAGTTCTTGTGCAACTGGCGGTTGAGAACATGACTGACAAACTCTATGCAGGATCGGTGATTGTTGATCAGGCCTTTGAGCGCTACTACGAACCCGGTGCACCTCGACAGTACCTTCTTGGTCTGCAGTACAGGCGCACGATGTAATCAAGGGGAATGATGTAAAAAGGAGGGCGTGAACGCCCCTCAGAATTTAAGTCCAGCCCTTGACGCCCCACCCGAGCAAGAACTTGGGCTGGGTTCAAGCCAGCTCGATCGTGCCCGCCGTCTCTGTGTCGCGCCGATGATGGACTGGACCACACGGCACTGCCGTTACTTTCATCGGCTTCTTGCGCCCAACGCGATGCTTTACACCGAAATGGTGACTGCTGCTGCCGTCATTCATGGCAAGCGAGACCGTCTTCTTGGTTTTGATGCCTTTGAGCACCCGGTGGCGTTGCAGTTGGGCGGCTCGGACCCCGATGCCTTGGCGCAGGCGGCTGCTATTGGTCAGGCCATGGGCTATGACGAGATTAACCTTAACTGTGGCTGCCCCAGCGACCGGGTGCAAAAGGGAGCCTTTGGTGCTTGTCTTATGCGCGAGCCAGAGCTTGTGGCCGATTGTATTCAGGCGATGCGCGAGTCGGTCTCCGTACCAGTCACCGTGAAGCATCGAATTGGTGTGGATGACCAGACCGACTACCGTTTTCTTTTTCGTTTCGTTGAGGCGCTTTATTCGCGAGGCTGCACCGTATTTATCGTCCATGCCCGGGCAGCCTTGCTGAAGGGGCTAAGCCCGAAAGAAAACCGAGAAATTCCGCCCCTGCATTACGACCGGCTTAAGCTTCTTAAGCGTGACTTCCCCAATGCCTGCTTTATTTTGAATGGCGGTCTCACCGACAGCTCGGCCCTTCAGTGGCTCAACACGCTGCCAGCAGATGGCCTCATGCTTGGCCGTGCCGCCTACCATAACCCCTGGCTTCTAAGGGATTTAGATGAGCAGTTGTTTGCGGACGACGCAAGGCGGCTAGCCCTACGTGAAGAGGTTATTGCGCCCTTGCAGCGCTACTTCGAGCGGGGCTTAGAAGGGGGCGTGCCACCAACCGCGATGACCCGACATTGGCATGGGCTCTTTCATGGCCAGCCAGGTGCGGTGGCCTGGCGCAGAGCCATGGCCGAGGGGCACGGCCCTGCAACTGTTTTGGCAAAAAACTCGGGTACCCTTAAAAGTTCTTTTTAACTCTCACGGAGGACTGCATATGAAAAAAGCAGCATTATTCGTGAGCCTAGTCGTTTTGGCGTCTGGCTCTTTCTCAGTTCCTAGCATCGCGCTTGCAAAGAAGAACACGGTGTGGTGTGTGGTTGATCAGAAGTCTGGCGACTACTCCAGTGACTGTCACAAAGAGAAGAGTGCCTGTGAAAAGGCCGCCCGCGAGACGGCCAAGAAGAAAGGCGGTCGGTTTACCTGCGGCGCCAATATGGGCTAGTTCTTAGCGGTCAATCACATTCATCATCGGCGGGCAGGTGTAGCCCGGAGCCACACTCTCGCTCGCCGGTTTACCATTCGGGCACTTGTAAACACAGGTGATGTGGCCGTTGGGGTTTTTAATGCGTTCGCCAATGTAGCAATTAATGGTCTTTTTCTTGGGCTGGGTCTGGGCCAAGGCCGCCGAGGACGCACTAAAGCAAAGAAGAACCATACTGCAGAGCGTAAGAGCGCGACCGAGTCGTATAGTTTTGGCCATGAAAGATGTCCTTGTTTCTTGTTGCGAAATTGAAATCGTATGGCGCCTCCGGCACGAATCGAACGTGCGACCCTCCCCTTAGGAGGGGGATGCTCTATCCACTGAGCTACGGAGGCTAAGTCTTAAGGGTACCTACTTTTTTTCGCCCTCGTCACCCGGTGAATCCTGCACCTCTGCATTTCTCACCACGTTCGCTCTATAAACTTTTTGTTGGCGTTTAAAACGTTGCATGGCCAGAAGGACAAATCCGCACAGTGCAAGGCCAAGAACGAGCCAGCCCAGTGCGAGCCAGCGCTCTGAGATGCTTGGCGAAATAATGCGCACCAGTGCCTCACAAAGATAGAGCCATATCAGCAGGGACATCCACTGGAAGGTGTAGACCTTCGCCCGTGCTAGGCCAGGCATAGCCACGGCAAGTGGAATAACCTTTAGCCAGAGCCAAGACCCGTCGCGCACGGGGTCAATAAAGGACTCCCATGCAAGGCCATAGAGCACCATAAGCCCGCAGGCCCACACGCTGAGTCGAACCAGTTTGGGCTCAAGCTCTGGCGAAGTTGACCCTTGCGCAATGGGCCCGGCTGTCTGGCTGCCGCGTTCTGGGTTCGCTTCAGTAGTGAGCTCCTGGTCAAGCGGGCGAGCGGGGCTCATGCGGCCCCTTTCACCTTGAGTCTTTGCCCGAGGCTAGCAACACGACGCCCTAAGGCACTGGCAAGTCTCAGTTCTTCGGGGCTCATGGAATGTTTGCCGTCGCTGCCGGCCCAATGCGATGCCCCATAAGGGGTTCCACCCGAGCGCGTGGCTGCCAGGTCGGCCTCGCTGTAAGGAAGGCCCATGAGGACCATGCCATGGTGAAAGAGCGGCAGCATCATTGAAAGCAGGGTTGACTCTTGGCCGCCATGCAGGCTTCCGGTGCTGGTGAAGACTGCGGCGGGCTTACCGATGAGATCGCCTGCCACCCAGTTGTTCAGTGTCCCGTCGAGAAAGTATTTCATCGCTGCCGCCATATTGCCGAATCGAGTGGGAGAGCCAAGAATGAGGCCGTCGCATTCCTTCAGGTCTTGAGGCTCCGCGTAGGGGGGGCCGTCCTCCGGTACGGTCGCAGCCACCGCCTCGCAGTTAGCAGAAACCGAAGGGACCGTGCGCAGGCGAGACTGGCAGCCCGGCACTGAATCAACGCCGTCTGCGACCGCCCGGGCAAGCTGCAAGGTGCTGCCATGCCGACTGTAGTAAACCACTAAAATCTCGGTATGCGTCATGGGCCTATCATAGCGAGGAGTCTGGACTAAACACGGACCTCCACGAAGGGGCGTTTAAAAAAGAGAGGAGAAAGCCATGCAGGTTCGCGACATTTTAAAATTCAAAGAGCCCATGCTCTTTAAGACTTCGCCCGAGGCTTTGCTTTCGGACGCTGTTGTAACCATGGCCGATGAGAACATTGGGTCCTTGGCGGTGCTGTCCGAGGGAAAGCTTGCAGGTATGCTCACCTTTCGGGAAATTCTCGTAGTGCTTGCAAAGCGTCAGCGTGAACACCGCACCGGCCCCACTCCCACCATGTCGCACATCACCGTTCAAGAGGTCATGAATTCAAAGCCCACCTGCTCGCATCCCGATATGACGGTGGATGAATTGCGAAGTGTTATGAATGCCTGTGGTGAGCGTTACCTTCCGGTGGTTGATGCCGACAAGGCCGTTCTTGGGGTGGTTTCTTTTCACGATGTTGCGCGTGCCGTGCTTGAGGCGCAAAAGTTTGAGAACCAGATGCTCAAGGCTTATATTCGCGACTGGCCTGACGATGGCTCGGGTCAGGCACAGTAATGCGCATTCTTATCTCTAATGACGATGGCTATTTTTCGCCTGGTATTGCTGCGTTGGCCGAGGCCATGCGAGGCTTTGGGGAGGTTACGGTGGTGGCTCCCGAGGCCGACCGCAGTGGGGCAAGTAACTCCCTGACGCTTGACCGGCCCCTTTATGTTCGCAAGGCTTCCTCGGGGTATTTTTATGTCAATGGCACGCCGACCGACTGCGTGCATGTGGCGGTTACGGGCTTCCTAGGCTTTCGCCCCGACCTCGTTGTCTCAGGTATTAATAACGGGCAGAACGTTGCAGAGGACACGCTTTACTCGGGTACCGTGGCTGCTGCTATGGAGGGGTTCTTGCTAGGAATCCCTTCCATTGCCTTTTCTCTGGCTGATCGTGGCTTTGATCATCTTGATACCGCCGTGCATGTGGTTCAGCGCGTTGTGACGGGTGTTCTTCAAAGGCCATTCAAGGAACCCAAACTGCTCAATGTCAATATTCCGAGTGTTGGCCTTGGGGCCTTAAAGGGCTACGAGGTCTGCAGACTGGGCAGGCGCCATGTGGCTCAGCCCGTGATTGAAGTGGCCTCCCCTCGGGGCGAGCCCATGTATTGGGTGGGTGCGCCAGGTGGCGTCCGTGATGCAGGGCCTGGTACCGATTTTCATGCCCTTGCCCATGCCAAAGTGGCTATTACCCCCTTGCGGGTCGACCTCGGTGATTCCGCAGCCCATACAGACCTAAGTGACTGGCTGCAGTCCTTGCCGTGAAACCCCCTCGTAGCAGTCCTTTCCCGCAGCCCACTCAATTAAAGCCTCGATGGGGGGCGCCCGAGCAGGACGCCCCTGCACCGGTCGGCTTCGCTGCAAGCCCTGCCGCTGGGGCGATGGGTCTCGACAGTGACCGCCTACGAGAGCGCATGATTCAACGTCTTCGCGACCAGGGTATTCAGAACGTAAGGGTCTTGAAGGCTATGGCCTTCGTGCCGCGACATCAATTTGTCGATGCTGCGCTTGCGAGTCGCGCTTACGAAGACTCAGCCTTGCCCATTGGTCATTCACAGACCATCTCCC
This sequence comes from Burkholderiaceae bacterium, assembly GCA_023261135.1. Taxonomy (GTDB): domain Bacteria; phylum Pseudomonadota; class Gammaproteobacteria; order Burkholderiales; family Burkholderiaceae_A; genus Hahnella. The sequence continues at coordinate 2,771 of JALRJP010000005.1, read as the reverse complement.
AGCCCTATGTTGTTGCTCGGGCCATTGAGCTTGCCTTAAGCCACCTGCCGTTTGATGAGCCGCCAGGGCGTGTGCTTGAGGTGGGCGGCGGTTGTGGCTATCAGGCTGCTGTTCTTGCCAAAGTCTTTGCTGAGGTTTACTCCGTTGAGCGCATTGCCGGACTTCATCAGCAGGCACGTCGTAACCTTTTTCCACTTGCACTACCCAATTTGCACCTGCTGCACGGCGATGGCCTTAGCAGTGCAGGACGCTCAGGATTCTTTCAAGCCATTTTCTTGGCTGCGGGCATGCCCGACATTCCTCTCGATTTATTGAGAGAATTAACCTCTGGGGGTGTGCTTGTCGCCCCTATTGGCTCGCCACGACAGAAATTGGTTGTGGTTCGAGTGACTTCAGGGGAAACCCAGTCCGACCGACCGACCTATGAACGTCGCGAGTTCGACGAAGTCTCTTATGTGCCTATTCTGAGAGGACTACAGAAATGACCCTAAAAGACCGAGTTTCCCGTGTACTTATTGCGCTGGCCAGCGTGGGGCTCCTTGCCAGTTGTGCCTCAACGGGGCCTGCACCCGTGGAGTCGCGTGCCGTTCCCGGAAGCCTTCCTGCTGAACAGCGCAGCGCCACAGGCAGGCCCTTGGGCAGTCTTGAGCCGGTAGGCAAAGGCCAGTACCGAGTGCGTCGCGGGGACACCCTTTACAGCATTGCGGTTGATCACAATGCCGACTGGAAAGACCTTGCCCGCTGGAACAAGCTGAGCAACCCCAATGTTATTGAGCCGGGCCAGGTGCTCTGGGTGAGTGATCCCTCACCTCGAACGTCCCCGGCACTGGCTCAGTCCTCTGCACCGCCTACCGCCGGTGCGCAGGCCCAGCCTGTGGCCCCAAGCTCCGGTGTGGGCGTTCGCCCCTTGCAGTCGCAACCACCCAGTCAAGACCCGCCTGCGGTGGGCATGGGCAGTTCGGCCATGGCGGATCCGGCTGCGCCTAGCGCGCCATCTGCCGCTGCCGATTCAGCAAGCCCGCCCCCGCCTGCCTCAACCGAGCTTGCCTCGATTGCGCCTGCCCCCACGGGCTGGGTATGGCCGGCCAATGGTCAGGTGATTTCCGGGTTTGCCGAGGGAGGAAGCAAGGGCCTGTCCATTGCCGGCGCACCGGGTGAGGCGGTTTTTGCAGCCGAGTCCGGAAAGGTGGTTTACAGCGGCAGCGGGCTGCGTGGCTACGGCAACTTGGTTATTGTTAAGCATGAGCAGGACGTTATTACTGCCTATGCCCATAACCGGGCCATTCTGGTAAAAGAGGGGCAGACCGTGCGTCGTGGTCAGAAAATAGCCGAACTTGGCATGTCAGACGCCGACCGTCCCATGCTCCTTTTTGAGGTTCGTAAGGGCGGTAAGCCCGTGGACCCCATGAGCTTTTTGCCTACCCGCTAGCGTCCCTTGACGTTTTGACTTTGTGACTCCTGTTCTTGCCTTTGATCTCGAGACCGTTCCCGATGTGGCGGGGTTGCGGCAACTTGGTCAGATTCCTAGTGACGTCTCAGATGCCGAAGGGGTAGAAAAGGTTCAGGCTGAGCGCCTCGAGAAGGGGCAGTCTGATTTTTTTCCTCATTACTTGCAGCGCATCTGGGTCATTGGCTGCGCCTTTCGCGACGACTCCGGTTTTCATGTCCGTTGCCTTGGTGATGGCTCCGGCACGAGCGATGAAGAGGAGACCCAGAGGCTGCGGCAGTTCTTCGGAATTATTGACAAGCACAGCCCTCAGCTTATTAGCTGGAATGGCAGCGGTTTTGATGCGCCGGTTTTGCATCATCGCGCCCTTGTTCGTGGCTGCATGGGCCACCGTTATTTCGACAATGGCGATGACGACCGCGACTTTAAATACAACAACTACCTGAGTCGCTATCACACGCGGCATCTTGACCTTATGGATGTTCTCTCCAACTTCACGGGCCGGGCCAACGCCCCGCTTGATGCCATGAGCCAGCTTTGTGGCCTGCCCGGTAAGCTTGGAGAAGATGGTGCAAAGGTCTGGCAGGCCTGCCTTGAGAATCGATACGAGCAGGTTGCCGCTTACTGCGAGACCGATGTTGTCAACACCTACCTGCTCTACCTTCGGTTTCGCGTGATGCGAGGAGATCTCTCTGAAGCCCAGAGGCGAGAGGAAGACGAAGTGGTGCGCGCAGCACTCACGAAGCTGATCGGCGATTCTTCCCGTCCACTTCAGGGCGCACACTGGACACGGTTTCTTCAGGCCTGGTCAAACCAGTAATCGGGTATGAGCCGCCGTACCCTTGGCCCGCCTAAGCCGGGCCGGTTGCTTGAGAACCTGCACATTGAGTCTGTCGATCTGGAAGGTCAGGGCGTTGCGCATTTTGAAGGCAAGGTCGTTTTTGTTGCTGGCGCCTTAACGGGCGAAAGGCTTGATGCTCACGTGCTCCGTGAGCGCCCAAGCTACATCAAGGCGCAAATGGCCACGCTCCGACGCGAGTCATCCGATCGAAGGCAGCCTGCCTGCAGTCACTACGGTGTCTGTGGAGGATGCTCCATGCAGCATGCCACCGACACGGCTCAGCTTGCCTACAAGCAGCGTGTGCTCGAAGATAACCTTTGGCACCTTGGCCGCATTAAGGCGTTTGAGCGTCTTGCGCCCTTGCGTGGACCAGCCTTTGGCTACAGGGCTCGGGCACGACTTTCTGCCCGTTGGGTTGATAAGAAGGGGGGGTTGTTGCTTGGCTTTCGCGAGCGAGCCGGTCGCTACGTGACCGCCATGGAT
>JALRJP010000059.1 GCA_023261135.1 Burkholderiaceae bacterium | reverse complement strand
AGCTCAGAAGCTGAGACAGCAGGGTAGGCGGAGGAGTGAAGGGACATAACGAGCTTTCGTTGGCGAGCTTTTGTTGAAAGAACACGACCTTGCAAGCAAGGTCATGAAACACGGCGAGATGCGAAAGAGGTGGATCTATTTTACGATGGACCGCATGACAACTTATGCAATTGGAGATATTCAGGGGTGCGCGGACAGCCTTACGGCGCTGGTTGGGCGGCTGCCCTTTCGGCCCAAGCGCGACCGCCTATGGTTTGTGGGCGATCTGGTCAACCGAGGACCCAAATCGGCCGAGGTGCTGCGCATGATTCGTGCGGCGGGCCCCTCCGCACAGGTTGTTCTAGGAAACCACGACTTTCATCTCCTGGCCATGGCCTCAGGGGCCCGGCCCGTTCAGGCCTCCGATACGGTCTCGGCCTTGCTCAAGGAGCCCGATGCCGAAACACTGATTGACTGGCTTCGGCAACAGCCCCTGTGTGTTGCCGATGGCCCGACCCTTATGGTCCATGCGGGCCTGCTGCCCGAATGGAGTAGAAGAAAGGCGCTTGAGCTTTCTGAAGAGATCTCGAAGCGGCTGCGTTCAAGCCAATGGAAAAACTTCATGCATGCCATTTACGGTAACAGCGAGGGGCGTTGGCGCGAGACGCTTCGGGGTGCTGCGCGCCATAAGATGATCGTAAATATCATGACCCGTATGCGTTACCTTCAGGCCGACGGGCAGTTGGAATTCAAATGCAAACTTGCTCCAAGCCTTGCCCCTAAAGAGCTCTCGCCCTGGTTTGAGCGACGTGCACGTCGAAGCCCTGCCGAACGTATTGTCTTTGGGCATTGGTCAACCTTGGGCCTTATGCGGCGCCCGGGGCTCATTGCCACAGACACTGGCTGTGGCTGGGGGGGTTATCTGTCAGCGGTCAGGTTAGAAGATGAAGCCATCTTCCAACAGCCCGCCATCGATAATCTTTCTTCAAGTCCCGCACGTACAGCCTGGTAAGCCAGGTCGGCAAGCTCCTGGCGGCTGCGGCCTTCAGACGCAAGGGCAGCGTGAACAAGTGCATCGGCCTTCAGCCCAGGGTGCCCCATGATTTGAATCATGGAGCCCACCAGGGTCATGTCATCTACATAGGCCACCTGCTGCATGGCCTGCAGAATTGGGGCCCGTGCGGTCGCATCCGTGGGAGGCAGAGCAACTGCAGCACTGTCGGTACGGCTGTAAAAAAGCGTCATAGGCACAACTGCAAGGTCAGACCTTTGTTCGGCAAGCCCAAAAAGGCTGGTGTGAAATTTCAAAACACTCTCGCCACGACTTGTGGTGCCTTCCGGAAAGAAAATAACCCGCTCACCCAAGTCCAGCCTTGTCATCGCCTCCTTCATAAGCGACCGAACGGCATGACGATTGCCCCGCTCCACAAAAATAGTCCCAGAGGCCTGCACCAAAAGGCCTGCCAGAGGCCAACTACGAATTTCAGACTTCGCAATAAAGGTGGCGGGCAACACCGCGTGGACCAAAAAAATATCAAGCCATGAAATGTGATTAGCCACCACCAGAGAGGGGGATGGCACCCGTTTAGCGAGCTCGGCGGACAGTCCCTGAAGGTTCGGGCCAAGTCGGACACCGCAGAGCCACAAGACACCACGGGCAAAAATTCGGATCGAGAGCTGTCGATACGAGCGAGATAAAAATCGAAAGCCTGTGACCGCCCAGAAAAGACCAAGCAGAGTCCAAACAAGGAACGCGGGCAGCCGCAGCCCAAGCTGAAGGGCTTGCCGCATCACCCGCTAGACGTTTAATCGAAAGACCGGTCGGCCTTCAACCAGGGTGGCCCGTGTGCGGCCCAGGACCTCTCGGCCAATGAAGGGTGTATTGCGCCCCTGCGACTTCAGGGTGTCAATGGTGACCAGCCATGGCTCATCGGGAGAAAAAACACAAAGGTCGGCCTGCCCGCCCTGTTGAATGCGTCCCGCATTCCGCCCGAGGATCTCGGCGGGCTTCGCAGTAATACGCGTGAGTGCCTGTGCCATGGGGAGTTTCTGATCTGCCGCCCATCGTAGGGTCAGTGGAAGCAATAACTCGAGCCCAGTGACGCCAGGCTCGGCCTCGCCAAAAGGAAGCTGCTTGGCATCATCATCCACAGGGGAATGGTCCGAACAAATGGCATCAATGGTGCCGTCTGCCACTGCATCACGCAGCGCCTGTCGGTCACGCTGGCCGCGAAAGGGTGGATCGACGCGAAGATTGGCGTCATAGTCACCAATGTCGATGTCGGTGAGATGCAGATGATGAACGGCGACATCAGCCGACACGGGTAGGCCTTCGGCCTTGGCCTGACGCAAGAGCTCGACACCGGCCGCAGACGACATACGGCAGATATGAAGCCGAACACCGGTCATACGGCAGAGCTCAAACAGGGTGTAAAGACGAAGCGTCTCATTGGCCACAGGCACGCCGGGAAGGCCAAGCCGCCCTGCCATAGCGCCGCTATGCGCCACACCCGAGGCGCCGAGCCAAGGGTCTCGGGCGTACATCCAGACCGCCAGGTTAAAACTACTCGCATACTGCATGGCGCGATAGAGCACCTGAGTGTCCACCAGCGGACGAACTGACTGCGAAAACCCAATACAGCCCGCCTCGGTGAGTTCGGCCATCTCGGTAAGTTGCTCGCCCTTCAGGCCAACCGTTAATGCGCCCAGCGGATGCACATGCACCAGCCCCAGGTTTCGAGCACGGTGCTTAAGCATTTCAACAAGACCCGGCTCATCGAGAGTGGGGTCGGTATCGGGCGGGCAGGCCAAGCGTGTCACTCCACCTGCAGCTGCGGCCATCATTTCCGACTCAAGGGTGGCCTTGTATTCAAAGCCTGGCTCACGCAGGCGCGCACTTAGATCAACAAGGCCCGACACCACGGTAAGGCCCTTGAGATCCACCACCTCGTCGGCCTGGAAACCCTCAAGGCTCTGGCCAGCCGGACGAATGGCAAGAATACTTCCGTCGGCAAGGTAGATATCGGCAAGGCCGTCAAGGCCTTCGACGGCATCAAGAAGGTGGCCGCCCTTCAGAACCAGACGTGGAACAGGCTGCGCCTTGGTCATACGGCCTCCCCTGCCTTGTTTAAAGTGTCCATAACCGCCATGCGCACCGCAATGCCAAAGGTCACCTGCGAGAGAATGACCGACTGCGCGCCATCGGCCACCGCAGAGTCAATTTCAACACCGCGGTTCATAGGGCCCGGATGCATAACGATGGCCTGAGGGCTGGCATGGCGCAGCTTGGCCTCGGTGAGACCGTAATGCTTGAAATACTCCTGCGGGCTGGGCAACAAGGCACCTCGCATGCGCTCGTTTTGCAGCCGAAGCATCATCACCACGTCCACGCCTTCAAGCCCCTCCTCAAGACGTGTAAATGGGTGTACGCCCATTTCTGAAAGACCAGAAGGCAAGAGCGTTTTGGGGGCAATAACTCGAATCTCGGGGGCACCCAGCGTCGTGAGCGCATGAATAGCCGAACGCGCGACACGCGAGTGCAAAACGTCACCAACAATGGCGACCCGCAGCTGATGAAAATCGCCCTTGTAATGCCGGATGGTGAACATATCGAGCAGGGCCTGCGTAGGATGGGCATGACGGCCATCGCCGGCATTCATGATGTGGATCTGAGGCGCCACCTGATTGATATGGCGGGCAATTAAATAAGGCGCGCCGCTTTGGCTGTGTCGCACCACAAACATATCGGCCTGCATGGCTGCAAGATTGTCGATGGTGTCTAACAAGGACTCGCCCTTAGAGGTACTTGAGGCATTAACATTCAGGTTCACAATATCGGCCGAGAGCCTGCGCGCGGCAATTTCGAAGGTGGTGCGTGTTCGCGTGGAGTTCTCAAAAAAGATATTGAAAATCGTCTTGCCCGAGAGAACAGGGGCATTCACCACCTCGAAACCTCCGAGCCCATCGGCCCGAAGAAAATCTTTTGCACGATCAAGAATGGCTAAAAGAATGGTCCGCGGAATGCCTTCGATTGAGAGAAGGTGGCTGAGCTGCCCTTTGGAATTAAGCTGAATCGATCGAGCCATAAAAATAACTTTGAAGAAGAATTGCTGCGGCCTCGGCGTCTTTCCCTAGGTCACCCATGGCGCCAGGCGCCAGGGCAGAAGTGTAACGCTCATCGGCCAAGGTTACGGGAAGCCCAAACCGGCCTTCGAGCTGCCTTGCAAAGCGCTGGCAACGTGAAGCAAAGGGGTGCGACTGACCATCGGGCATCACAGGAAGGCCCACCAGAAGCCTTTGAGGCTGCCACTCCTGAATGACCTTGGCGATTTTTTCAAAGCGGGTGGTCACCGGCGTAGAGGGAACAACCACAAGGGGGCGTGCGCCCTGGGTCAGCTGGTTTCCAATGGCAAGGCCAATGCGCTTCTCACCAAAATCGAAGGCAAGCCAGACCGCATGGTCTGCAGGCTTGCAGAAGGGCTCAGGCGTGCCCAACGGCTCCGGAGAGATTCAGGGGGTCGACCCCCAACATACGAAAGGCTGCACCCAGCCGATCTTCGGCAGGCGTATCAAAGAGTAAAGCCGTTTGGGATATAGGCACGGTTAGCCATGCATTGGCCGCAAGCTCAGAATCAAGCTGGCCAGCCGCCCAGCCGGAATAGCCCAGGGAGACAAGAAAGCGCTCGGGCCCACGACCATTGGCGGCGGCCTCAAGAATGTCGCGAGACGACGTCAGGCCAAGACCGGTGCTGATCGGCAAGGTTGATGACCATTTACCCAAGGGCTCATGCAGCACGAATCCGCGGTCGGTTTGAACCGGCCCGCCCACAAAAACCGGCATGTCCGATAACTGCGGACTGCTTAGGCTGAGATCGATTCTTGAAAACAGACTGCCCAGGTTCATGTCGGCCGGGCGATTAACAACAATACCCATAGCCCCGCGGGCGGTGTGTTCAGCGACGTAAATGACCGACCCGCCAAAATGAGGGTCGATAAGCGATGGCATCGCAACAAGTAGCTGCCCAGCCACGCTCGGAAATTCAGACGAAGACGTATTCATGTCAGGGTCAGTGTCTGAGGACGAGGGCGAAGGCGAATGCAATTCATCAATCCAACGTTGAGCCATTCGTGACATTCTAACCCCCTATCTCGAAGGAAAGGTAATTCGCCATGCCAGGTCTAAACAAGCCACCGACAACGCTAAGGGTCTTCCCCGGAGAAGCTCCTCAATTGGTCTGGCTACGACGCGACCTTCGACTGACCGATCATGCTGTCATTCACAAAGCTCTTGAACAGCCTGGCCCTGTGCTCTTGGTCTTTGTCTTCGACACCACCATTCTGGACCCCTTACATGATGCGCATGGTGTTGCAAGCCCGGTTGATCGGCGACTTGGCTTTATTCATGCGAGCCTTGAGGCCATCGACCAGGCGCTGCAGGCCATGGGCAGTCGGCTCGTCTGTGGCTACGGGGTCGCCCAAGAGCGACTGCCGCAGCTTGCCCAGGCGCTTGGCGCCTGCAGAGTGGTCTGCGCACAGGACTTCGAACCCCAAGCCATTGCTCGCGACCAGCAGGTGGCCGGGGCTTTAAAGCGTCTTGGCATTGATTTTGTCTCAGTGAAAGACCAGACCCTTTTTCAAGGCACAGAACTTTTAACCGGTGCAGGCCGACCTTTTTCCGTCTTCACACCTTATAAAAAGGCATGGCTCAGAGCCTTTGAACCTTCAATGGCCGCAGAGCATTCAACAAAAGGACTCTCGCAGAGACTGGCATCCAAAGGGCAGCTTGAGGCGGTTGGACTGGCTGAACAAGCACAAGCATGCGCTCAGGCTGCTGCACCCATCGACTGGGGGCTTGGGCTGCCCGGTATTGGCTGTATGGGGTTTTCCGAGGAAAGTCTTAAAACGCTCACGCTGAAGCCCGGTGCTGAGGCAGCCCAGGCGCTGTTAAAGGATTTTGAAGGCCGCGCCCATCAGTACAAGGAGGCCCGTGATTTTCCTGCGGTCAAAGGGCCCTCCTACCTTTCAACCCATCTGCGCTTTGGCACAGTCAGCATTCGCGAATGCGTGCGCAAAGCCATTGAACTGGGAGCTGAACTGAATCCTGCCTCGGACGGCTCGGGCAGTGCGGGGCCAAGCACCTGGCTTTCTGAACTTATTTGGCGCGAGTTTTACATGCAGATTCTGGCGAACTTTCCGCATGTGGTGCATGCAAGCTTTAAGCCTGCCTATGACCAGCTAGCCTGGCAGGAAGGGGGCCAGGCCGAGCAAGACTTTCAAGCCTGGTGCGAGGGCCGCACGGGCTACCCCATTGTGGATGCGGGCATGCGCCAGCTGAATCAAACGGGTTATATGCACAACCGGCTGCGCATGATTGTTGCAAGCTTTCTTACGAAGGATCTTGGCATTCACTGGCTGCGTGGAGAGCGCTACTTCGCACTCAAACTGAACGACTACGACCTTGCAGCAAATAACGGTGGCTGGCAGTGGGCCGCCTCAACCGGCTGCGATGCCCAGCCCTACTTTCGTATCTTTAACCCCGTCAGCCAGAGCGAAAAGTTTGACCCCAAAGGCCAGTTTATTGCCCGGTATGTGCCCGAGCTTGCAGCACTGCCAGAAAAACAGCGCCATGCGCCTTGGCTAGCCGGAGGGCTTGGCCTTCAGGCGGCGGGGGTGGAGCTGGGCAGGCACTACCCCGCACCGATGGTGGATCATGACCAGGCGCGCAAAGCAACCCTGGCGCGGTTTGCGGTGCTCAAGCAGGCGCCGAGCTAGACCTCCACCATTTCGAAGTCGGATTTTTGGGCGCCACACTCCGGGCAAGTCCAGGTAATGGGCACGTCTTCCCAGGCCGTTCCGGGGGCAATGCCCTCATCCGGCAGGCCTGCGGCCTCATCGTAGATCCAGCCACAAATTAAACACATGTAAGTCTTCATGCTTCGCCCAGCCTAATAAACAAAGGGAAATGGGCCATTTCGTGGTGGTCTGCCGACCTTGGGAGGTTTCCTTGGTCTGCATGGCCCCTAAAATGGTAATCAGCACGCATTCTAAACTTTTGGAGGAATCTTTCTGCCATGCCTCGCCAGATCATCGACCGCAGTCAAAAGCTTTTTGATCATGCTCAAAAATTTATCCCGGGTGGGGTGAACTCGCCGGTGCGTGCCTTTCGCTCCGTGGGTGGCACCCCCCGTTTTTTCACCAAGGCCAAAGGGGCCTACCTATGGGATGCCGACGAGAACCGCTACGTAGACACCATCTGTTCCTGGGGTCCGGCTATTGTCGGCCATGCCCGTAAAGAGGTGATTGATGCGGTGAAGAAGGCAGCCGAGGGGGGGCTGTCGTTCGGTGCTCCCACCGCCACCGAGGGCGAACTGGCCGAATGGGTAAGCAAGCACATGCCCTCTATTGAAATGCTGCGTCTCACCTCTAGTGGCACCGAGGCCACCATGTCGGCCATACGCTTGGCCAGGGGCTTCACAGGCCGGCCGAAAATTCTGAAGTTCGAGGGCTGTTACCACGGCCATGTCGACAGCCTATTAGTCAAGGCGGGCTCGGGCCTTCTCACCTTTGGTAACCCTACGTCCGCGGGCGTTCCCGAGAGTTTTGCTGCAGAGACCCTCGTGCTTGATTACAACGATATTGAAGGCGTGAAAGCCTGTTTTGCCGAACATAGCGAGCAGATTGCGGGCGTGATCGTTGAGCCGATTGCAGGCAATATGAACCTTGTTAGGCCTGTGGAGGGCTTTCTTGAAATCCTGCGCGAGCAGTGCAGCGCCCATGGGGCCGTGCTTATTTTTGATGAGGTCATGACCGGCTTTCGTGTCGGTGCCCAAGGCGTTCAGGGCCTCACCGGCATCAGACCCGACCTCACCACGCTGGGCAAAGTGATTGGAGGCGGAATGCCCATGGGCGCATTCGGAGGGCGCGCAGAGATCATGCGTCAGGTGGCGCCTTTAGGCCCGGTCTACCAGGCAGGCACGCTTTCGGGTAACCCAGTGGCAGTGGCAGCGGGCATTGCCACTCTGAAAATTGTTTCGGAGCCCGAGTTTTTTAATACCCTGAGCAGGCTCACCGCCGATTGCATGGCAGGCCTTACGCAGGCTGCCCGTGAGGCTGGCATTACGCGCTTTTGCGCCGACAGCGTAGGGGGCATGTTTGGTATCTACTTCGCACACGCATGTCCGAAATCACTTGAGGATGTCACCCAGAGCAACCGTGAGGCCTTCAATAGGTTCTTTCATGCCATGCTCGAGCGTGGGGTCTACCTGGCGCCCTCGGCCTACGAGGCAGGCTTTCTGTCCATCGAACACCAGGGCGAGCCCATTGACATCATTCTCAAAACCGCACGCGAGGCCTTTAAAGAGATTGCCTCCGTTGCGAATGCCTAAACCCCTTGGCAGGCCGCTTCGCGCCTTCACCCACAGGGCCCTTGCACCTAGGGTCCCTGGTCACAGCCCTTGCGAGCCACCTGGATGCAAGGGCCTATGGCATGCCATGGTTTTTACGCATCGAGGACATTGACCCGCCACGCGAGCAGCCAGGGGCGGTGGAGCGCATAAAACAACAATGCGAGTCCCACGGACTCGCATGGGATACCTGGCCAGAGACAAAAGGGGGGCGAGCCGACGGCGTTCTGCACCAGAGTGATCGAACAGACCCTACTGGCCCTTATACCAAGGCTCTGCAGCAACTCGTTCAGAAGGCCATGGCCTTTCGATGCGAATGCAGCCGATCGGTGCTTCAACAGGTCTTTACGACAAGCCGAGCAGACGATGCATGGCCAACCGGTCTTGTGGGTGAAGACGACCCCGCCACCGCCAGCAATCGATCCTACCCGGGGCTTTGTCGCAACAAAAAACTCCCCCAGGGTCGCGCCTGGCGTTTTCGAAGTCCCGAGGTACGCGAGGGTCTTGGTGAAGACGACTTTATTCTTCAACGTGCCGACGGCCTCTGGGCCTACCACCTGGCGGTGGTCGTCGATGACCAATGGCAGGGCATTACCCGCGTTGTGCGCGGCGAAGATTTACAACCCATGCAAAGCCGGCATCAATGGCTTCAAGAGGCCCTTGGCTTGGCGCAGCCCGACTACTTGCATGTTCCTGTCGTCACAAATGCACTGGGCCAGAAGCTCTCAAAACAGACCCAGGCCGAGGCTTTGCGAACCGATGAGCGAAGTGTGAGACAACAGCTTGCTCAGGCCACCGAGCACCTTAAAAAAACTATGCCTATAACCTGGCTCGACCAGGTAAGCCCTGCGGCAAAGGCAATGGGGCTGGGATGGAGTTAAGGGCTCAACACGATTAAGTTTCGCCTGGACCTTTAACCAGCGAAGCCGGACGAAGGCGCGGAGCTTAGGAGTCTGCTGACTTTGAAGGAGGTCTCAAAACTGGCTTGGCGCCAAGCAAAACCGACTTAGGCGCCGCAGCACGACGCACTCCAGTAAGCGCCGAGGACTTTGCAACGGGTCCTGACGATGTTGCTACAGCCTGTTCGGATGCCACGACGTTATTCGCAGTATTGGCCGAGGCGCCCTTCGCAGAGGAGTCGTCGTAGGGGGCATAGAAAATAGGGTCGGCGGGCAAAATGGGGGGCTTCGCCCGACTGCCCGAGCCAGAGGACCTGGAGGGTTTGTCGTCGTAAGGCCCCGAGGCACGCGGGCTTAAAGCGCGGGAACCCGAGGAATAACCAGAAGGAGTAGCAAGAGCAAGTCGCTCGCGTCCTAGGCTCTTTCCAATAAGGGCTTCCACACCGGCCACCTGGCGCTCTTCAGAGGCAACCATAAGCGACAAAGCCAGACCAGAGGCTCCTGCCCGGCCCGTGCGTCCGATGCGATGCACGTAGTCTTCAGGCGAATGGGGCATATCGAAATTAATAACCGCAGGAAGCTCAGCAATGTCGAGCCCGCGGGCCGCGACATCGGTGGCAACCAGCACAATGACTTCATTGTTTTTAAAGCGCTCAAGGGTCGTCAGTCGCTCCCCTTGAGACTTGTCACCATGAATGGCATCGGCAGCAATACCCTCGCGAATCAGTTCGCGGGCGAGCCGGCTTGCACCAATTTTAGTGTTGGTAAAGACAATAACCTGCTGAAGGCTTTCTTCACGCACCAGGTGAATCACCGCCTGACGCTTGAGCTCGGGGCTGTCCACCTTGTAAAGCTTCTGGGTTAGGTTTTCTGCCGTGGCATTGCGCCGCGCGACCTCGACTGTAACCGGTTTGTCATTCAGAAAGGTCTTCGCAAGTTTACGAATCTCTGGCGAAAAGGTAGCGGAAAACAAAAGGCTCTGCCGATTGGCGGGCAGCAGATTCACAATGCGTTGCAGGTCGGGTAGAAAGCCCATGTCGAGCATACGGTCGGCTTCGTCGAGCACCAAGATGCTCACCTGGGAGAGGTTCAGGGTCTTCTGCTGCACATGGTCAAGCAGTCGACCTGGCGTGGCAACCAAGAGCTCAACGCCGGCCCGAAGGGCCTGGGTCTGTGGGTTCATGTCCATGCCACCAAAGACCACGGCCGAACGCAAGGCCGTGTGGGTGGCGTACTGCTGGAGGTTTTGATAGATCTGATCGGCCAGTTCGCGGGTGGGCG
>JALRJP010000058.1 GCA_023261135.1 Burkholderiaceae bacterium | reverse complement strand
CTGCAAGAACAAAGATGAAGGACGGCAGAAAAAGAAAAACAGTCACCACAACAGCACCCATAAGGCCTGCTACTGCAATAGGAAACTGAGTGAGATCCGGGTGTTGGGCTGAGGCAATATAGCCAAGAAAGGTGCTGATCATGGTCAGAGGCCCAGGGGTGATCTCGCTAATGGCAAGGCCATCAATAATCTGGCCCGTACTGACCCATTGTCGGGCGTCAACCATGGTGTCAAATAAATACGGAAGTACCGCGTAACTGCTGCCGAACGAGACCAGGGCCACACGACTAAAAAACGCCGCCAGTTCTGCAAGCAAAGGAGGTGCGTAGGCAACCAGCGCCCCATAGGCTAAGAGCCATAGCGCAACTCCGATCCCGAGCACCGCAAGTATTCGGCTCGCGTCAAGTTCCGCCCTAGGATGTCGTGGGCTGTCGTCGTCAATCACATAGCGCTTGTTAATAACGGCATTTTGCTGGTCCTGATCGGAGAGTCGCCGAGCCAGCCGGTAACGCTGACCGATGGGTGGTTGTTGATCGACCGTATGTCGGGTCAGGGAGGCGGGTAGACCAGTAATGGGCCGGGATGCAAACAGATACGCTGTCCAGCCCACAATGCCTGCAACCACAATGACTGTGACAAAGCCTGCGCCCAGCTGTAAGAGTGCAACACTCAAAAGCATCACCGCCCACCAGAGCTTTCCGACCAAGACCCGCTGACCCAGCCGAATGCAGGCCGAGAGCACAATGGCGAGAATGGCGGGTTTTAGTCCGTACAGGAGCGCCTGCAGTTCGGGAATCTGGCCATACAGCACGTAAAGGCCCCCGAATGCGGTCAGGATGAGGAATGAGGGAATCAGAAAGAGCAGGCCCGCCACAATACCGGCAAGGGGCCCGTGCATCAGCCAGCCCAGATAAATGGACAACTGCTGCGCCTCGGGGCCGGGAAGAATCATGCAATAACTCAAGGCATGGGTGAATCGATGCGGGGAGATCCAGCGCCGTTTCTCAACAAACTCCTCGTACATCATGGAGACTTGGGTGCCGGCACCCCCAAAGGACATCCAGCCCAAGGTAAACCAGAACCACAACGCGGCAAATAGGCCAGGCTTGGGAGCCTGTTGAGCCAGTGCGTCAGGATCCTCTTTGGGCCGCTTGTCCTTGGATTCGGGGCCAAGGGGATGCGGATTATTCGGCTCGGTCGAAGCGACGAGCGAACTGCCAGGCGATACCGCAGAGGTCAACGCCTTTGACTCCCGAGTAATGACTGAACATCGGCGAGTAACTGGTCAATCCCAAGGTCGTGCGGGACAACCAGTCGAAGCGATCCGGAAGGATCGAACAGGTAGCTAAAGGTGGTGTGGTCGATGGTGTAGGACATGGGATCTTCTTTGGCCTTGAGTCCTGGTACCTTCTTGAAATAAACCCGGAAGTCTTTGGCGGTCTTGTCGGTTTCTACGCGACTGCCTCTTAGCCCAATAAAGGACGGGTCAAAGGAGGCGAGAAAGGTTTTAAGCGCCTCGGGCTGGTCACGCTCAGGGTCCACGGTAATGAAAACAACCTGCAGCTTGTCGGCGTCATTGCCGAGACGTTCCTTAAGTGCAACCATTTTTGTGAGGTGATTGGGACAGGCGTCTGGGCAGTAAAGAAAGCCGAAAAAGACCGCGGTGACCTTGCCTTCAAAATTTTTAGGCTCGCGTCGTTCTCCGTTTAAATCCGGTAGCGAATAGGACTGCCCCCAGTCCGCACCCGTGACATCCATGCTGTGGAAGCTAGCTTTTTTGTCTGAGCAACCAGACAAAAGCGTCATAGCCAGCAAGGCCGACAAAAGGGCTGCGGCGCGCGTAAAGAGCCTGAATTGCGTAAGAATCGTCATAAACATCGTATTGTAGGCCCGCATGCCCATTCCTTCTTTGCAACCCCCCCTCAAACAGCTCAGTCGCCTCGCCGTGGTTGGCCTGGGCCTTGCCGGCTGCAGTCTTCTAAGGGCGTTGGCGCAGGCCAAGGCCCGATTCCAAGTTGTGGGGTTTGAGTCGACGACTGAAGAAGACTGGACCTGCGCGCGGGGTGCTGTGGGCGTTCTTCATCCCTTCGTATCCAAGGACCACAACCTGGCAAGCCAGATTTCGCAATCTTCGCTTGCGTGCAGCCTTCAGTGGCTTGAAGCATTACAGGCTCCGGCCCAGGGTTTTGCGGGGCTTCAGGGGGTTTTAGAGAAGGGTGAGAGGCAGCCGGGTGGATGGGCCGATTTGACCTGGTTTCGGCAGGCCTGCCTTTCCGATGCGCGAAGTCGCTTAGGTGACCGCCTGTCTCTTCGCTTTTCTGAAAAGGTCTCTGACCTGGGTGATTTGTTGAGTAACGGGTTTGATGCGGTGGTCATTACCACGGGTCATTCCCAGCTGCTTCCCGAGAGCCTGCACCTTGCACTGACGCCGATTGCAGGTCAGGTGTCTTACCTCGATCTTCAGACCATCGACTCGGATCTCGCACGTCAGCGTTTGCAGTCCCTGTTACCCGAATGCGTTGTCTGCGATGAGGCCACACTGACGCCTTGGGTCAAGGGGCGCGTTTATGTAGGCGCAAGCTTTCACCGGGGTATGGACGAGGCGTTGCTACAACACGACGATCAGCGCGATAACCTTGCGCGCCTAGCGGCCTTCAGGCCCGAACTTGCCAACGCGCTTGAGCCGCATTGGTCTAAGGCTGGGGCCTGGACAGGGGTTCGTTATGCAACACGCGATCGGCTTTTGCATCTCGGTCTTCCGGTTCTGCCTGCTCCCCACTTGAGTCGCTCGGTCTCAAGGCTCGAGCAATTGCCCCGCTGGCACAGCGTTTATTGTTTCTTGGGCCTAGGATCTCGAGGCCTCTCAACTGCCCCATGGGCTGCTGAGTGCCTTGTTCGAGCACTATTGGGACAGCCTCAAGACTTCCCTGAACGTCTTTTTCATGCCATCGATCCTGGGCGCTTCCTTCTTCGCGATCATGTTCGAGCGTAGACTCTTAGCCCATGAATCTGCAGCAGCTCAAAATTCTTCGTGAAGCCAGTCGAAATCAGTTCAACCTGACTGATGTCGCGCTTGCACTTGGTGGTTCCCAGTCGGGGGTAAGTAAGGCTATTAAAGAGCTTGAAGACGAACTGGGCGTAACACTCTTTGTTCGTAGGGGTAAGAAGGTGGAGGGCTTTACCGAGCCTGGCAAACGCATTCTTCACTATGCACTGGCTGCTCTTGAGGCCGTTGACAATATTCAATGTGCCTCTCAATCGTTTGATCAGGCCGACGAGGGACGCCTGGTGCTTGCTACAACGCACACGCAGGCACGCTATTCCTTGCCTGAAATTGTCCGCGCTTTTCGTGAGAAGTTTCCGAAGGTACGCCTTGCGCTGCGTCAGGCAAGCCCGTCAGAGATTGCCCAGTTACTTGAATCCGGTGAGGCCGACATCGCGGTTGCCACCGAGTCCTTAAAGAGTAATCCGCAGTTTGTCTGCTTTCCTTTTTTCAACTGGTATCACGGGGTTGTCGTACCCGAGGGACACGCCCTGGCCCAGCGTGTGGCGCAAGGTGAGGCCTTAAGCCTGCAGGCGCTTGCAGAGTTTCCCATCATTACCTATCACGAGGGGTTCACCGGTCGGCCCATGATCGATGCCTGTTTTCGTCGCGAGGCGCTTTCGCCTGAGATCGTCATGGAGGCCCTGGATGCAGACGTCATTAAGGCCTATGTAAGCCTGGGCATGGGGGTGGGTCTTATTGCCTCGGTTGCCTTCGATGACCAGGCTGACGCCGGCTTGGTTATGCTTGATGCCAGTGAAATTTTTTCAATGAACACCACCGTACTTGCCTTAAGAAAGTCGCGTCTTTTGCCGGGCTACGCCAAGGCCTTTGTTAGGCTTTGCGTGCGCGGACTCGATGAGACCCAGCTTCATGACGCTATTCATAAAGAGGACTGAGCCATGACTGCCTACGCCAGCAACGCCCCTAATGAAAAGCCCGAATCGGTTCGTAAGCCTTTTGGTATTCGCCAGTTGCGCGCTGCTCGCGCTAAAGCCGAGCGACTGACCATGCTCACCTGTTACGACGCCTCGTTTGCTGCGGCGTCCTGCGCGGCCGGTGTTGACATGCTTCTGGTGGGGGACTCGCTGGGCATGGTGGTTCAAGGCCATACCTCAACGCTTCCCGTTGGTCTTGAGGATATTCGCTACCACACGGCCTGTGTGGCGCGTGCAGCGACCTCTTGTATGGTGATTGCCGACATGCCTTTTGCAAGCTATCAGGCCTCTGCCGAGCAGGCGTTTCAGAATGCGGCCTTGCTTTTGCAGGCGGGCGCCCACATGGTGAAGCTCGAAGGCGGAGCCTGGCTCGCCCCCACGGTTGAATTCTTAACCCAACGGGGCATTCCGGTCTGCGCGCACCTGGGACTCACCCCTCAGTCGGTGAATACCTTGGGTGGCTATACGGTTCAGGGGCGGGGCGCCTCGGGCCAGGCCTTGCTTGACGATGCAAAGTTACTTGAGCAGGCGGGAGCTGAAATTGTTTTGGTGGAGCTTATTCCAAGTCCACTTGCGACTCAGCTTACGGCCTTGTTAAGCGTGCCCACCATAGGCATTGGCGCGGGCCCGAATGTCACAGGTCAGGTGCTGGTGATCTACGACATTCTCAACCTTACACCTGGGCGCAAGGCCCGGTTCGTTAAGAATTACCTGGCGCAGGCTAACGACATTGAGGCAGCCATTGCACTTTTCGTGTCCGAGGTGAAGTCCGGTGTTTATCCGGGCCCTGAGCATGGCTTTGAAAGCTAGCGAGCCTTGAAATAGAAAATTCCGTTGTCTATTTCTCGAGACAGCGCTTGCCCGTGCCAGAGCCTGTTCAGATGTGCAAGGGTCTCGCCCATGGCGAAGGTGAACTGGTGAAAATCAAGTGCGCGGGGAAAGAGAATAGGTAGCACCTGGGCGGCGGTGCGTGCGTCTTTACAAAAGGCAAGGGCCTCCGATAGCCGCGCCTCGTGATGCTCGTGCAGCTGGCGCAGGCGGGTGTGAAGCCCGCCTTCTTTCTTCGACCGTTCGCCCCCAAACGGCTTGCCGTGTGACGGCAGAACCAGGCAGTCTTCGGGCAAGGGTTCAAAGCGGCCAAGGGACTCCAGGTAAAGGCCAAGCGGGTCGGCGTCCGGCTCGGTGGCCCAGACGGACATATTGGTAGAGATGCGCGGCAAAACCATGTCGCCCGAAATAAGCAGTTTCAGATCCTTGCAGAACAGCGCAGCATGCTCGGGCGAGTGCCCATAGCCAATAATGACCTCCCAGTCGCGCCCGCCTATTCTGAGTGGTTTGTTGGGAAGTAACCTTTGGTAGTTGAGCGGCACGCTTGGCACCATACTTCCGTAAAACCCATCGCGTTTCTGTGCCTTGGCGTAGTCCTCCTGACTGGTCATGCCGTGTCGACGAAAGTGTTCGGCCATGCTGGTGGCCTGGGCATTTGGGGCCTGTCGGGTTTCTTCGGCAAGGGCCCTGGAAGACCAGAGCCTGGCGGTTGCGTACTCGCCCAGGGTCATGGCAAGCGGCAGGGGCGCTTGAAACAGGGCTTTACCGTCCTTGTCGGGCATGCCTTGGCAGAGCCAGTGCGCAAGGCCCACGTGATCGGGATGCATGTGCGTGCAGACCACGCGTAGAAGCGGGCGGCCCTTAAACGGACTCTTTGCAAGAACCTGCCATAAGGCCTTGGTGGTGTCGTCTGAAATGCCTGTGTCCACCGCCGTAAAACCCTCGCGACCGTTCAGTGTGTCTTCAATTAGCCAGAGGTTAATGTGGTCCAGCGCAAAGGGCAGTGGCATACGCAGCCAATAAACGCCCTCTGCCACCGTTTGTAGAGTCCCTGCCTCGGGCATGGGTAGGGGGGCATAATGAATTTCAGACTCGAGTTTATTCATGGGACAATTTTAAAAATTCCATTATGACGGTTAACGGTGCCTTAGCTTTTTGTTGGGCCGCTCTTGATTCGAAAAAGGAACATCAACACATATGAAGGTCTTGGTTACTGTAAAGCGCGTGGTCGATTACAACGTCAAGGTGCGTATCGCGCCTGATGGCTCTGATGTTGACATTGCCAACGTCAAAATGAGTATGAATCCCTTTGATGAAATTGCGGTGGAAGAGGCGGTTCGGCTTAAAGAGCAGGGCAAGGTCACTGAAATCATTGTTGTGACCTGTGGTACTGCAGCAAGTCAAGATGTTCTGCGTACGGCCTTTGCCATGGGCGCGGATCGCGGCATTCTTGTGACCAGTGAGGCCACACTGCAGCCACTGGGGGTTGCTAAGATTCTTCAGGCGCTTATTGCGCGAGAGGCCCCAGACCTTGTGCTTATGGGCAAGCAGGCCATCGACGACGATTGCAACCAGACAGGCCAGATGCTAGCTGGCCTCTTGAATTGGCCGCAGGCCACTTTTGCATCCAAGGTTGACCTTCAGTCTGGTCACGCTTTGGTCACTCGCGAGGTCGATGGTGGCCTTCAGACAATCGATGTGCAACTTCCCGCCATTGTCACTGCCGATCTTCGTTTGAATGAGCCGCGCTATGTCACCCTGCCTAACATCATGAAGGCGAAGAAAAAAGAAATTGAAACCCTTGAGGCCTCTGCCCTGGGTGTTGACGTCAGCCCAAGGCTTCGGCAGCTTAAAGTGGCCGAGCCCCTAGGTCGTGCCGCCGGTGTCAAGGTTGCTAGCGTAGATGAGCTGGTTGACAAGCTTAAGAACGAAGCCAAGGTGATCGCATGATGAAACTTCTTGTTATTGCTGAACACAATCAAACGGCGCTTGCGCCTTCAACGCTTAACACCATTACCGCCGCCCTCCGTCTAGGCGAGGCGCAGTCAAGCCAGCCCAGCGGCTCGCAAGGCTTTGAGTTGCATGTCTTGGTGGCAGGGGATCAGGCCCAAGAGGCTGCAAACCAGGCCGCCCAGTGCCAAGGCGTTCAAAAGGTCTGGCTTGCCGATGGTCCTGCCCACGAGCAGCCCCTTGCGGAAGCACTTGCAGCCCAGGCCCTTGAATTAATTCAGACCCTTGACCCCGCGCTTGCCGCAGGTGATCCCCAGACCAATAACCCGGACGGCCTGCGTGCGGTCGTCATGCCTTCATCGACGATGGGTAAAAACCTGGCGCCTCGGCTTGCAGCCATGCTCAATGTGGCCGCTATCTCCGATATCACCAAGGTACTTGGTCACGACACCTTTGAGCGCCCCATATACGCGGGCAATGTCATCGCCACTGTGCAGTCCATTGACCCTGTCTTGGTTACTACCGTTCGAACCACGGCCTTTGAAGTGGTCGCGACCTCGTCAAATGTGGCGCCCATTTCAACACTGTCGGCCGTTGAGCCTTCAAGCCAGAGCCGTTTTGTATCGCAAGAGCTATCGAAGTCCGAGCGGCCCGAGCTGGGCTCGGCCAAAGTGGTGGTCTCGGGTGGGCGTGCATTGGGTTCCGCAGAGCAATACCAGACCGTGCTTACCCCGCTTGCCGACAAACTGGGTGCTGCCCTAGGGGCCTCGCGTGCGGCAGTGGATGCAGGCTATGCGCCCAACGACTACCAGGTGGGTCAGACTGGCAAGGTGGTTGCGCCCAATTTGTATATTGCCATTGGTATGTCGGGTGCCATTCAGCATCTTGCAGGCATGAAAGACTCGAAGGTCATTGTGGCTATTAATAAAGACCCAGACGCACCCATTTTCCAAGTGGCCGATTACGGTCTTGTTGCGGACTTATTCGAGGTCGTTCCTGAGTTCACTGCAAAAATTTAGATCCCATTCTTCTTAGCTCAAAAAGGAGCGCGTCATGCCTGCAGACTATCAAGCCCCTCTTCGCGAGATGCAGTTTGTGGTCACCGAGCTTTGTGACTTCAATCAGGTTGCCGCGCTTCCTGGTCAGCAAGACCTCGAGCCCAGTCTTGCCGAGGCCGTGCTCTCTGAGGCAGCCCGGTTCTCGCAGGAGGTCTTGTCACCTTTAAATGTCGTTGGTGATCAGTCGGGCGCGCAAGTGAATACGGCGGGTGAGGTCAGTTGCGCACCAGGGTTCAAACAGGCCTACAGCCAGTTCGTTGAGGCAGGCTGGAATGGACTCTCGTGCTCGACCGAGTATGACGGCCAAGGGCTTCCACAGCTCGTGGCGGCGGCCGTTAACGAAATGTGGAATGCGAGCTGTATGTCGTTTGCGCTCTGTCCAATGCTAACGGCAGGCGCCATTCACGCCCTTGAGCGTCATGGCAGTGAGACTCAGAAGCGGCTTTACCTGCCCAAGATGGTCTCGGGTGAGTGGACGGGCACCATGAACCTCACCGAACCACAGGCGGGTTCCGACCTTGCGGCTGTGGCCACCAAGGCCTGGCCATTGAATGAGACGGGGCCTTCGGGTGAGCCTGGCTATTGCATTCATGGCACCAAAATCTACATTACCTACGGCAACCACGACCTCACCGAGAACATCATTCATCTGGTGCTCGCCAGGCTTCCCGACGCCCCCGAGGGGGTGAAAGGTATTTCTTTGTTTGTAGTGCCTAAGCACCATGTCACGGCCAATGGCGAACTGGGTGGGGCCAACGACCTTAAGTCTGTCTCACTGGAGCATAAGCTCGGCATACATGCCAGCCCGACAGCGGTCATGAGCTACGGTGAAGCCTCGGGCGCAGTGGGTTACCTGGTGGGCGAGCCACACCGGGGCCTCGAGTACATGTTCACCATGATGAACGATGCAAGGCTGCAGGTGGGTATTCAGGGTCTGGCCATTTCAGAAAGAGCCTATCAACAGGCCTTGGCCTATGCTCATGAGCGCATTCAGGGCAGGGTGCTTGCGCAGAGTGAATCCAAGCCCATTGCCTACCACCCCGATGTCTGCCGTCTTCTGGGGCAAATGAAGTCGCGTATTGATGCCATGCGTGCCTTGGCTTACGAGGCAGCTGCCATGCTAGACATGGCAGCGTATTGCCCCGATCCGGCTCAGGCTGCCGCATTCCAGAGCCGTGGTGATTTTCTGATTCCGGTTGTGAAGGCCTGGTGCACCGAGTCAAGCACCGATCTCACCTCAATGGCGGTTCAGGTTCACGGCGGTATGGGTTATGTGGAAGAGACAGGCGCCGCTCAGCATTTTCGCGATGCCCGTATAACGACAATTTACGAGGGTACGACTGCCATTCAGGCCAATGACTTCCTAGGGCGTAAACTTGCACGCGATAAGGGGGCTGAGGCAAGGCGTATCTTGCAGGAGGTGCAGGCGACAGCCAGGCAGCTTGCAGAGGAGAACCACGACGACTGCAAGGCTATGGCCGCTATTCTTCTTAAGGCGGTTGCGGTGCTTGAAGAGTCAATACAGGCAAGTCTTGAGGCGCTTCAGAATCAACAGCCTGTGGCCGCCTTTATGGGCTCGGTGCCTTTGGTCATGCTCTCTGGCTACGTTTTAGGTGGCTGGATGATGGGTCGCGCTGCTCTTGTGGCTTATGCCAAGCAAAGCGATGAGACGTTTTACGATCGCAAGCTAAAGTCGGCCAGCTTTTATTGCCAGCAGGTGTTGTTGCCGCAGCTTGGCCTTGCGCATGCCGTGAAGGCGGGGCAGCAGGCCTACGACCAGGTCTGCGACTTCACGCAGGCCTAATCTAATCGCGTGCTTCAACACCGCGCGTTCTAAAAGCGAGGCCCAATGTGCACTAGCCTGCGTGAATAAAACCACCTTGCGACTACGATGGCTGCACCAGTCGCAGGGCAAAGCCAATAAAGAAGAGCCCCACAACCATAAGCCCAACGCCCGCCCATTGAGGGTGAGCCTGGAACTGACGGGCAAGCTTGTGGCCCGCAACAATAAGCATCCATAAATAGCTCAGGCTAACAATCTGAACCACTAGGCCAAGAACAAAATAAGACAGCGCAATCGACTCGGATGTCGGGCTAACAAACTGCGTGAAAAAGGCAAGGAAAAACAAAATGGCCTTAGGGTTTGTGAGCGACAGCCCTAGGGCGCGCAGGTAGGGTTTTTTGTGCATGCGCTCGGGCGTCGTTGACTCTGTTGCTTCGGCATTCGACAAGCCTTTGTGATTTCGTCGCTGCCAGCCCGCGCGCAGAAGTTCAAAGCCAATCCAGCCCAGGTAGAAGGCGCCCACGAGTTTGAATCCCTCAAACGCCAGAGGAAAGAGGTGAATGAGCGAGGCGGCCCCGGCGGCTGTTGCCAGAATGAGAACCGTGTCTCCGGTAAAAATGCCAAGGGCAGCCCGCCAGGCGCGGGCAGGCCCCTGGCGGGCTGCTACGGTTGCAACATAAAGCGAGTTCGGACCGGGCAGCAGAACAATAATGACTGTGCCAAGCAAGAACTCCCAGAATCGAATAACACCAAGATCAATCAGTTCGTCATCTCCGACGTGGCAGGCTCGCGCAGCGCACGTCGCAGAATTTTACCCACGTTGGTCTTGGGCAGTTCGTCACGAAATTCAATGTGCTTGGGAACTTTATAGTTGGTAAGCAGGCTTCGGCAGTGCGCCACAATGGCCTCTTCAGACAGTGTGGGATCTTTGCGAACAACGAAGAGTTTAACCGCTTCGCCGCACTGGGGGTCGGGCACACCAATGGCGGCGGCCTCTTGAAT
>JALRJP010000057.1 GCA_023261135.1 Burkholderiaceae bacterium | reverse complement strand
TCCACAGCCCTCATTCCAGGCCGCAAGGCACCAGTGCTTATTACCGAAGACATGGTCGCCAGCATGAAGCCTGGGGCGGTTATTGTGGATATGGCCGTTGAGCAGGGTGGTAACTGCCCGCTGTCGGTGCTTAACGAAACCATTACGACAAGTAACGGCGTTCGTATTGTGGGCCAGCCCAATATGGCGGCGCTTGTATCCACCGATGCCTCGGCACTTTACGCCCGCAACTTATTGGACTTTCTTAAGCTTGTCTTCACAAAAGAGGGTGCGTTTCAAGTCCCCATGGACGATGACATCGTGGCGGCAACTCTGGTGGCGCGAGATGGTCAGGTCACCCGCCCAGCTTAGGCAAGGCGGTGACCAAACTCGCACGTACCCACTTTATGGCCCCATGCTTAATACACGCGACACGCGCAGCGACTTAACGGAGAAGCACCGATGGATGTGATTAACCCTACTCTTACCAACCTTATTATTTTCGTGCTTGCCATTTACGTGGGCTACCACGTGGTCTGGAACGTTACGCCTGCACTGCACACCCCGCTTATGGCGGTCACCAATGCCATTTCGGCCATTGTCATTGTGGGTGCCATGTTGGCGGCCGCCTTAACCGAGACCGTACTTGGCCAGACCATGGGGGTTCTTGCTGTGGCGCTTGCGGCAGTGAATGTCTTCGGGGGCTTCTTGGTCACCAAGCGCATGCTTGAGATGTTTAAGAAAAAAGAGAAAAAGCCTGCAGCGGGGGCTTCTTCAGAGAAGGGGGCTGCGTAAATGTTTAGCCTCTCTATGAATACCGTAACGCTGCTTTACCTAGTGGCGTCGGTCTGCTTTATTCAGGCGCTTAAAGGTCTAAGCCACCCCACCACCTCCATTCGTGGAAACGTCTTCGGCATGACCGGTATGGCCATAGCCATTGTTACCACGGTGGGCCTTATTGGCACCATGGCGCAGTCCATGGCCACCACCGCCTCGGTGGGCTCGGGTCTTGGTTTACTTGTGGCTGGGTTACTTGTGGGTGGCTTTATTGGTGCCACCATGGCTAAGCGCGTGGAGATGACCAAAATGCCCGAGCTTGTGGCCTTCATGCACTCCATGATTGGTCTGTCGGCTGTGTTTATTGCTGTTGCCGCCGTAGCCGAGCCCTATGCACTGAACATTGCGGCCAAGGGTCAGCCCATTCCTGTGGGTAATCGGCTTGAACTTTTCTTAGGTGCGGCCATTGGTGCGATTACCTTCAGTGGTTCTGTGATTGCCTTCGGAAAGCTCTCGGGCAAGTACAAGTTCCGGCTCTTTCAGGGCGCCCCGGTGGTGTTTAGTGGTCAGCACATGCTGAACCTTATTCTTGGGCTTGCAACCGTTGGCCTTGGTCTGGTCTTTATGTTCACCGAGAGCTGGGAAGCCTTCTTCATTATGTTAGCCCTAAGCTTCATTCTGGGCGTGCTCATTATTATTCCCATTGGTGGCGCAGACATGCCGGTGGTGGTCAGTATGTTGAATAGCTATTCCGGTTGGGCAGCCGCGGGTATTGGCTTCTCGCTGGGGAACTCCATGCTTATCATTGCGGGTTCACTGGTGGGCTCCTCGGGCGCCATTCTGTCCTACATCATGTGCAAGGCCATGAATCGCAGCTTCTTCAATGTGATTCTGGGTGGCTTCGGGGGCGATGCGGGAACGGCTGCGGCCGCAGGCGACCAGGCCCAGCGCCCTGTTAAAAGTGGTTCGCCCGACGATGCTGCCTTTCTTTTGGCGAATGCCGATTCCGTCATTATTGTTCCGGGCTATGGCCTCGCCGTGGCGCGCGCCCAGCATGCGCTTAAAGAACTGACCGAGAAGCTAACCGAGAAGGGTATTGACGTTCGCTATGCCATTCACCCCGTGGCGGGCCGTATGCCTGGCCACATGAATGTGCTGCTCGCCGAGGCCGAGGTGCCCTACGACCAGGTCTTTGAGATGGAAGACATCAACTCCGACTTTGGCCAGACGGACGTGGTGCTGGTGCTTGGCGCCAACGACGTGGTGAATCCTGCAGCACGCACCCCAGGCAGCCCTATTTTTGGGATGCCTATTTTGGAAGCCTACAAGGCGGCTACCGTGATTGTGAACAAACGCTCCATGGCCTCGGGCTATGCGGGGCTTGATAACGAACTGTTTTACATGGACAAGACCATGATGGTGTTCGGGGACGCCAAAAAGGTGGTTGAGGACATGGTGAAGGCGGTCGAGTAGCCTATTTTTTCCTAGTATTTTAGAAATCAAACTTCTAAAATACTAGGATGATTCCTCGAGAGCTCGAACAAACCGTTAACGATCATCTGGCTTTTCAGCCAGCGGTGGCCTTGTTGGGCCCCAGGCAGGTTGGAAAGACAACGCTTGCCCAGGCCATTGCAAAAACTCGGCTAGGCGCCGTCTTTTTTGACTTAGAAAAGCCAGACGACCGGGCAGCCTTTGGTTCTGCATCCCGCATCTTCGAACAGTACCGCTCTCAGCTGGTGGTTCTTGATGAAGTGCAGGCCATGCCAAGGCTCTTCGAAGAGCTTCGCCCTGAAATTGATTCATATCGTCAGCCGGGTCGCTTTCTTTTACTGGGTTCCGCTTCGGGCCAGTTACTGCGACAAGCCCGAGAATCATTGGCTGGAAGGCTTTCGAGCCTGAGCCTCTACCCCATTACGTTGGCGGAGTATCTTCAGGCCAAAGTTGGATCCTCAACATCACATGGTCTCTGGCCTTTGATCACAAGTCAGTTCTGGCTTTCAGGGGGCTTTCCACGAAGTGCTCTTGCTCAAACACCTGCTCAGGGGTTGCTCTGGCGACAGCAGTTTATTCAAAGCTTCGTACTGAACGACCTGCAGCAGTTTGGGGTGAATGTTCCTCACGAGGCCATGCTTAGGCTTTGGTCTATGTTGGCGCATCTGCATGGTCAGGTTCTGAATGCCAGCCAAATTGGCTTGGCGCTTGGTGGGGTCAGTTACCACACGGTGAACCGCTACATCGATATTCTTTGCGATGCCTTCATGGTTCGCAGGCTTATGCCCTACGGGGCAAATCTAGGTAAGCGCCTTGTGAAGTCGCCCAAGCTCTACATTCGCGACAGTGGTCTGCTGCACGCCTTGCTAAAAATCGCCGATCTTCGCGCGCTTAGCGGACACCCGGTTGCGGGGTTTTCTTGGGAAGGTTTTGTGATTGAGCAGGCGCTTGCCGCGGTCGAACAGGTTGACCCCTTGGCCACCACCTATTTTTATCGAACTACTGTAGGGGCTGAGATGGATCTTTTCATTGAGGCCTCCAATGGCAGGCGGCTAGCGTTTGAAATCAAGTTATCTACCCAGCCTAGGCTTTCAAAGGGTTTCTGGTCCGCCCATCAAGACCTCAAACCCCAGCAAACCTTTGTGGTGGCTGCAACAAACCAAGGCTATCCCATGCATGATGATATCCAGGTCATTCCACCCTGGCTTGTTGCCTCAAAGGTAAAACAGTTTTTCACCTAGGCCGCCTAAACTCGGGCAAGCCGCTCCTGCCTTATTAAGCCCGGTCATCCTTGCTTATGAGGACTTCGTAGGCTCCGAAAGCCTCACATGCACAACACCCCGCAACGCATTCACCACAGCCAGTGCATCGGCGTTTAAAACATCCTTCGGGTAAAGCACGCGTTCCTGGGCACCGCCAAGAATAGACCGCGCAAGATCGGTATTGAAGAGCGCTGTCTCTTTTGTATGGGCAAAGGACGCCTTGGGATTAAGAAGTTGTTCGCGCATAACCCCAGGCAGAACACCAGACTGCAGGGGGGGCGTCCACCATTGCCCGCCTATGCAGGCGAACAGGCTGCTGCGGCCGCCCTCGGTGACTTCCCCGCGTTCATTCACAAACAAGGCATCAAAGCCACCGTTCTCAACAGCCGCCTTCCAGCCTGCGTCGTAGACTGCTCGGGCCGTGGTTTTATGAGCAAGAAGGGGGTTGCTGCTTTGCATAAGGGCTGCGTGGGCGCCCAAAAGATCACGCGCCCAGAAAACACTTTGAATGCCAGCCAAGGGTTCAACGGCACCATGGCTTAACTGCAGTTCCCCTTCAGGGGAGAGCTCCAAACGAAGCCGAAGAGCACCCTGCGAACACGACCGCAGATGGTCTTGAACCTGAGCCTCAAGAAAGGCTCGGTTAAACGCTATGCCCAGGGCCTTGGCAGAGGCCTGCATGCGATTCAAATGCAAGGCCAACAAGGGTGGCTGGCCACTCTCTACGCGCATGGTCTCAATCAAACCCACAGATGACGATAGTCCAGTAACAAAGCCCGCCTTCACCGCACACTCTTGCCATTCTTTGTTGGCCTGTGAATCAATGGTGATGCCCGAGCCTATTCCAATGCACACCTGCCGCTTGGCATTAATTTCAAGGGTGCGAATCACCACATTCAGTTGAAAGTTGCCATTCGGTTCAAAGATCCCAATGGAGCCGCAGTAAAGCCCCCGGTCGTGAGGCTCAAGCTCGGCAATAATTTCCATGGTGCGTTTCTTCGGCGCTCCAGTCACCGAGCCGCAGGGAAAGCTTGCACGAAGAATCTCGTGCAGTGAAAGCTCTGGCCTCAGCCTTCCGGTAATGGTGGAGGTCATTTGGTAGACATCCCCCACCTCTTCGACATCAAAAAGTGCGGGCACCTTAATGCTTCCCGTTTCACAAATTTGACCCAGGTCGTTGCGAATAAGGTCGGTGATCATTACATTCTCGGCGCGGTCTTTCTCGTTGCTCGATAGGTCCGACGCCTTGGCCTGCGATCGGCCCAGGGTGCCCTTCATGGGCTTGGCAGTTAGCAAACCGTCCTCATGTTTAATGAAGAGTTCTGGGGAGAAACAAAGCACCTGACGATCAGCGGTTTCAACATAAGCCCCGTAGCGAACAGGCTGGCGAGCACGCAAGCGGCTGTAGAGCGCCAAGGGGTGGCCAAAGGTTTGGGCGCGAAGTTGAAAGGTGTGGTTCACCTGGTAGGTGTCGCCCCTAGTAATAAAGTTTTGAATGGCGGCAATGTCGCGGGCGTAGTCGTCCTCGCTAAGGCTTGCCTGTAGGTTTAGAAGCCCTGCAACGCGATCCTGCTCGGGCATGGCAGCAATACGCGTTTGAAGCCATTCGAGCACCTGGTCATTACTTAGGCGTTTGCATTGGCCGAAGGCAAAGGCTTCAAGCAGGGGCTCGGCTGGCGAAGAGGGTGTGCCTGCCGTGTCTTCTGCTTCGCAATCCCTCTGAGCCTCGTGTCCAGCATGAGCGTCTCGCGAGACATCCTTCTGGGTACCTTGAAGTGCATTGCCCAGCTCGTACGAAAACAAGGCCACCACGTACTGCCCCATGTCCCGAGCAGCTTCCATGGCATTCAGGGTGTTAACTAACTCCTGAATACGAAAAACCCGCCAGTGCGACAGCGGGTCTTCAAAAAACAAAGAGCTCGGCGCATCGGCCGAGCTCTTGCAGTCATCAAGAAGAATCAAACGGAGAAGCTGGACCCACAGCCACAGGTGGTGGTGGCATTGGGGTTCTTAATCACAAACTGAGCGCCCTCGAGGTCTTCTTTGTAGTCAATTTCGGCGCCAATTAAATACTGGTAGCTCATGCTGTCAATAAGAAGCTGCACGCCGTTTTTCTCCATCACGGCGTCGTCTTCGTTCACGGCTTCATCGAAAGTGAAGCCATACTGAAAGCCCGAGCAGCCCCCACCTTGAACAAATACCCGCAGTTTAAGCTCGGGGTTGCCTTCCTCATCAATGAGCGTCTTCACCTTGTTGGCAGCCGACTCTGTGAACACCAAGGGCTCGGGAATGTCGGGGGTGTCGCTTTGAAGGTTGGCGGTTTCTACAGCAGCGGTCATGGGGAGATCCTTTTTAGGAATAAAACGAACAACCCAATTCTGCGCCTAAGGCAGCACCGGCACAAGGCTTAGCCCTGTGGCTTGCAGGCCTAAGTGACCACAAATAACATTGCAAATACGGAAGTTCAATGTCATATTTGCATAGATGATAAACCGCCATTTAGAAGCCCATCTTCTTGAAGCCCTTACCGACTCGCCCGCCGTGGCGCTTTTAGGGCCTCGCCAAGTGGGTAAGACAACCCTTGCTTTAGAAGCTTCAGAGAAAAGAGCGGGCGCTTACATTTATCTGGATTTGGGGTCCGAAACCGATCTCCAGAAGCTCGCTTCGCCAACACTCTTTCTGCAGAGTCACCTGGATAAGCTTGTCATTATTGACGAGGTGCATCGCTACCCCGCTCTGTTCCCGCAACTTCGCGGCCTCATAGACCTAGCTCGCAGGGAGTCCCGTCGTCAGGGCCTCTATCTTCTTCTAGGCTCCGCTTCGCTTGACCTTCTTAAGCAGGCCGGTGAAAGTCTGGCTGGGCGTGTTCGTTACCTGGAACTTGCACCCTTTAGCCCAGGAGAACTTTCAGAAGTAGACCAGCCCAAGCTTTGGCTGCGGGGCGGCTTTCCTGAAAGCTTTCTAGCCAGCTCTTCGAAAAAGAGTTTCCAATGGCGGCGAGATTTTATTCGCAGTTACATGGAGCGCGATGTAAACCAGTTTGCGCCAAGGCTTGCGGTTCATAACCTTCGGGCCTTATGGACCATGCTTGCGCATCAGAACGCGGGCCTTGTTAATTTGGCCTCGCTGTCGCGAAGCCTTGGGGTTGATCAACGCACCATCAGCAATTACCTACAGCTGCTTGAAGACTTCTTGTTGGTGCGTCGTCTTCCGGCTTGGCATCGTCACTCAGGTAAGCGCCTGGTTCGCGCCCCCAAGGTCTATATTCGGGACACGGGTTTGTTGCATGCCCTTCTTGGCGTTGAAAACCATGAGCAGCTTATGGGTCACCCCATACTTGGCGCAAGCTGGGAGGGCTTTGTAGTTGAGGCTCTTGCCAATGCAGTGAACGATAAGGCGCAGCCCTACTTTTACAGAGCGGCCAGTGGTGCCGAGACCGACTTATTACTTGAATGGGAATCGGGTGAGCGCTGGCTTATTGAAATTAAACACAGCCTTAGCCCCAAATTGGCTCGCGGGTTTCATAGTGCCTGCAACGACTTAAAGCCAAGCCGACAGCTTGTTGTTACGCCAGGCACTGACAGCTGGCCCCTAAACGAGCAAACCACCGTGATGAGTCTTTCGGCGGCCTTAAAACTTGTAAACGAGGTAGGTTAAGGCAGCACCGGCACAAGGCTTAGCCCTGTGGTTTCTGGCAGATTAAACATCAGGTTCATTACCTGAACCGCCTGGCCCGAGGCTCCCTTCACCAGATTGTCTTCCACCACTAGAATGCAAAGAAGGTCCGAGGCTCCGCCTGCCCGCACCGGCGGGCGATGCACCGCGATGCGCATAAAGTTCGATGCTCTTACCGAACGCGTCTCCGGCGTGCTGCCCGCGGGCAGAACATCCACAAAAGGTTCGTCGGCGTAACGCGCCTCGTATAGAGCTTGAATATCGGTGTCCATGCCTTTGGCGGTAAGCCTTGCATAAAGCGTGGCATGAATGCCGCGAATCATGGGTGTGAGGTGCGGTACAAAGGCCATGGCAAGCGCCTCTTGCGAGCCGGCGGGCTGGCCGGCTTTCGCCATGATGGTTTTCAGGCCCTGGGTAATTTCGGGCCAGTGCCTGTGGCCACTCACCCCATAGGCCTTGAAGTTGTCACTGGCCTCGCTAAACAGGATACCCACTTCGGCCTTGCGGCCCGCACCACTAACACCTGATTTGCAGTCGGCAATAAGGCTCGCAGGGTCAACAAGACCGGCCTGTTCAAGCACGGGCAAATAACCCAACTGCACTGCCGTTGGGTAGCAGCCCGGCAGGCCAATAAGCCTCGCCGAACGAATGGCCTCGCGTTGCACTTCCGGCAGGCCATAGATAGCTTCGCCAAGAAGATCGGTGCAGCCGTGGGGCATTTTGTACCAGCGCTCAAACTCCGCAGGGTCTTGCAGGCGAAAGTCCGCGGCCAGGTCAATGACCTTCACGCCCTTCTCTAAAAGGGATCGCGCCTGTTCCATGGCCACGCCGTGGGGCGTTGCGAAGAACACCACATCGCAGTCCTGCAGGGGTGCCTGGGCAGGGTCGCTAAAGGCTAGGCTTACTCGCCCACGCAGTGATGGAAAAAGGTCGGCCACGGGCATACCCACCTCTTTGCGTGAGGTAATGGCAAGAAGCTCTGCATGCGGGTGCTGGGCCAAGAGCCGAAGAAGCTCCACTCCCGTGTAGCCTGTGCCACCAACAATTCCGATTTTGATCACCTAATTGAACTCCTGAAAAGAGATACCCAAAGTTTCTGCAGCATTCACGAGCCTTTTGTCACGCGACCAAAGTGAACATGGTGAGACAAGTGCCGCGCTGAGAAGGCAGACATCAACGAATCCAATACCAATCGAACTTAGTTTAAGCCGGTCTATGGTTGCGAGCGTTTCTTTAAAAGGCAGGTTAGGTAAACGAGGAAGCGCCAGTAAGTTCGCCAACGTGCTCGTTCTGTCAGGCAGTGAACCGCATGCCAGTTCTCCAATGACCAACTCATGAGTAAGAACTTGGCCGCTTCTTAATAGACCCACCAAGCGATCATCTCCTTGTCTGAAATGATCAATCCAGACCGAGGTGTCAACCAGAATCATCGTCAGTGGGCCTGCGCCGAGTGATCGGCTGTATAGCGGGTGCCGTGCCTCCTAATCGACTAAGCCGCAACGCGGCCTCCCTTTCAATGAGGGCCTTAAGTGCCTGTTTAAGAAGCTCGGATCTATTCGACAAGCCTGTCAAAGCCTGAGCCTGCTGAAGTAAGTTGGGGTCAAAATTCACCGTGGTTCTCATAGCAAGGTCCTTTGCATTGAGGTGAGCATCCCATGTGCGCGCCAAAGTAGGCATCAAAATACATCATTTTTGATGCACGCAAAACCAATCACTCCAGGGAAAGAAATAAAAAAGGGCGCTCGTAAGCGCCCTCTTTCGATGAAGCCCTTTGCAGGGCCACAAAACAAATTAACGCTTGGAGAACTGCTTGCGCTTACGGGCTTTATGCAGACCCACCTTCTTACGCTCAACCTCACGGGCATCACGCGTAACAAGACCCGCCTTGGAGAGCACAGGCTTTAGGGTGTCGTCGAAATCAATCAGTGCGCGGGTGAGGCCGTGGCGTACAGCGCCTGCCTGACCCGACTCACCGCCACCATGCACATTCACCATGATGTCGAAGTTCGACATATTGTTGGTGAGCGATAAAGGCTGACGAACAATCATGCGGCCTGTTTCGCGAGCGAAGTATTCATCAAGGGGCTTGCCGTTCACCGTAAAGTTGCCCTTACCAAGCTTAATAAAGACACGAGCCACCGAGCTTTTACGTCGACCCGTTCCGTAGTTGTATTCACCGACCATTGAACTATTCCTTTTCGGTTTGGGTTAGATCGACAGCGCTTTGGGCTGTTGAGCGGAATGGGGATGACTGTCGCCCGAATAAATTTTGAGCTTCTTAATCATGGCGTAGCCTAAGGGGCCCTTGGGCAACATACCCTTGACAGCAATTTCAAGCGCGCGGCCGGGGAACCTAGCCTGCATCTTCTCGAAATTGGTTTCGGTAATGCCGCCGGGGTAGCCCGAGTGGCGAAAATACTTTTTGTCAGTGGCCTTTGCACCCGTGACACGAATTTTTTCTGCGTTCACCACAACAATGAAGTCACCGGTGTCGACGTGTGGGGTGAATTCGGGTTTATGTTTACCCCGCAAACGCAGAGCAATTTCAGAGGCCAGACGGCCAAGAACCTTGTCGGTTCCGTCAACCAAATACCAATCGTGCACAACCTCGTGCGCCTTGGCAGAGAAGGTTTTCATAACTTTTCCTTTCCTGGGTTTTTGGCCCAGCCCTTGTTAATGTGCTTCAGACAAATGTCCGAAGAGGGTTGAGTATGCGTGGAATAGAAGGAAAAATCAAAGACAGCCAAAAAAAGCCCCAGGCGTTTCGGCCCGGGGCGTAATCCACCTTTGGAGGAGGGTGGAGGAGACAGACTTCAGGTTAACCCTTAAATTGTTGCGTTGCAACCTTATCTTTGAGGGTTTTTAGAAAACCCATGCTTATCAGTTGGTGATTGGTTGGCAAGAGTTGGGGAGTGAGCCCTGATTCTCAATCGAGGGCTTAAAGCCTGTCTGGCTGTCAGTGGGCCACGTGCTGGCCCTGTTGCAACCCCGCAACGTTAGTGTTGCTTAACCGCAACGAAACCCTAAGAACCTTTGTCACAAAAGGCGCTAAGGCTTTGACTCCGTTAGTCGAACGCTCACAATTAGGGTGTGCGTACAAAAGTGCGTCTCCCCGCGTGCTGTCTGCGTGGGTTTAAATAACCTCTTAGGAGAATACTGAATGAAAAAGCATCTTATTGCTGCTGCCGTCGCTGGAGCCTTGGCTGTTCCCGCAATGGCGCAGGTTACCGTCTATGGAATCGTTGAGATTAACTTAAAAGATGGTTCGGGTAACGCAGACCTGACTTCGCTTGGAACGAGCCTGCACAACTCCAGCCGCCTCGGTTTCAAAGGAGAAGAGGATCTCGGTGGCGGTATGAAGGCCGGATTCCGCCTTGAGACTCGTCTTGATCCCGTAAATGGAACGATCGTAGACGGCAATAGCGCTGGGTCTGGTGAGT
>JALRJP010000056.1 GCA_023261135.1 Burkholderiaceae bacterium | reverse complement strand
GAAGGCAGTCTTCGCAGTGAGATTGCCGTGCTCTATCGCAGCAACGCCCAGTCTCGGGTGATCGAGCAGACCTTGTTCAACGCGGGCATTCCCTACAAGGTCTACGGAGGTCTGCGGTTCTTCGAGCGGGCCGAGGTGAAGCATGCCCTGGCTTATCTTCGACTTATGGAGAATCCACACGAGGACACCGCCTTTCTGCGCGTGGTGAATTTCCCAACCCGCGGTATTGGCGCCCGCTCCATTGAACAGTTGCAAGACCAGGCGCGTCAGCGTGGTACAAGCCTTTACGCGGCGGCGGAATATCTGGATGGTAAGGCGGGTGGGGCCGTGCGCGCCTTTGTTGCGGTGATTGAGTCACTGCGTTTTGAAACACAAGGCCTCCCCTTAAAAGAAATGGTCGCGGCCATGCTTGACCGCTCAGGGCTTATCCGTCACTACGAGACTGAAAAAGAGGGTCGCGAACGCATTGAGAACCTTCAAGAACTTGTCAATGCGGCGGCCGCTTTTCTTGCTGAAGAGCGGTTTGCGCCGGAGGCGCCTGCAAACCTGGGTCTGACAGGCGCCGACGAAGACGAGACAGGCCTTGTGGGCAGCCCTTTGTCGATGTTCTTAAGCCATGCCTCGCTCGAGGCTGGGGACAACCAGGCCTCGGAGGGTCAGGATGCGGTTCAGCTCATGACCATTCATTCGGCCAAGGGCCTTGAGTTTCACGCGGTCTTTTTAACAGGCCTTGAAGAGGGGCTCTTTCCGCACGAGAACACCATTTCAGAGCCCGATGGCCTTAGTGAAGAGCGGCGTCTTATGTATGTGGCCATTACCCGTGCGCGCCAACGTCTTTACATTTCCATGGCCCAGACCCGTATGCTGCATGGTCAGACCCGCTACAACCTACGCAGTCGCTTTCTTGAAGAGCTCCCCGAAGAAACGCTGCGCTGGCTCACGCCTCGCGTGGATAACCGTTGGTCAGGGGGCGCCCTTGGCGGCTCTTTGACTGCCGACACCTCGTCGGATGCTGATCGCGGTGCATGGGGCTGGTCGCAGGGTGGAGGTTCGGCGGGAGGTTCGCGGGCCACCGGTTCGGGTTCGTTTGCTCAAGACCGCCCGGCCGGACGTTGGGCCCGTCAGGGTATGGGGGATCGCGGGTCCGTAAGCCCCAGTTTTCAAAAGCCAGCCATTGCTGGTCAGACCCACGACAGCGGCTTCTATGTGGGCCAGGCGGTGCGTCATTCGCGTTTTGGTGATGGCGTTATTCTGGCGCTCGAGGGCTCCGGCACCGAAGGTCGGGCCCAGGTGAACTTTAAGCGCGATGGCCCCAAATGGCTTGCCCTTGGCGTGGCTAAGCTGGAAAAGGTCTAGCTTTTTATTTGCAACGGATAAGAAACTTAAACTCACCCTGGTCTTCCTGCCGCTCAATAAGGGCATGGCCCGTGTTAGCGCAGAAATAGTCGAAGTCATCCCAGGCACCGCGATCGGTGGCAATAACCAAGAGCTGCTCACCCGAGTTCATTTCACCGAGCGCCTTTTTCGCTTTCAGAATAGGAAGAGGGCAGCTTAAGCCCTGAAGGTCAAGCCTGCGGTTGACAGACCCTTGACCGAAATCGGAATGCGACCCAAGTGCTGAATTGGCTTTGTCGTTCATAGAATAATTATCGCGACTTCTCGGCCCCGGCAGTCACAAAGGCCGCAAGGCTCTGAAGGGCTTGGGGCAGGGCAGCCGTGTCCACGCCTCCGCCCTGGGCCATGTCCGGGCGACCTCCGCCTTTACCCCCTATTTGCTGAGCCACATGGTTGACCAGCTCTCCTGCCTTCACCTTGGCGGTCAGGTCTTTGGTAACACCAGCCACCAGACTAATCTTTCCGGCCTGCACACCCGCAAGCACAATGGCGGCGCTGCCCATTTTGTCCTTTAGCTGATCCACCAGACCGCGCAGGCCTTGCGGGTCCATGTCATCGAGCTGGGCCGCCAAAAGCTTTACGCCATGGACCTCAATGGCCTTGCTTGCCAGGTCTTCTCCCGAGGCCGAGGCCAGCTTAGTCTTTAGACGCGAAAGTTCTTTCTCGAGCTGCCGGCTTTGTTCCAGCACCTGGGCAAGCTTGGTGGTGAGTTCGTGGCCAGGAGCCTTAAGCAACGCCGCCACGGCGTTTAGGGTGTCATCGGCCTGACGAATCTGGTCGAGCAGACGCGCGCCGGTAATGGCCTCCACGCGACGAATACCTGCAGCAACCCCAGACTCGGCCACGATTTTAAAGAGGCCAATATCTCCTGTGCGTTGCACATGGGTGCCGCCGCAGAGCTCACGCGAGCTTCCAATGTCGAGCACGCGAACTTCGTCGCCGTATTTCTCTCCAAACAAGGCCATGGCGCCACCCGCAACGGCGTCGTCAAAGGACATCACCTGGGCTTGCGTGGCTGTGTTTTCAAGAATCTCTGCGTTCACACGCTGTTCAATTTCTTGAATTTCCGAGGCCGAAACAGGCTGATTGTGCGAAAAGTCGAATCGAGTCTTCTCGGCATCCACCAAAGAGCCCTTCTGCTGAACATGGTCGCCGAGCACCTCGCGCAGGGCCTTGTGCATAAGATGGGTGACCGAGTGATTTCGGGCAGTCTGTTCGCGGCGGCCGACATTAACGCAGGCCTCAACCCTATCGGAAAGACGCAGACTGCCTTTAATTACCTGCCCGACGTGACCGAAGACACTGGGGGTGATTTTTTGGGTGTCATCAATACGTACCAAGACGCCTGACGCAATAAGTTCACCAGCATCGCCGACCTGGCCGCCCGACTCGGCATAAAACGGTGTCTGGGCAAGAACCACGGTGACATGTTGACCTTCTATAATTTGATCAACGGGGCTTCCTTCCACAAAAAGGCCCGTTACTTCGGCGGGACTGGCGAGCTCGGTGTAGCCAAGAAACTGGGTCTCGCGGCCTTCGTAGGCCAGGCCTGCCCCTTGTTTAAATTTACTCGCGGCCCTTGCCTGGTCACGCTGGCGGTCCATGGCCTTTTCAAAGCCCTCTTCGTCCACGGTCAGCCCCTTTTCGCGGCAGACATCAGCGGTGAGGTCAAGCGGAAAGCCAAAGGTGTCGTAGAGCATGAAGGCAGTCTGGCCATCGAGCGCCTGCCCCTGCCTCAGGGATCCAATGGCCTGCGATAAGATGCCCATGCCCTTCTCGAGCGTCTCGCCAAAACGTTCTTCTTCTGTTTTAAGAACATCAGCCACACGCGAGGCCACAGCGCGCAGTTCGGGGTAGGCCTCGCCCATTTCCTGATCAAGCACCTTTACCAGCCGATAGAAGAAGGGCTGGGTTTGACCCAGCTTGTGGCCATGGCGAAGAGCGCGGCGAATAATGCGACGAAGCACATAACCACGTCCCTCGTTTCCGGGAATGACGCCATCGACAACTAGAAAGCTGCAGGCCCGAATATGGTCGGCAATGACCCGCAGCGACGGGTTTTCAAGGTCTTTGCAGCCGGTCTCGTGGGCGGCCGCCTTTATAAGGTTCTGAAAAAGGTCAATCTCGTAGTTGCTATGAACGCCTTGCAGAACAGCCGCAATGCGTTCAAGGCCCATGCCGGTGTCGACACAAGGTTTAGGCAAGGGGTTGAGCACCCCGGCCTCATCCCGATCGAACTGCATGAAGACCAGGTTCCAGATCTCAATGTAGCGGTCGCCGTCGGCATCGTCGGAACCTGGGGGGCCACCCCAGACCTTGGGCCCGTGGTCGTAAAAAATTTCGCTGCAGGGGCCGCAGGGGCCGGTGTCGGCCATTTGCCAGAAGTTATCGCTGGCGTAGCGTGCCCCTTTGTTGTCGCCAATACGAACAATGCGGTCAACCGGCACGCCAATTTTGTCTTTCCAAATGGCATGGGCCTCGTCATCGTCTTGGTAGACCGTGACCCAGAGCCTCTCTTTGGGAAGCCCATAGACGTCGGTGAGCAGCGTCCAGGCAAAGGTAATGGCCTCTTCCTTAAAATAATCCCCGAAGGAAAAATTGCCCAGCATCTCAAAAAAGGTGTGGTGCCGAGCTGTGTAGCCCACATTCTCCAGATCGTTGTGTTTGCCGCCTGCCCGTACACTTCGCTGAGATGACGTTGCCCGCCGGTAGCCGCGTGTCTCTTTTCCTAGAAAAACGTCCTTGAACTGAACCATGCCGCTGTTGGTGAAAAGCAGGGTAGGGTCGTTGGCGGGCACCAGGGGGCTGGATGCAACCACCGTATGCCCTTGCTGGGCAAAGAAGTCTAGGAACTTTTGTCGAATTTCGGAAACGGTCAGTGTGGCCATGGGGCACAGTTTAAGGGAACACGGGATAATCGCGTAGTTAACGACTTTTTCTATGGAGCCATTTGCCATGCCGAGCATTCAAGACAAGCAGTACGACGCAAGCCCTGCAACCCGTGTTGCCTTTCTAGGCCTTGGGGTCATGGGTTTTCCCATGGCGGGCCATCTTGCGAAGGCGGGGCACACGGTCACTGTTTACAACCGGTCTGCCGAGAAGGCCAAGGCCTGGGTGGCTGAGTTTGGTGGCGCCTCTTCCGCCACGCCCGCAGAGGCCGCGAAGAATGCTGACATTGTTTTTTGTTGCGTGGGCAATGACGACGACCTTCGTAGTGTTGTTCTGGGCCCCCAGGGAGCCTTTGCGGGCATGGCGAAAGGCAGTCTTTTCGTCGATCACACCACGGCTTCAGCTGAGGTTGCCCGCGAGCTTGCTGGGCAGGCTAAAGGCCTTGGCCTTAGCTTCATTGATGCCCCCGTCTCTGGCGGTCAGGCCGGTGCTGTTAATGGCCTCTTAACCGTTATGGTGGGTGGCAGTCAGTCCGATTTTGATCGCGCCCGCCCGGTCGCTATGGCGTTTTCTCGCGCCTTTACTCGTATTGGTGAGGCCGGTGCCGGGCAGCTTGCCAAAATGGTGAACCAGATCTGTATTGCCGGCCTGGTTCAGGGTCTCTCCGAGGGCGTAGCCTTTGGGATGAAGGCGGGCCTCGATATGAAACTGGTGCTTGAGGTCATCGGCAAGGGCGCTGCCCAGTCTTGGCAGATGGACAACCGTGGCACCACCATGGTGGACGGTAAGTTTGATTTTGGCTTTGCCGTTGACTGGATGCGCAAAGATCTTGGGCTCTGCATGGACGAGGCGCGACGCAATGGAGCGTTGCTTCCGGCGACTGCTCTGGTGGATCAGTTTTATGCCGAGGTTCAGACCAAGGGCGGTCGTCGCTGGGACACATCAAGCCTTATCACACGGCTGGTCGACTAGGTTTTTATGGCGGTCTTTACGCCGGTCTCTCCCGAGGCAGCACAGTCGTTCCTTCAGGGCTATGACCTTGGAGACCTGGTCTCTCTTAAGGGCATTGCCTCGGGCATTGAGAACAGCAATTTCTTTTTATCAACGACCCAGGGTGAC
This sequence comes from Burkholderiaceae bacterium, assembly GCA_023261135.1. GTDB lineage: Bacteria > Pseudomonadota > Gammaproteobacteria > Burkholderiales > Burkholderiaceae_A > Hahnella. The sequence goes on along the minus strand of JALRJP010000056.1, from coordinate 5,442 downwards.
TTTGTCCTAACCCTTTTTGAGCGGCTCACCGCCCAGCAACTGCCCTACTATCTGGAGCTTATGCGTCACCTTGAGGCCAAGTCGGTTGCCTGTGCGGCACCCGTTTTGAATCGTTCGGGTGAGCTGCTTGGTCAATGCCAGGGCAAGCCCGCGGCGATCGTGCGTCGGCTTAAGGGCACTGATATTGAGAATCCCAGCGCTGCGCATTGCGCACTTGTTGGCGCGGAGCTGGCCAAGAGCCATCTGGCCGTTTCGGATTTTTCAATGCGTCAGCCTAATTTACGAGGCCTTGACTGGTGGCAGCAGGTCTTGCCCGACCTCTGGCCACGTATGCCAGACAAGCTCGTTCAACTCTCCCAAGACGAACTGAAGGCCCAGCAGACGTTTCATCAGTCCGAGGGCTACCGAAGCCTCGCCAAAGGTGCGGTCCATGCGGACCTTTTTCGTGACAATGTTTTATTCGATGAGGCATCCAAAGACCACGAGCCTGATAGCCTCTGCGGGCAAGTGGTTCTGGGGGGCTTTATAGACTATTACTTTGCGGGTGATGATGCATTTCTGTTTGACCTTGCTGTGGCCTACAACGACTGGGCCCACACTAAGACAGCCCATGGTCAGGCCATGATTTCGGCCTACGCAGATGTTCGGCCCTTCACGGTATACGAGAAAAACGCCTGGCCCATGATGCGCCGAACAGCTGCCTTTCGATTCCTGGTATCACGTCTTTATGACTGGTATCGGCCTCGTCCCGCAGAGATGCTGACCGCGAAGGATCCCGCATACTTTGAGTCCATGCTTAGTCATTGTCGATCTCCGGAGGCCATGCGCGAATGCTTGCCATGAAGATTCAGCACGCCCCTCGTGTCGTCCCGGCGCGTCTTGGTGCAGCCTGGCTGACCGAAGGTTTTCGACTTTTCCATCGCCAGCCGCTAATCTGGTTTCTGACACTCTTTGCCTATTGGGCAGGCCTCGTCATCCTTGCCATGATTCCCTTGCTTGGCCTTGTGGCCCCCCTGATTCTTACGCCCGGCCTTGGCTTTGGCTTTATTGCCCTTGCCCTTGCCGTCGATCGTCAGGAAATGCCTATGCCTTTACTGCTTGTCTCGGGCTTTCGTAGTGATAAGGCCAAGTCCTTGCTGCAAATGGGCCTGCTTTATTTTCTGGGACTGGTCGTGGTGCTTGTGCTTGCCTGGATGGTGGACGGCGGCAGTCTCTTCCGGGCCATGAGTCAGTCGCCCGAGGAACTGACCGATCCCACCATTTCCATGGATCCCAGCCTGCAGTGGGGGCTGATTGTGGCGGTTCTTGGCTATTTGCCAGTGCTTATGGCCTTTTGGTTCGCACCGCAGTTACTGGTCTGGGGGCAGTTCCCCGTGGTCAAGGCGCTGTTTTATTCCTTTTTTGCGGTCTGGCGTAATCGCACGGCTTTCTTTGTCTACGGCCTGTCTTGGTTGGGTATATTTGTTTTTTTAAGCCTCTTGGTCTCGGCTTTTACAAGCCTTGCAGGACTCAGTCAGCAGGCGGTCTTTACGTTGTTAATGCCCATAACCTTCATTCTCATTGCCGTTGCCCATGGCTCTTTTTATGCAAGCACGCGCGATGTCTTTGGATCTATGCCTGAGAAAAAGGACTAGGGATTACACTTATTTTTCGGCGTAAATGCCGGTTTGTCCCTGGTTTGTTCATGTTAATTCGGTCTTACAGCAGGTTTTGCATGAACAAGGCTGGGTCAATCTGTTGCAGCACAGCTTGTGTCATTGGATGCCTTGGGAGTAAGGTCAAGACTCGTTGAGGAGGAGAGGCCACGAGGCTAAGGCTAAGTGGCCGTTTGGAGGCGACACAGAGCAATCTGTATCGCCTTTTCTTTTTGGTCTTCCCGACTCGTCTATTGGGCTTGTGTTATTGCTTGAAACTGACCCTCGATCTTCACCAGGGCTGCTTCAAACTCGGCGAGGCGAGCCTTTTCTTGCTGAACAACCGCGGCCGGGGCGCGGTCGACAAATTGTGGGTTTGAGAGTTTGGTCGTGCACTTCGCGATTTCCTGGCGAAGTCGATCGAGCTCTTTTTGAAGCCTTGCCTTCTCGACTTCCAGATCAATCGCAACCTCGAGTCGCAGCCGCAGACGACCAAGGATCTGAACAGGTGCAAGGCTAACCACCGCGGGCTGCATACGAGCGGCTTGCATGGCTGCGGGCTTGTCGGTGACCACCGTGACGTCGCTAAGACGACAAAGCGCAGCCATACCTGCAAGGGCAAGTTCACGTTCATGACTAGCGCTGTTGAAGTTCAAGGGGTCGTCTGAGTCGGCCTGCGTGCTTGAGGTTTCGACCTCAATATGCAGGGGGACCTTGTCACCCGGACCAAGGCCCATCTCACTTCGAAGGCTACGAATGGCACCAATAAGGTCTTTTAACTGGTTCATCTGAGCGTCGCAGAGCGGCTCAATTTTTTTCAGTTCCGCCTTGGGGAAGGTGGCCGTTGTAATGCTTGCAAACCTGCCTTCCATCAGGTCAGGACTTCGGCCCGCCAACGGCGCAACGGCCTGCCACAGGGCTTCTGTCATGAAGGGAAGGAAAGGGTGGGCAAGCCGTAGCGTGGCCTCGAGCGTACGCAGTAGCGTGCGTCGAGCGGCCTTCTGAGCGTTCTCCGCGGGCGCCTGCAGCGCAATTTTTGCAAGCTCCAAGTACCAGTCGCAGAACTCATTCCAAACAAATTCGTAAATGGCCTTGGCCGCAAGGTCAAATCGGTAAGCGGTGAGTTGACGCTCTACCTCGTCTTCCACGCGCTGCAGTTCCGAGACGATCCATTGGTCAACAAAGCTGAAATGAAGTTCGCCGTTGGGGCCGCAGTCTCCAAAACAGACACCGAGGCCGTTGTCCTTACCTTCGCAGTTCATGAGCACAAACCGGCTGGCATTCCAGAGCTTGTTACAGAAATTTCGATAGCCTTCGCAGCGCGATAGGTCAAAGTTGATATTGCGCCCTGGTGTGGCGAGGCTCGCAAAGGTAAAACGCAGGGCGTCTGTACCAAAAGCGGCAATACCGTTCGGATATTCCTTCCGTGTCTTCTTTTCAATGGCCTGCGCCTGCTTGGGGTTCATGAGCCCCGTGGTGCGCTTGGCGACCAGAGCATTTAGGTCAATGCCATCGATCAGGTCAATGGGGTCAAGGGTATTGCCTTTGCTCTTACTCATCTTCTGGCCTTCGGCATCTCGCACCAGCGCATGCACATAGACATCGCGGAAGGGCACCTGGCCGGTGAAGTGGCAGGTCATCATGACCATGCGGGCCACCCAGAAAAAGATGATGTCAAAGCCCGTGACAAGAACACTGGATGGCAGGTACTGCGTGAGTTCGGGGGCGAGCTTAGGTCCGCCGTAGGCAGGCCCCTTATCCTGACCCAGCCTTGCATCCCATTCTTCGCCGGGCTTCACCAAAGTTGAGAAGGGCACCAGAGCCGAAGAAAACCAGGTGTCAAGCACGTCAGAGTCGCGAACGAGGCTGCCGGTCCAGCCCGACTCACGCGCCTGCTTCAGGGCGTCATCGTCGTTTTCCGCCACATAGACCGTGCCATCGTGAATCGGCTGGCCTTGGTCGTCGGCCTTGTACCAGGCAGGAATCTGATGTCCCCACCAGAGCTGACGGGAGATGCACCAGTCTTGAATGTTTTCAAGCCACTGTCGGTAGGTGGTGGTCCAGTTCTCTGGCGTAAACCGAATCTGACCTTCATCCACGACCTGCAGAGCTCGGCCTGCAATGGACTGGCCTGGCGTGTGCGTGCCCTCGGGGGCGGGCTTGGACATCGCGACAAACCACTGGTCAGTAAGCAGGGGCTCGATGACCGCGCCGGTGCGATCGCCGCGAGGCACCATGAGCTTGTGCGGTTTGCTTGCTACAAGCAGGCCCTCCGACTCGAGGTCTTTAAGAATCTGTTCGCGCGCTTTGTAGCGATCGAGCCCGCGGTAGGCCTGCGGCACCTCATCATTCATGCAGGCCGTTGGCGTAAAGATATTGATAAGCGGCAGTCCATGCCGTTGACCCATGGCGTAGTCATTGAAGTCATGGGCAGGGGTGATCTTCACGCAGCCAGTGCCAAAGCTCGGGTCTACATAGGCGTCGGCAATGATTGGAATATTACGGTCGCTTAACGGGAGCCGAATGGTCTTGCCAATAAGGTCCTTGTAACGCTCATCGTCAGGGTGAACCGCAACGGCTGTGTCACCTAGCATGGTCTCGGGTCGGGTGGTCGCCACAACCAGACTGCCTGAGCCATCGGTTAAGGGGTAGCGTAGCTCCCACAAGTGGCCCTCTTCTTCCTCGCTAACCACTTCCAGGTCGGAGACGGCAGTAAGCAGCTTGGGATCCCAGTTGACCAGGCGCTTGCCGCGATAGATCAGCCCCTGACGGTAAAGACTAATGAAGACCTGCTTCACTACTTCCGAGCAGCTTGGGCTCATGGTGAAGTACTCCATGGACCAGTCACAGCTTGCACCCATGCGGCGCATCTGCCCAGTAATGGTGGAGCCCGACTGCTCCTTCCATTCCCAGACGCGCTCTAAAAAGGCTTCTCGACCGAGCTCTGCACGGCTTTCACCCTTGGCCTCAAGCTGACGTTCCACCACGATTTGCGTGGCAATGCCTGCGTGGTCCGTGCCGGGAAGCCAGAGCGTGTTGTTACCCTTCATGCGTTGCCAGCGGGTGAGCGCGTCCATGAGGGTCTGATTAAAGGCATGCCCCATATGAAGTGTGCCCGTGACATTCGGTGGCGGCAGTTGAATGCAAAAGCTCTGGCGGTTGGCCGCTTGGCCTGCTTTAAAAAGGCCTTGTTTCTCCCATTGCTCACGCCAGTAGGATTCGATGGTCTGGGGGTCGAAGGCCTTGTCCAGTCCTGGGTTTGTGGTTGTTGAAGGCGAAGCGGGCATTAGCGTGTGGTCTTAGAGAGGTCAAATTGTTGAATGGTGTAGCCGCGGTCTCGATAAAAAGCAAAGCGCTTACGCGCGCTTGCCTTGTCGTCGTCTTCGGGTCCTACGATTTCGAAAACACGGTCGAAGGAACTGAAGCAGTCGGGCACCTCGTCGTCCAGGTTGATCAATAAAAAGGCCTGGCGCGGCGAGGCCGGCGTTACTGCGTTTGGACACAAGACAATGGGCGACTCGTCGGCGAGGGGGTGATCAGCCATGACATGCGGAAGAAAGTCGTCTTCCGAGAACTCATAAAGTAAGTCATCGAACCGAGCAAGACGCTCGGTCTGGCTGCAATAGACAAGAAGCGGTTTGGACTCCGAGACCTGCCCCGACCTTACTGCCTTACGGATAAGGCGGCAGGTGTGAAGCAGGCGGTCGGGTGTATTGAAATGAAAATCAACCGTTGTCACGTTCGGCCCGCAGGTAGGCCATAAGAAGGCTCACAGGACGGCCGGTTGCACCCTTCTGCGCACCGCTCT
>JALRJP010000055.1 GCA_023261135.1 Burkholderiaceae bacterium | reverse complement strand
GATCGAGCTCATTAAAAGCTCAGCCAACCCGGCCGAGGCCAAAGAGGGCCTATTGGGTCGTGCCTGGTCGGCCTCGTTGGTAAGCGAACTTTTGGCCAAGGCCAGCGAAACCAGCAAAGTCGAAGACTTCCGCCCGGTGGGTCTTTCAAGCCAGTACGGCCTAAAGGACGACGGCTATTGGCTCAGTGATACCCAGGCCTCTGAAATTCTTCAGATGCGTCTGCAACGTCTTACCGGTCTTGAGCAAGACAAGATCGTGGCGGAATACAAGGACGTGATTGCGCAAATTGCGGATCTGCTCGACATCTTGGCCAAGCCCGAGCGTATTACGCAAATCATGTCCAGCGAGCTTAACGATGTGGGCACCGCCTTTGGCGATGCTCGTCGCTCGGTTATAGAACTGAACGCCGAAGAACTGCAGACAGAAGATCTCATTACCCCGCAAGAGATGGTGGTCACTCTGACCCACGGTGGCTACATTAAGAGCCAGCCGCTAAGTGAATACCAGGCCCAGCGCCGCGGGGGTCGCGGTAAAACGGCAACCGCCACCAAAGAGGACGACTGGATCGATCAACTCTTTATCGCGAACACCCATGACACCATTCTTGCCTTCTCGAACAAGGGCCGTGTCTATTGGCTGCGTGTCTTCGAGGTACCTCAGGGTTCCCGAGCCTCGAAGGGTAAGCCCCTTGTGAACATCTGGCCGCTTGAAGACGGCGAGAAGGTTACGGTTGTTCTTCCTATTAAGGCCTACGAAGAAAACAAGTTTGTCTTCATGGCCACTGAACTCGGAACTGTTAAGAAGACACCCTTATCCGCATTTTCTCGGCCCTTAAAGCGCGGCATCATTGCCTGCTCGCTCGACGAGGGCGACTGCCTTATTGGCGCAGCCATTACCAACGGTGAGCACGATGTCATGCTCTTTTCCGATGCCGGTAAGGCAGTGCGTTTTGACGAGGGCGATGTGCGGCCTATGGGCCGTGAGGCCCGCGGCGTGCGCGGCATGATGCTTGAGAAAGACCAAAGGCTTATTAGCATGATCGTTGCCGAAAACGAGAATGACTATGTACTTACGGCAACCGAAAACGGCTTTGGTAAACGCACCCTGATTTCCGAGCACACGCGACATGGTCGAGGAACCAAGGGCATGATCGCCATCCAAACCACAGCACGTAACGGCAAGGTGGTAGGCGCCTGCCGGGTCAGTGAGACCGATGAAATCATGCTTATTACCGACCGCGCAGTGGTTGTGCGCACGCGTATTGCCGAGGTTCGTGCCCTTGGGCGGGCAACCCAGGGCGTCACGCTTATTTCCGTGGACGAGGGCAGTCGCTTGGTGGGCGTTCAGCGCATTGCCGAGCAAGACGACGACCTGAACGGTGAGTCGGACGAGGTGGCCAGCGACGAGACGGCCACCGATGGTTCAAGCGACACCAGCCCACAGGAATGACCGATGCCCTTTTGCAGGTCTTCCTCCTTGTGGGGGTTGGCCTGCTTGTGGCGCGCCTTGGCTGGATTGACGAGGTCTCGAGCCAGTCCTTTGCAAACCTGGTGCTTAAGGTCTTTCTTCCGGCCTTGTTGTTTCGAACCATGGCCACGGTGGACTTTCAGGCCCTAAGCCTGTTGCCTATTTTTAATTACCTGTCGCTTACTGTTCTTACTTACGCGATGGCCTTTTTCTGGGCCAAAGGTTCGCCGCGCATTGTGACCGACCCGAGCCAGCGCGGCCCGGCTATTTCCCTCGCCCTTGCCTCCACCTTTTCCAATTCCATCATGATCGGTATTCCGGTGGTTAAGCTCTTTTACGGACCTGAAGGTCTGGTGGTCTTGCTAACGGTGGTCACTATGCACTCTCTTGTGCTTCTAACTACCTCGGTGGTGGGCTATGAGATGTTGGCGAAGAACCGCTCACGCCGCAGTCGGCTGATGACCGTGCGTCAACTGGTGCAGTCTGCTTTGTTGCATCCGGTAGTGGTACCTATTTTCCTTGGCGTCTTCGTGAGCTTTCTTGACATCGAACTTCCCTTGCTTATTGACTCCACCCTTTTGTCGATGGGGCAGGTAGCGATTCCATGCTGCCTGGTTCTTCTTGGAGCCACGGTCTATCACTCGCGCTGCCAGATCGAGCCCCGCGCGGTCGGACCTGCGGTCTTAATTAAGCTTGTTATTCATCCCCTCATTGTTTATTTGGGAAGCCGGTTTCTCTTTCAGGCAGAACCCTTGACTGTGGCTGTGCTGACCAGTCTGGCGGCCATGCCTGCCGGGGCAAACCCCTATCTTCTTGCCCAGCGCTACAACCAGGGCGTTAGCATTAGTGCCACGGCGGTAGTTGCAACCACCGTAATGGCTGCATTTTCGTTACCCTATGTGTTGTCCTTATTTCCTGGGCCCTTCGCATAGCGCCTTGTTTGCGCCATAGCCTAACCCTGTAACTTAAGCCCTTTGGTGTGCCTTGAACCATGACCATAAAACGACCTTATAACTTTGCCCCTGGCCCTGCGGCATTGCCCGAGCCTGTGCTTGAAAAGGCCTCGCAAGAAATGTTGAGTTGGCGGGGCAGTGGCATGTCTGTCATGGAAATGACCCACCGGGGCCCTTTGTTTGCCGACATTCACGACCGTGCCATTGCCGACCTAAAAAGCCTCTTGGGTCTTGGTTCGGATCACGAGGTTCTTTTTATGCAGGGCGGTGCCACTGCACAGAACGCCATCGTGCCTATGAATCTATTGGCCCAGAACGTTAAGGCCGATTACGTGCATACCGGTCATTGGTCGGCCAAGTCCATTGCGGAAGCCAAGAAATACGGGGATGTTCATGTTGTTGCCAGCGCAGAGGCCGAGCAGAGTGATGCCGCCAGCTTTGGCTATGTGCCGCCTGTCGAACAATGGCAGCCTCGGGCGGACGCGGCCTACCTTCACATTTGCGGGAACGAGACCATTGGTGGGGTGGAGTATCACCAGTGGCCAGACATGAATTCGCTTGGGCTGGGCAGTCTGCCCTTGGTGGTGGATATGTCCTCGCATATTCTTTCAAGACCTATGAACTTCGACTCTCTTGCCTTGGCTTATGGTGGTGCTCAGAAGAATATTGGACCCTCGGGCCTCACCTTTGTTATTTTGAAGCGCAGCCTTATTGAGGAGCATGCACCCAAGGCCTTGCCCATCTGCCCTTCGGTCTTTGACTACCGCAAAGTGCTCGAGAACAATTCGTTGCTCAACACGCCCTCGACCTTTGCCATTTACATTGCAGGCTTGGTTTTTGAGTGGCTGAAAGACCAGGGCGGTGTCGAAGCCATGGGGCAGGTGAATGCCACGAAGGCAGGACTGGTTTACGACCTTATTGACCAGTCGTCGTTTTATTCGTCGCGGGTTCGTAAGGCCAACCGCTCGTTCATGAATATTCCTTTTTTCCTTCCCGACGATAGGCTTTACGAGCCCTTCCTGAAAGGTGCCCAGGCCGAGGGGTTGCTTAACCTAAAAGGTCATAAGGCGGTGGGCGGTCTTCGAGCGAGCCTGTATAACGCCATGCCGCTTGAAGGCGTTGAGGCCTTGGTGGCCTATATGCGCCGTTTCGAAAAGGAGCAGGGATGACACCGGAGCAGCTCAAGTCCTTTCGTGATCAGATCGATGCCTGTGACGATGAGATTATTAAGCTCATGGTCAAGCGCGCTGGGGTCGTACAGGCCGTAGGGCGTGAGAAGCACAAGGTTGGGGCCGCGGTCTTTCGGCCCGAGCGCGAGGTGGACATCATCGAGCGCATGTGTGCACGTAACAGGGCCCTGGGTGGTCCTCTGCCCGATCAGTCCATTGCGGCCATTTGGCTTGAAATTATTTCGGGATGTCGGGCGCTCGAACGCGTCATGAGAGTGTCTTATCTTGGACCCACTGGTACTTACAGTGAACAGGCGGTGCGCACCTTGTTTGGTCATCAGGTTGAGATGCTGCCTTGTCAGAGCCTCGATGAGGCTCTTCGCAAAGCCGAAACTGGTCTCGCCGACATCGCCCTTCTGCCTGTTGAAAATTCCATTGAAGGTACGGTTGGCCGAACCCTTGATCTGCTTATCTCAACCTCGCTAAGCATCAGCGCCGAGGTGGCCATTCCCATCCATCACAGCCTCCTGCATGCCTCGGGCGCGAAGGAAAAAGTAAAGCGTGTGGTGGCGCACTCCCAGGCCTTGGCGCAGTGCCAGCGTTGGCTTGACACGAATATGCCCGGTGTTGAAACCGTGGCAGTGGCAAGCAACGGGCACGCCGCAGAAATGGCCGCGAAGGACGAATCTCTTGCAGCCATTGCCGGCCAGACAGCCGCAGCCCACTACAGCCTTAAGAGCATTGCCGACCGTATTGAAGACGACCCTTCGAACCGAACCCGGTTTGCGGCCTTGGGTGCATTCGAGCCCGAGGGCTGCGGTGTGGATCAGACTTCACTTATTCTGTCGGTACCCGACAAATCGGGCGCCATGCTCTCGCTTATTGAGCCACTTGCCCGTCATGGCGTTTCCATGAAGCGTTTTGAGTCGCGCCCTGCACGTCAGTTGGGTGGTGAGGCCTGGCAGTATTTCTTTTTTATCGACCTTGTGGGCCACCGCAAAGACAGCAACGTGGCGTTGGCCCTGGCCGAAATCCAAAAGACCGCGGGTATGTTTAAGCTCCTAGGGTCCTATCCTTTATTCGACAAGCTCACTGCCTAGTTTTTTAGCAAAGGTTCGTTTGCCATGGCCTCACTTAACCAGCGTGTTCCTTCATATCTAAAAGCCATTGCGCCTTATCAGCCGGGCAAACCCATTGCCGACATAGCGCGAGCCTATGGTTTCCAAGAGGACCAGGTGGTCAAGCTTGCCTCCAATGAAAACCCTTTGGGCATGAGCCCTAAGGGTCGCGAGGCTATGCTTGAGGCGGCTGCCGATCTTGGGCGTTACCCCGATGGCAATGGCTTTGCACTTAAGCAGGCCTTATCAAAAAAGTTTGGCCTTGACCCCGCCACCATTACGCTCGGTAATGGAAGCAACGACATTCTTGAACTTGTGGCGCATGCCTTTTTGGCGCCCGGCAAAGAGTCGCTCATGAGCGACCACTCCTTTGCTGTCTATGCGCTGGCAAGCCAGGCGGTGGGCGCAACCATTGTCTCGGTGCCCGCGAAGCCCGACGACCTTGGCCACGATCTTCAGGGGTTCAAGCAGCGTATTACCGAGAAGACGTCTGTTGTCTGGATTGCCAACCCCAACAATCCCACGGGCAGTTTTATTTCTGCCGCAGAACTTGAAGCCTTTATTGCAGAGCTGCCGGCCACTGTTCTGGTTGTGCTCGATGAGGCCTACACCGAGTACCTAAGCGAGCAGGACAGCTACCCGGCCTTTGAATGGGCACGGCGTTACCCCAACCTGCTGGTCTCGCGCTCCTTTTCGAAGGCCTATGGTCTGGCGGGCTTGCGTGTGGGCTACGGCGTAGCGAGTGCCGAGGTGACCGATCTTTTGAATCGGGTACGCCAGCCCTTTAATGTCAATTCGCTTGCGCTTGCTGCGGCATCGGCCTCCCTTTTTGACGACGAGTTTCTTACCCGTTCGGCAGCGCTCAATCGACAGGGCATGGAACAGATCCAAAAAGGTATTCAGGCCCTGGGTGTGGGCTGGCTTGAGTCTTGGGGAAATTTTCTTTTAATTGACCTTCGTGCTGTTCAACCTGATCAGCCTCAGGCGGGCCAAAAGGTCTACGAGGCCTTGTTATCCAAAGGCGTTATTACTCGGCCCGTTGCGAATTACGGGCTTGCTGGTTTCTTGCGTGTTTCTATTGGAACCTTCGACGAAAACCAGTCCTTTTTAAAGGCGATGCCTTTTGCGCTTGAGATGCTTAGGGGGTCAACGGACTCGGGGTCCTCTCTAGCTCCTGCGTCCTCCACGGCTTCGGTCAGCTCAAAGACCGCTGCGGTCCGTGCCTAATGATTGATCGACTCTTGCTTGTAGGCTGTGGCCTGATGGGTGGCTCGGTGGCCGCCGGTCTGCGTGCCCAATGTCCGCAGGCGCAGGTCTGGGTGGTCGACCCTTCTTACGCCAAGCAGGCGCTTGACCAGGGGATTGCTCAGCGTGTTTTTGAGTCGGTTGCCGACATGCTGAAGGCGGCTGACGAGCCCATTGCCCAGGGTCTTGTTTTCGCGACACCAGTCAACGTGACAGCAGGCCTTTTGCGCGACCTTGCCGAGCCCGACGATGCATCCATCGCCTCCAGGGTTTCGCTTCTGCATAACCTGACCTGGGTCACCGAGCTCGGCAGCGTGAAGGGGCCTGTAATCAAGGCACTCAACGCGCTTCCTTCAGGCCCTTTTCAAGAGGCCTTGCTGACTCGGTTTGTACCAAGTCATCCCATGGCAGGCAGTGAGCAGTCAGGTCTTTCCGCTGCGATGGCCTCGTTGCTTGAAGGTGCGCGCGTTTTAATCTCGCGGCTGCCCGAGAATCAGCCGCAGGCTGTCGATGGCCTTGAAGTTTTTTTCAGTCGCCTGGGTGGGCAGCCCATTGCCCTTCCCCTCGAAGAGCATGACGAGCTGCTGGCGGCATTAAGTCACCTGCCGCATCTGCTTGCCTACGGTCTTGCAGGCATGCTGGCCTCCGGCCCTTATGCCGCGGCGGCCCAAAGCCTTCATGGTGGTGGCCTGCGAGATACAACACGTATTGCCGGCTCATCGCCCGCGCTCTGGTCGGGCATTCTTCTTGAGAACCGAGAGGCCGTCTTGGCCTTAATGACCCAGTACCGGTTAAGCCTCTCGGAGCTTGTGCATGCCCTTGAAGCCAACGATGCCCAGGCCCTTTCCCAAAGCCTTGAAAGGGCAAGTCAGTGGCGACGTCAGTTCAGCTAGGGCTCGATCTGCGGCCTCTGGCCTGCGGCAGGGTTCAACTTCCAGGCAGCAAAAGTCTCTCGAACCGAGCCCTTCTGCTTGCCGCGCTTGCTCAGGGCCAGACGACGATCGCAGGCCTGCTTGATTCCGACGACACGCGGGTCATGGTGGAAAGCCTGCGACGCCTTGGCGTTACCTTTGCCGGTGATTTATCCAATCCCAGCCAGGGTCTCGCGGTGCAGGGTGTTGCTGGGCGGTTCCCGGGGGGCAGGGACAGTCAACTTTTTGTTGGTAATTCCGGTCTCACCATTCGTACCCTGCTGCCGGCGGTGGTGGTTGCCGGACCTGACTGCAGTGTGGAGTTGCATGGGGTGGCTCGCATGCATGAGCGCCCCATTGCCGACCTGGTTGATGGCCTGCGAGCACTGGGGGCCTCAATTGACTACCTAGGTGAAGAGGGCTTTCCGCCGCTGCGTGTGAACCCAACCACGCTTCGGGCCGGCCAGGTTCTTAAGGTGAAGGGTAATGTCTCCAGTCAGTTTCTTACGGGTCTTTTGCAGGTTGCACCCTTACTTGCCGTGCAGTGGGGTTACCCCGTAGACATTGAGGTGGATGGCCCCTTAATCAGCCGGCCGTACATTGACCTTTCCGTTCATATGCTGCGGTCCTTTGGTGTGCAGGTGAGCGAGCCTTCTGCGGGTCGTTTTCAGGTCGCGCCTGCGGGACAAAGCGTTGCTCTGCGAAGCCCTTCCCATCTTCATGTGGAGTCGGATGCCTCCTCGGCCTCGTATTTCCTGGCGGCGGGCCTGCTTGGTGGCGGGCCCGTGCGTGTGGAAGGGGTGGGTAAGAACAGCGCCCAAGGCGACGTCCAGTTTGCCCACGCCCTTGCTGCCATGGGGGCATCGATCACCTGGGGTGAGGAGTTTATTGAGGCCCGTGCCGCGCAATGGACAGCCGACGGTCGGCCCGAGGTGAAGGCAGTCTGCCTTGATGCCAATGCCATTCCCGATGCGGCCATGACGCTGGTTACCGTTGCGCTTTATGCCCCTTCAGGCTCCACTACTCGGCTTGAGGGCATTGGCTCTTGGCGCGTGAAAGAGACCGACCGCATCGCCGCTATGGCCAAGGAGGCCCGGGCGCTTGGTGCCATAGTCGTCGAAGGGCCCGACTTTATTGAAGTTACCGCGCCGGCACAGCTAACCTCCGCAAGCATTGCCACCTACGACGACCATCGTGTGGCCATGAGTTTTGCCCTTGCCAGCTTTGAACATCCTGGGGATAAGCTTAGGGTAAACCGTGCGGATGCTGTGGGTAATGGTGTGGAAAAGGCTGTGGAAAAGCCGCGTGAGCCAGGGGATAACTGTGCAGAGGCCGCATTGCCAATAGCGCAGCAGGCAGGTCGCAGCCTTGTCATTCAAGACCCGGGCTGCGTGGCCAAGACCTTTCCAGAGTTTTTCGAGGTCTTTGCCGATGTCTGTGCCCAGGCGGTACCTGTGGTTGCCATTGACGGCCCCACGGCCTCCGGCAAGGGTACAGTTGCAGCGCAGCTGGCCCAAAGGCTCGGTTTTTATTATTTGGACAGCGGTGCCATTTACCGACTGCTTGCCTTGGCCAGCCAGAACCAGGGCCTGTCAGACGAGGACGAGCCTGGTCTTGTGGCCTGTGCCGGTCAGATGCAGCTGCGGTTTCAGGCCGATCGCGCCTTTCTGAATAACGAGGATGTTAGTCTGGCGATTCGCGCCGAAGCCATTGGCAACCGGGCCTCTCGGCTTGCCGCGCTGCCCCTTGTGAGGCGGGCTTTGCTGCGGCGTCAGCGCGATTTTGCGAGGCCTCCGGGCCTGGTGGCCGATGGCCGCGACATGGCCTCGGTGGTCTTTCCTCATGCGCAGCTCAAAATCTTTCTTACGGCCTCTGCCGAGGTACGTGCCCAACGTCGGTACAACCAATTGAAAGAAAAAGGAATTCCCACTACACTTGAGGGCCTTTTAGCAGATCTTTTGGCGCGCGACGAACGCGACAGTAATCGAGCGGTTGCGCCCTTACGGTTTATAGAAGGATCCGATACGGTGTTTCTTGATACATCAGAAATGTCCGTGTCACAGGCCGTTGAAGAGATTGAACACGCCTTTGCCAAGAAGGCCGCCGAGCGGGCCTAACCGCTTTTCAGTTCTTTTCAACATGGGTGCCCGTTTTGGGCGTAATTCCATCGTCGGCGCAGTCTGACGATGTGTTATTGAAATGGTTCGTTAATGTCACTTGAAACATCAACCGGCGCAGCAGCGCCAGAGTCGTTTGCGGCGTTGTTCGCCGAGTCAATTGCCCGTCAAGAGATGCGTGCGGGTGAAGTTATTACCGCTGAAGTTATTCGCATTGACCAAAACCATGTGGTGGTCAATGCGGGCCTAAAGTCGGAGAGCTTTATCCCTGTCGAAGAGTTCCATAACGATCAGGGTCAGCTTGATGTCAAAGAAGGCGATTTTATTTCGGTTGCTATTGAGGCCCTTGAAGATGGCCGTGGTGAGACCCGTCTGTCGCGCGACCGCGCCAAGCGTCTTGCCGCCTGGCTAAGCCTTGAGCAGGCCCTTGAGTCGGCCGAGCTTATTACCGGAACTGTCACCGGCAAAGTAAAGGGCGGCCTTACGGTTATGACCAATGGTATTCGTGCCTTCTTGCCTGGCTCCTTGGTTGATACACGTCCGGTTAAAGACACCAGCCATATCGAGGGCAAGACTCTTGAGTTCAAGGTTATCAAGCTTGATCGCAAGCGCAACAACGTGGTGCTCTCGCGCCGTGCTGTGATCGAAACCAGCATGGGTGAAGAGCG
The DNA here is from genome assembly GCA_023261135.1 of Burkholderiaceae bacterium. Taxonomy (GTDB): domain Bacteria; phylum Pseudomonadota; class Gammaproteobacteria; order Burkholderiales; family Burkholderiaceae_A; genus Hahnella. The sequence goes on along the minus strand of JALRJP010000055.1, from coordinate 1,201 downwards.
CAGCAAGCTTCTTGAGAACCTTACCGAGGGCTCCACCGTGACCGGTGTCGTGAAGAACATTACCGACTACGGTGCCTTCGTTGACCTGGGTGGTATTGACGGTCTGCTGCACATTACCGACATGGCTTGGCGCCGTGTGCGTCACCCCTCCGAGGTGCTGACCATTGGTCAAGAAGTCACGGCCAAGGTGCTGCGCTTCGATCAAGACAAGAACCGTGTGTCATTGGGCATTAAGCAGCTTGGTGATGATCCCTGGGAAGGTATTGCACGGCGCTACCCTCAGGGTTCGCGCCTCTTCGGCAAGGTCACCAACATTACGGACTACGGCGCATTTGTTGAGATTGAACCGGGCATTGAGGGCCTTGTTCACGTCTCTGAAATGGACTGGACCAACAAGAATGTGAACCCAGGCAAGGTTGTCCAGGTAGGTGATGAGACCGAGGTTATGGTTCTTGAAATTGATGGCGAGCGTCGTCGTATCTCCTTAGGCATGAAGCAGTGTGTGGCCAATCCTTGGCAAGAGTTTGCGGGTACGGCAAACAAGGGCGATAAGGTGTCGGGTCAAATTAAATCCATCACCGACTTCGGCGTTTTTGTCGGCCTTCCCGGCAATATTGACGGGCTTGTTCACCTCTCCGATCTTTCCTGGACCGAGACCGGCGAAGAGGCTGTACGTCGCTTCAAGAAGGGCGACGAAGTTGAGGCGGTTGTACTTGCCATCGACGTGGAGCGCGAGCGTATTTCCTTAGGCATTAAGCAGCTTCAGGGTGACCCCGTAGCCGGCTATTCCAACCAGCTTGAAAAGGGTGCCGTGGTTACTGGTACCGTGAAGTCGGTGGACGCGAAGGGTGCGGTCATTGCGCTTTCCGACGATGTCGAGGGCTACCTGCGTGCGTCCGATATCTCCCGTGAGCGCGTCGAAGATGCCCGTACGCATCTCAAAGAAGGCGATGAGGTCGAGGCCATGATTGTGAATGTGGACCGTAAAACACGCTCCATTAACCTTTCAATCAAGGCCAAAGACTCCGCCGACGCTGCCGACGTGCTGCAGAAAATGGCGGCTGAAACCGGTGGTGCTGCATCGGGGACCACCAACCTGGGCGCATTACTTAAGGCGAAGCTCGACAGCCAGTCGGACGCTAAGGACGCCTAGGTCTTTTTTGCCGACATGACGCGATCGGAACTGATACAGCGCCTTGCA
>JALRJP010000054.1 GCA_023261135.1 Burkholderiaceae bacterium | reverse complement strand
AAGTGAACAAGCTTGTTCCAATAGCTCGTGACTTTCTTAATATAGGTCTTGTCACGGCCCTTCGGGTGATTCTCAAAGTAGACTGCTAGGGTCTCTGAGAGGCTGACGGGCAGCGGTCCTTTTAAGGCTTTGTAAGCGAGTTGTTCGACTCGATTCAAGGGCCTGGTGCGACTTGTTTCAATCAAGTCGTCAAGCAGGCTGTCGAGATGAGGCTGATCGTTCCTATTAGGATCACCTGACCAGTTCTCTAAACGGATATTGCCATCACCGACACTGAGTTGATGAGACTGAAGCAACGCCAGTGCAGCTACTTTCTCATCGGCTGTTGATAACGATGGATCGTTACGCATGGCCTTAAATAGGGCTTTGTGGTTCTTGGCTAGCCGCTGAACTTGGATGCTTGGCGGACCGTCTTCTTCATGCAAAGCAATGGAGATTTTCTTGCGGCCCCCAAACCGTTCGCAAAGATCTTCTGGCACTCGCATCTGAAAATATGGCAGGCCATTATTCTCGTAGAGGTATTTCACGATCAACCGCTGTCCTAAGAGCTGCAATACCGCCATAGTAACCCCCATGTACCTAAAATGTACCTAAATGAATACGAGGGATTGGCTCTTAAGCGTTGAAACTAGTGAGCTTTTTGAAAGATGATGGTGCCCAGAAGAGGACTCGAACCTCCACAGTGTTGCCACCGCTAGGACCTGAACCTAGTGCGTCTACCAATTCCGCCATCTGGGCTTTGTTGCCAAAGAAGGACGTAACCGAATAGCGCACAATAGAGGCGTCTCAACCCATGCAGGTGCGTTGTCCTTCCACAACGAGCCTCACTTTATCGGGATTCTCAGATTTGTCAAAACACGCAACAGGCTCTGGCCCTAAGGCCTCTGGGCGAGAGAAGTCTCAGGAGCGCAACCCAGCCTTTACCGGCAAGCTCATTGGCCATCGTGATGGCTTTGGTTTTCTGCGACCGGACCAGGGTGGTGACGATGTTTTTGTGTCCCCGCGCGAAATGCTTAAGGCCATGCATGGCGACCGTGTCTCGGCTAGGCTCTCGGGAACCGACCGACGTGGCCGGCCCGAGGCTGTTATTGAAGAGGTGCTTGAACATGCCGTGAGTCGTCTGGTGGGCAGGCTTGTGCACGAGCGTGGCATGACCCTTGTCATTCCCGAAGACCAGCGTATTAAGCACGATGTTGTTATTGATACCGGCGAAGTGGCTGGAGCTCAACCGGGTCAGGTGGTGGTGGTTGAAATTCTTGACCCACCCACACGCTACACGCCGCCCATAGGACGTGTGGTTGAAATTCTTGGGGGGGTCGACGACCCGGGCATGGAGGTTGAAATTGCAGTGCGCAAGTTCGACGTGCCCTCGCAGTTCTCGCCCGAGGCACTTGCCCTTGCTGAGCAACTTCCCGAGCAGATTCGTCGCACCGACCTTAAGGGTCGAGTTGATCTTCGTGACCTTCCGTTCATGACCATAGATGGCGATGACGCGCGCGATTTCGACGATGCCGTCTACGCCGAACCCGCCGGCACCAGCCGTCGTGCATCCTCGCGACTCTTGGTTGCCATTGCCGATGTCGGCCATTACGTGCGCTCCGATGACGCCCTTGATCGCGACGCTTACGAGCGGGCAACTTCCGTTTATTTCCCGCGTCGGGTCATACCGATGCTACCCGAGAAACTCTCAAACGGCCTCTGTTCGCTTAACCCGAATGTTGAGCGACTGGTGCTGGTCTGTGACATGGTAGTGTCTGCGGCGGGTAAGGTTACGGCCTATCAGTTTTACGAAGCCGTCATTGTCTCTGCCGCGCGTCTTACCTACGATCAGGCCTGGTCGGCCATGGCCGATGCACATGGGCCCGAGGCAAACCGGCTGGGCCCTTTGCATGCCTCGCTTATGAACCTGGTGCGTGTCTACGAGACACTCTCGTCCGCGCGAGCCGAGCGCGGCGCCATTGAACTGGAAACAGTTGAGACCTACATGCAGGTTGGCACCGACGGTCGTATTGAAAAAATCCTGCCGCGGGTTCGAAACAATGCCCATCGGCTTATTGAAGAATGCATGCTGGCTGCCAATACCAGTGCCGCTGATTTTCTAAGGCGCATGAAGCGTCACGGGCTCTATCGGGTGCATGAAGGCCCAACCCCCGAGCGCCTGAAGACATTGCGTGACTTCTTAAAGCTTCAAGGTCTAAGCCTTGCGGGGGGCGATGATCCTCAGCCTGCCGACTACGCGGAACTCTCTAAGAGGCTGCTTGCAAGGCCCGATGCACGCCTTTTGCAGACCTTGTTGCTGCGCTCCATGCAGCAGGCCATTTACAGCCCTGACAATGCGGGCCACTTTGGCCTGGCCTATGAGGCCTATACCCACTTCACATCACCGATTCGCCGATACCCCGACCTTCTTACCCACCGAGTTATTAAGGCGGCCTTGGCCTCGAAGCACTATTTGCCCAGCTTCGGCGGTGACGATCTGCTGTTAAGCCCTGAAGCCGCCGCAGACACCTCGGGTCGACCTCCTAAACTGGATGCCGATCAGCTTGACTGGTGGCGTCGCGTGGGTGACCACTGCTCTGCGGCCGAGCGTCGAGCCGACGAGGCCTCGCGTGATGTCGAGGCCTGGCTGAAATGTCAATTTATGCGCAGCCGTGTCGGCGAGCAGTTTCGTGGCACGGTCACGGGTGTGACCAGCTTCGGGCTTTTTATTACCCTTGATGCCCTTTATGTTGAAGGCCTCGTGCATGTCTCCGAGCTTGGCGCCGAGTACTTCCAGTACAACGAGGTTATGCACGAACTGCGTGGTGAACGCACAGGCGTGCGCTTTCGACTATACGACCCCGTATCGGTGCTGGTCTCGCGGGTTGACCTGGATGGTCGGCGCATCGAGTTTCGCCTCGTGCCCTCGGTGGTGCGCTCTGTGCGTAAACAGTCACAGACAGGTATTGGTCGGGACGACGCAGAATGGGAGACGCCGCTTAATGAACAACTGCTCGACGAGGATGCTGAATGGCCTGGCCCAGGAGATACCACCTGGCCCGATACCCTTGGCAGCGGGGCAGCATCTTCGAGCTCGCCAAGGTCCAAGTCCTCGAAAGCCGGCAAACCCATGAAGACGGCGAGGACCATGAAGACTGGCAAGCCTGAAAAAAGTAGCAGATCCAGTACCCCAGCAAAGTCTCAGAAAGCCAGCAAAACAACCAAGGCGGGCAAAGCCGGTAAGACGAGCAAGGCGGCTGTTAAGGCTGCCCCGAAGCTGGGCCAGGGCAGGGCGGCACGTAAACGTCGTCGCAGTGACTAACCTAGCCTAACGCACTCACGCATGCCCGATTCTCCGCGTCAACAGATCCTTCTCGGTTTTCATGCCGTGCGCGCCCGACTCAAGACTGAGGCCACGAGCATTCAGTCGGTGCTAATCGACCGTGATCGACAAGACGCTCGATTAAAGGCATTGAGCGCAGAACTCAAAGCCTTGGGCTGTCCCGTCAGTCTTGAGTCGGGCCGTCAACTCGATCGACTCGCTAAGGGTCAGCGCCATCAGGGTGTCCTTGCCTTGGCGGACTATCGAGACCCTGGTCTTCGTTACGAGGACCTGCTCGATGGCCAGGGCTTCATGGTTTTTCTTGATGGCGTGACCGACCCGCATAACCTGGGCGCTGTTTTGCGTACCGCCGAAGCATCGGGTGCACGCGCTGTTGTTGCCCCGAAGGACCACAGTGCCCCTTTGAATGAGGTGGCGGTTCGGGTCTCCGCGGGGGCAAGTGAGACGCTTCCTTATCTACAGGTCACCAACCTTGTTCGTGCCATTGAGCAGGCGCAAGACAAAGGCTATTGGGCGCTTGCCTTTGCAGACGAGGCGGCCGAGTCTTTCTATGCCCAGAGCCTTGCTGAGCAACCCCACCTGCTCATTTTCGGGTCCGAAGATAGGGGTATTCGTCGCCTGGTGCGTGAACAGGCCGACGTGCAGGTGGGTCTTCCCATGATGGGGAGCGTCTCAAGCCTCAATGTCTCCGTGGCTTGCGGGGTCGCCTGTTACGAGATGCTTAGGCAAAGGCAGGAAAAACAAAATCAGGTTTAAGCGCATGAGAGTCCAGGGATTTGAAAAAACTCGCGCTCGATTTTGTCCGTTTTGGTCTATCTAGTTAGTCTCGGGCTTTTCTTTTGGTTGCACGGTAATCCCAGGGTGCCATGGGACTGCTCTCTTGCCAGAGCCCGCGTTTATTCTTTTGTGCGTCTCGTTCCGCGCGATCGTAGCGCCGGCGCATCTCGGGACTTAGGTCAGCTTGATACCGCCGAAAAAACCAGGCGTTGCCGTCGCTAAGAAGTTTCTCGCCAAGGTCTTGCCCCTCCACTTCGACCCTTACGAGCCAACGGCGGAAGACATCACGCTTAAGAATCTCCAGCCTCGCAGACGGCGCCTTCAGATAATCAACAAATTGATCACGACTTGCGTCGGCATGAGGCTGACCCTTCTCAGGCGCATCAATACCAACCAGGCGCACATGCAGCGTTTCGCCCTCGACGCGAACAAGGGCCGAATCACCATCAAAAATGCGAACCAGCTCAATGCCCTGCTTACTGTATTGGGCAGAGGCGAACTGGGCAAACAAGACAAGGCCCAGGCCAAGGAGTAGCCTAAAAACATTACTAAAATAAGAGCAGGAGAGCTTGGGCATGCGTGACCTAGAGGTAACAAAAGAAAAAGGGCTAAGCGAGACCTGGCTCGTATTGTCACCTGAAGAGTGCCTGCCCTTGCCTTGCTATGGGCCTGCACCCTCAGTGGATGATCTTCTGCGTGCGGGACTCGTTCCCTGGTCCTTTTATTCGCCTGAGGCCAGTCAACAACCCCCCTTAGGCTGGATGCATAAAGGGCTTGCGGAGGCTTTTCGTTCAGGCCATTCATTGCCAAACGCGCAGAAGGCGCTTGTCATTCCCGACCGTTTTTATTGGCAAGGTCTTGGGCCAGGCCTCTTTGTGGATGCCGGGCGTATTAATGTCTTTGAACAGCAGTTGGGCCATCTGCTGGGGCCTTGGGGCTGGCGCAATGAAGACTTTGCCGTACGTGATCGTGCGGGTATCTGGCAAGCGCCTGGCCTTCGGCTTGAGCGGTCTTTGTTTCGTTGGCTCGGCCTGCTCTCGGAGTCTGTGCAGCTCAACCTCTGGCGTGATGATGGACGAATCTGGATTGCTCAAAGGGCCCTGACCAAAGCCATCGACCCGGGCCTTTGGGATGCCGCCGTGGCTGGGGGCTTACCCGCAGGCGAGTCTGCGCGGCAGGCGGTGCTTCGAGAGTCGCTGGAAGAGGCTGGCCTTACGGGGTCGTGGCACTCTCATGTTCAAGCCGCAAAGACAGGCCCACGCCTTCGGGTAAGCCGACTGGTCAAGGCGCCTATAAATCCTGATCAGAGTCTGCAGTTGCCCGGGCTCTGCCTTCATCATGAGCGAGTCTGGCGTTTTGAAATGGTCATTCCAAGTCAGTGGCAGCCATCAGCCGTTGATGGCGAGGTCATGGCCTTTCAGGCTGTTCAACCCGAGGCCATTTTTGCCATGTGGCAGGCCGGCGAATTCAACTACGAGGCGGCCTGTGCAATTCTCGTTAGTTAGGCGATTGCCTGAGCAAGACTAAGCACCGAGGCGGCATACAAATAACTGCGGTTGTAGTGCGTGACCGCAAAAAAGTTCTCACTGACGAGCCAATACACGGGCGCTGCATTGGGCTCGGGCAGTCGAATGATGCTTGCCGGAGTGGTTTCTGGGAACCCGGCCCATTGCTTTGGAATTGGAATTACGCGGTCAATATCACCAAGCCTATGCTCAGCAACGAGGCGGGTGACAAGAAAGTCGGATGGATCGTCGCGTGGGCGCAGACTAAGCGGCGTGAAACTTGGAAGGCCACGTTGCCAGCCATGCGACTTAAGAAAGTTCGCAACCGACCCCATGGCATCAGCCATGCTGTTAATAAGATCAACCCGACCATCCTGATCAAAATCAACCCCCCAGGCCTGCCAGCTCGAGGGCATGAACTGAGGAATGCCAAGGGCCCCCGCGAATGAGCCTTCCGACTTTAAAAGGTCAATGTCGCCTCGGCGACCCATAACCAGCAAAGACTCTAGCTCTTTTAGAAAAAAATCGCGTCGCCGTTCTCCTTGAAAGCCCAGGCTTGCAAGCGTGTCCATCGCTCTGAAACGCCCTGTAATGCGTCCATAGCGCGTCTCGACCCCAAGAATACCAACCACAACCTCGGGCGGCACCCCATACAAGTCTTCGGCTCGCTCGAGAAACAGGGCCTGCTCTGCGAATAATTGACGCCCCTCGCGCACGGTGCGCTCATCAAGGTTACGGGCAAGCTGTCGCGAGAGTGATGGTGGTGGCCGCGCGGCGGTTGGCTTGTCGGGTGGGGGATTCATCAGTGCAAGCGCCCGATCTTGTTGTTCAAGCAGCTTAAACCGGGCGGCGAGCCAGTCAGCCTCCATGCCGTGTCGAAGCCGCATAAGATCGAAAAAGGCTTCTAATCGGTCGGGGTCAATCCAGCCTGGACCCAGGGCTTGCTTAGGGGAAGCCCTGGCCAGCGAAGGTGCCAAACCTATGCTGCCCAGCCCTAGCCCCAGGGCTGCCGAACAGACAAGGTCTCGGCGTTGGGTGTTATACTCCAAGGCTTTTCGAAAAGTTGCAGTTTTCACTACTTTTAAGGATTCAAAACCATGGTGGTTATTCGTCTTGCCCGTGGTGGGTCGCACAAGCGTCCTTTTTACCATGTTGTGGCTGCCGATTCCCGTAAACGGCGTGACGGCCGTTTTATTGAGCGACTTGGCTTTTTTAATCCGGTGGCTCGCGGTGCGGATCCCGAGCTTCGCCTTGCAATGGACCGTGTCGACTACTGGACGGGTGTGGGTGCTCAAGTGAGCCCGCGTGTTGCGCAGCTGGTGAAGTCTTTCCAAAGCCGTCAGGCGGGTGGTCAGGCCGCCGCCTAAGTCGTCGAATTCTCGGGCCTCGAAGTCTCAGGCGGTTGAGCAGGCCTTTGCAGGCCGCCGCCTCCAGCGGCTTGGGCCTGCTGTTCAAACAGCTTCATCTCCGCTGTTGGCCTTTGAATCGCAAGGGCCCTCAAGCTTTGTTCCTCTTTTGAAGTTAGTCGGCGCATCCGGGCTCAAGGGACACCTTCGCGCCTTTCCTCTTCAGCAGTCGATGGTGGTTGATGCCCAGTCGGGTGAGCTTATCTCCTCTGCCGCAGCTTTGTTTCTGTCGTCCGCCCAAAAGAGCTGGCTGAAAACATCCCGCGGCCAGTGGCTTCTCTGTAAGCGGCTCTCGTTTAGCCCAGGCCTTGAGACCCTTCTTACCAGCAATGCTCCGGCTCGTCTTCGTGTCGGTCTCGATACCTGCCAGCATCGCAGCCAGGCTGAGACCATTCAACACAGCGAGCTTGGCCTTGAGGCCAACGAGCTCGATCGACTCTCCCAGCCTTTCTGGCGCGTCTTCGATTGGGTTGATTGGCAGGCTTTTGGCCCAAGTGGCAAGCCACTTGGCCGCATTGGTGAGGTTTTAGCCAGTAAGTTTCAGGCCGTGCTTCGGCTTGAGTCCGATGCGCTGAGCACCAATGCACGGCCTTCAGCCGAGGTAGCCAACAGCCTCGTGCCTGTCGTACCCCGTTATGTTCTTCAGGTTAGCCCAACTCAGAAACAACTTGTTCTCGACTGGGCCTTGTGAATGCGGAACTCTCAGGCAAGGCCACACCTGCGCGTCGATGTCATTACGATCTTTCCCGAGTTCTTTGAGCCTTGGGCACAGCTTGGCGTTTGTGGTCGCGCCATCAAACGAGGGCTGACCGTCCTTAAACTTTGGAACCCCAGGCAGTTTGTTAGCGACCCTCACCAGACCATCGATGACCGCCCCTATGGCGGCGGGCCTGGCATGGTCATGATGGCTGCACCTCTTGCCGAGGCAGTGAAAGCCATCCGCAATGACCTACTGGCTCAGGGCCTTCCTATTGGGCCTGTTGTTATGCTCTCACCCTCCGGGCGTAGGCTTGATCAGGTATGGCTTGAAGAAAAGCTCGCCTGCGCTCTCGCGCCAGAGGGCTCTACGCCTGGCCTCAATAGCAAAATGGAGTCCGCTGGGTCAGGTGAGTACGCTGAGCCCGGTCAGCCCGTTAATACCGAGCCACCATCGAAGCGCAGCACTCTGCAGATGACCTTGGTCTGTGGCCGTTACGAGGGCGTGGACCAGCGGTTTATTAACCGTTACGTGACCGAGGAGCTCAGCCTGGGAGACTTTGTACTTTCAGGCGGTGAAATTGCCGCACTGGCCGTGCTCGACGGACTTGTCAGAAGGCTTCCGGGTGTCATGCAGGACGAACTATCGTCGGTTCAAGAGTCTTTTCTGACGGGCCGTCTTGAGCATCCTCACTACACCCGCCCCGAAGTTTTTGAGGGTGAAGGGGTGCCAGAGCTGCTTTTATCTGGCCATCATGGCAAAATAGAAGGCTGGCGCAAAGAGCAGTCCTTTCGCCAGACCATGCAAAGACGCCCCGATCTTTTGAAAGAGGCGCCTGAGGCTGGTCAAACCAAGGCTGGTCGAATTAAGGCTGGTCAAACAAAAGAGTGAAGTCTTTTTGTTTCATTCATCCTCTGCAATGGTTTTCTTCAGGGTCAACTAGAAAAGCTTTTCGCCCTGAACAAAAAGACCGTTATACGATGCCTAAAGGAGAGTTGTTGTGAATATTATTGAAACTCTTGAGCGGGAAGAGATTGCCCGTCTCAATAAAGAAGTTCCTGAATTTGGTCCTGGCGACACCGTGGTCGTAAGTGTCAATGTTGTTGAGGGCACCCGCAAGCGCGTTCAGGCCTACGAGGGCGTTGTTATTGCTAAGCGTAACCGCGGCCTAAATTCGTCGTTCATTGTGCGAAAAATTTCAGCCGGTGAGGGGGTCGAGCGAACCTTCCAGACCTACTCCCCCCTTATTGCAAAAATTGAAGTCAAGCGCCGTGGTGATGTGCGCCGTGCCAAGCTTTACTACCTGCGTCAACGCTCGGGTAAATCCGCGCGCATTCGCGAGAAGCTGCCTGCTCGCAAAGCATCGCTGGTTGCGGCCACCTCCGCGCCTGCAAAGCAAGCCCCAGCCCCAGCCCAGGATGCCGACGCAGCCGATACGGAGAAGTAGCGTTTTCAATCCGCAGTCCGCATCGTGCCTGCCACTGACCAGCCACCCGCCGCTTCCTTCAGAGGCGTTGGGGGCTGATTTTCTTCTTCAGCTCAAAGACCATTGTGAAACGCTTCGCCCCTTCCCAGTCTGGACCCCAGAGGTCCTGGCCGATCGGGGCAGAAGGCTTGCAGATGTTCAAAATCCAATTGCTGCGGCTGTTCTGATCGCGCTGCTTGCTACGCCTCAGGGGCTGCGCCTTCTGCTTACCCGTCGCCCGGACACTATGAAGGACCATCCGGGTCAGATCAGCTTTCCGGGTGGCCGTGCCGAACCCTTCGATGCATCCTCGCATCAGACGGCCTTACGCGAGGCTTCCGAAGAGGTTGGTTTAAGTCCCGAGTCCGTCGTTGTTTTGGCGCAGCTGCCCGATTACCTCACGGTCACTGGCTATCAGGTTGCCCCCGTTCTTGGTCTTGTTCTCGGGCCATACCATTTACAGGCAGATAGCCTTGAAGTAGCTGAGCTTATTGAACTTCCACTTGCCGATGTCCTGAACCCTGTCAATCATGAGCGCCGTGGGGTTGAACTGACCACCGGACCGGCCGAGTTCTTTGCCATTCCTGTTCATGGACAGTTTATCTGGGGAGCTACAGCAGCCATCATCCGTAACCTGTACCATTTCCTTTATGCAGCTTGGAATCAGCGCCCTTAACGTTCAAGCCCAACCCTTGGGCGCACCCGCCTTTGCAAATGTCGGGGGCCCATGCATAGGTATCACGCCTTATGACGCTTATTAGTCTTTTACTGGCGCTTTTGCTTGAGCAGGTTCAGCCAGTTCGCGAGACCAGCTTTCTGCGCGATTGGTTGAATAACCAGCTTCGCCGGGTGCGGCTTATGGCTGCCCCTGACCAGTCGGGCCCTGTCTGGGCCGCCTGGTATTTGGTTGTGGCCGGGGCAGCTGTGCTCAGTCTTTTGCTGGTCTGGCTTCTTGGCATGGTGCATCCTATTCTTGAACTCCTGGTCACGGCTGGCATTCTTTATCTCACCCTTGGATTTCGTCGGTTTAGCCATTGGTACAGCGAAATTCAGGCAAGCCTGGCGCGGGGTGATCTTGAATCTGCCCGCCAGACGCTGGCCCAGTGGGTCGAGCAGTCCAAAGCAGGCCTTCCGGCCCAGGTGGCGAGTCAAAGGGGAGATGAGTCCGCCGTGGCTCGAGAGTCCATTCGACTCGGCATGACCGCCGCACAACAGCATGTCTTCGGCGTGATCTTTTGGTTTGTTATTCTGCCGGGCCCCTCGGGTGCTGTGGCCTATTGGCTCAGTGCACATCTGTTGCGCTCCTGGGGAGCCCCGCGCAATGAATTAAGTCGTCTTGCCGATCAGCCCGACGTCGAGGCCATGGCCGGTGACATGGGCAATATCGCCGATGATGCACATGGTCGTATCGCCAGTCAGGCGTTTCGCTGGGTCGATTGGCTGCCGGTTCGAGTTACAGCAGTCATTTTCGCTGTGGTGGGTAATTTTGAAGATGCCATCGGCTTATGGCGGTCGCGTGTTGTTGCCGCCCCCGAGTCGACCGATGACACCGAGCGTGTGCTTATTGCCTCGGGTTCCGGCGCCATGGGCATCGAGCTTAGTCTTCCCGATGCACCCTCGGGTGCCGAGGGGCTCGATGATGTAGAGGGAGCGTTTCCCGCTTCCTTGTCTTCGGGCCCAAGCCTGCGCGAGCCTGATGGCCTTGCCATGGCCTCTGCCATAGGCCTTGTCTGGCGGGCTGTGTTGGTCTGGTTCTTTATGGTGCTCTTGTTCTCGCTGGGCCGATGGCTTGCCTAAAGGCTAACCAAGATCGCGAATAAGCCTGCGCCAGATCTTAAGGCGTTGTAAAAGCTGCTCCCGATGGTCGTCAGCCAGAAAGCCCCCACCCTCAACT
>JALRJP010000053.1 GCA_023261135.1 Burkholderiaceae bacterium | reverse complement strand
ATGGCACCGGCTTTCACGGGCTGACCGTCGGTCATCATGAGTGTGGCGCCATAAGGCACCTTGTGGCGCTCACGCTCGCGACCGTTTTCATCAAGCACAAGAACCTCGCCAGAGCGAGAAATAACAACGGCCTCGCCCTTGGCGTTATTCACGTAACGCATGGTGGCAGTAAAGCCAACAAGACCGTTGGACTTCACTTCAATGGCCGACTGGGCAGCTGTACGCGATGCGGCACCACCAATGTGGAAGGTGCGCATGGTGAGCTGTGTGCCAGGTTCACCAATGGACTGGGCTGCAATTACACCGACGGCCTCACCTACATTCACCAAATGTCCACGGCCCAGGTCGCGGCCATAGCACTTGGCGCAAAGACCGAATCGGGTCTCACAAGTCAAGGCCGTGCGCACGCGTACCTCGTCGATTCCAAGCAGGTCGATCTGGTCAACGGCGTCTTCGTCGAGAAGAAAGCCCGCCTCATAGAGTGTCTCTTGCGTCTCGGGGTTCACCACTTCGCTGGCGGTGACACGGCCAAGAATACGGTCGCGCAGCGCTTCGATGACTTCACCGCCTTCGACCAGGGCCTTCATCACAATGCCGTTGGACGTGCCGCAGTCGTCCTCAATAACAACCAAGTCTTGCGTGACGTCAACAAGTCGACGCGTGAGGTAGCCGGAGTTCGCCGTTTTAAGCGCGGTGTCGGCAAGGCCCTTACGAGCACCGTGGGTGGAAATAAAGTACTGAAGAACGTTTAAGCCCTCACGGAAATTGGCGGTGATGGGCGTTTCAATAATAGAGCCGTCAGGCTTTGCCATAAGTCCACGCATACCGGCAAGCTGTCGAATCTGCGCTGCAGAGCCACGGGCGCCCGAGTCTGCCATCATGTAGATGGAATTAAACGACTCTTGACGAACCTCATCGCCCTTGCGGTCACGAACCGTCTCGCCAGCAAGTTGATCCATCATGGCCTTACCCACTTGGTCGCCTGCACGGCCCCAGATGTCGACGACCTTGTTGTAGCGCTCGCCCTGAGTGACAAGCCCCGAGGCATATTGCTGCTCGATTTCCTTAACCTCAGTCTCAGCACGGGCAAGAATATCGTGCTTCTGAGCGGGGACGAGCATGTCGTCTACACAGATAGAAATGCCCGCGCGGGTTGCGAGCGAGAAGCCCGACTGCAGCAGCTTGTCGGCAAAGATAACCGTGTCACGAAGACCACAACGCCGGAAAGAGGCATTAATAAGGCGCGAGATTTCTTTCTTCTTGAGTGCCTTATTCATTAACGCAAAGGACATACCTGGAGGCAGAATGCGCGAGAGCAGCGCCCGGCCCGTGGTGGTCTCGTAACGAACAAGTCGCGCGGCGCCTTCAGGATGCTCGCTTGTGGGGCGGTCACGCTCTTCAATTCGCACCACAATGCGCGTGCCAAGCTCAAGCTCAGCATTGGCATAGGCGCGATCCACTTCGGCTACGTTGGCAAACATCATGCCCTCGCCACGGCCGTTGATTTTCTCGCGGGTGGCGTAATAAAGGCCAAGCACAATGTCTTGCGATGGAACAATGGATGGCTCACCGTTTGAGGGGAAGAGAACATTGTTGGAAGCAAGCATTAAAGTTCTTGCTTCCATCTGGGCCTCAAGCGAGAGAGGCACGTGAACCGCCATTTGGTCGCCGTCGAAGTCGGCGTTAAAGGCGGCACAAACCAAGGGGTGAAGTTGAATGGCCTTACCCTCGATAAGCACAGGCTCGAACGCCTGAATTCCAAGTCGGTGTAGCGTAGGAGCGCGGTTGAGCATGACAGGATGCTCACGAATCACCTCTTCAAGAATGTCCCAGACCTCAGGGACCTGCTGCTCAACCAGTTTCTTCGCAGCCTTGATGGTGGTGGCCATACCACGCAGCTCGAGCTTGTTAAAAATAAAGGGCTTGAAGAGCTCGAGCGCCATGAGTTTGGGCAGGCCGCACTGATGCAGCTTAAGCGTTGGGCCCACAACAATGACGGATCGGCCCGAATAATCCACCCGCTTACCAAGAAGGTTTTGACGGAAGCGGCCGCCCTTCCCCTTAATCATGTCGGCCAGGGACTTCAAGGCGCGCTTATTCGCGCCTGTCATGGCTTTGCCACGACGGCCGTTATCGAGCAGAGAGTCAACCGACTCCTGCAACATACGCTTCTCGTTACGAACGATAATTTCGGGCGCGCGCAGTTCCAGCAAGCGCTTAAGGCGATTGTTTCGATTAATCACGCGACGGTAGAGGTCGTTCAGGTCGGAGGTTGCAAAGCGCCCGCCATCCAAGGGAACCAAAGGACGCAACTCGGGCGGAAGAACTGGAAGCACTTCCATAATCATCCACTCGGGCTTCACGCCCGACTTCTGGAAGCCTTCAAGCACCTTAAGCCGCTTGGCAATCTTTTTAATCTTCGCGTCCGAGGATGTCTCGGCGAGATCTTTCCGCAATTGTTCAATCTCGCGCTCAAGATCAATGCTTCGAAGCAGTTCGCGAACACCCTCGGCACCCATTTGGGCAACAAATTCACCATCGCCGTACTGCTCGACCTTGGCAATGTAGTCGTCTTCCGACATGATCTGACCGCGCTTCAAAGGCGTCATGCCAGGCTCAACGACAACAAAAGCCTCGAAATAAAGAACCCGCTCGATGTCACGCAGGGTCATATCAAGGACCATGCCCATACGCGAGGGCAAGGACTTTAAGAACCAAATGTGCGCGGTAGGACTGGCGAGATCGATATGACCCATGCGCTCGCGTCGTACCTTGGCAAGCGTGACCTCAACGCCGCACTTTTCGCAAATGACGCCGCGATGCTTAAGACGCTTGTATTTCCCGCAGAGGCATTCGTAGTCTTTAACGGGTCCGAAAATTTTTGCGCAAAACAAACCATCTCGCTCAGGCTTAAAGGTTCGGTAGTTAATGGTCTCTGGCTTTTTAACCTCACCAGAGGACCAGGAACGAATTTTGTCGGGCGATGCAAGGCCAATTTTGATGGCATCAAATTGCTGGTCTTGCTGAACCTGCTTAAATAAATCGAGTAGGGCTTTCATAGCGTGTCTTCCCTTTTAGCAAATCAATGGCGCTCAAGGTCAATGTCGATTCCGAGGGATCGAATTTCTTTGACCAGGACGTTAAAGGACTCGGGCATACCAGCGTCAATGACGTGATCGCCTTTGACAATGTTTTCGTAGACCCGGGTTCGACCAGAGACGTCGTCCGACTTAACGGTGAGCATTTCTTGAAGCGTGTAAGAGGCACCATAAGCCTCAAGCGCCCAGACCTCCATCTCACCGAAGCGCTGACCACCAAACTGAGCCTTACCACCAAGCGGCTGTTGCGTGACCAGCGAGTATGGCCCTGTAGATCGCGCATGCATCTTGTCATCGACCAAGTGGTGAAGTTTCAACATATGCATGTAGCCGACTGTGGTTGGCCGGTCAAAGGCATCACCGGTGCGACCGTCATAAAGCTGAACCTGTGTTCGGGTCTCGGTAAGCCCCATACGGGTCGCCAATTCGTCGGGATAAGCAAGTTTTAGCATCTCACGAATTTCGGCCTCGGTTGCACCATCAAACACCGGGGTGGCAAAGGGGACACCATCACGCAGGTTGCTGGCAAGCTCAAGTAACTCGGGGTCGCTAAGGCTCTTAACTTCTTCGGGCTTGCCACTGGTGTTGTAGACCTTTTCAAGCAGGCCGCGAATTTCATTGGTGGCTGCCTGTTTGGCAAGCATGTCACCAATGCGCTGACCAATGCCTTTGGCCGCCCATCCAAGGTGTGTTTCAAGAATCTGGCCCACGTTCATACGTGATGGAACGCCCAAGGGGTTCAAGACAATGTCAACGGGCTCGCCATTGGCCATGTAAGGCATATCTTCGACCGGAACGATACGAGAAATAACGCCCTTGTTGCCGTGGCGGCCTGCCATCTTGTCGCCTGGCTGAAGGCGACGCTTCACAGCAAGATAAACCTTCACCATCTTCAAGGCACCCGGTGGCAGTTCGTCGCCTTGCGTGAGCTTGCGATGTTTTTCTTGGTAGGCAAGGTCGAACTGATGACGCTTCTGGTCGAGAGACTCTTTTAGCGATTCAAGCTGACCGGCGGCCGACTCGTCGGCAAGGCGAATATCAAACCAGTGGTGTTTGTCGATATCAGCGAGGTAGTCGGCCGTAATGGCTGCGCCCTTCGCAAGCTTCTTGGGTCCGCCGTTTGCGGCCTGGCCAATAAGCAGCTTTTCAATACGCTGAAACATATCGGCCTCAACGATACGAAGCTGGTCGTTGAGGTCTTTACGGAAGCGACCAAGCTCGTCATCAATAATTTGCTGAGCTCGCTTATCGCGCTGAATGCCTTCACGGGTAAAGACCTGAACATCAATGACAGTCCCGCTCATGCCCGAGGGCACGCGCAAGGACGTGTCCTTCACATCAGAAGCCTTCTCACCGAAAATGGCCCGCAAGAGTTTTTCTTCCGGTGTGAGCTGCGTCTCACCCTTCGGCGTCACTTTACCCACCAGGACGTCGCCCGCCTGAACCTCGGCACCAATGTAGACAACACCCGACTCATCAAGCCGCGCCAGTTGATTCTCCGAGAGATTGGAAATGTCTCGTGTTATTTCCTCAGGCCCAAGCTTGGTGTCACGGGCAAAGATAGAAAGCTCTTCGATGTGCACAGAGGTGTAACGATCTTCGGCAACAACACGCTCGGAAATAAGAATGGAGTCTTCAAAGTTGTAGCCATTCCAGGGCATAAAGGCCACACGCATGTTCTGGCCTAAGGCTAACTCTCCCATGTCGGTGGAGGCGCCGTCGGCCACCACGTCACCACGCACAACCTTGTCGCCACGCTTCACCAGAGGCCGTTGGTTGATGTTGGTGTTCTGATTCGAGCGGGAATACTTAATGAGGTTGTAGATATCAACACCCGAATCCCCGTCGGAGGCCTCGTTGTCATTGACGCGAATCACAATACGGCGGGAGTCCACGTAATCAACCAGGCCGCCACGCTGGGCCTGGACCACGGTGCCCGAGTCCACGGCGCAGGTGCGCTCGACCCCGGTTCCGACCAAAGGCTTTTGGGGGCGTAGGCAGGGGACGGCCTGTCGCTGCATGTTGGAACCCATAAGCGCACGGTTGGCGTCATCGTGCTCAAGGAAGGGAATAAGCGAGGCAGCGACCGAGACAATTTGAGAAGGCGCCACGTCCATGTACTCGACCTTTTCAGGGCCAGACAAAGTGGTTTCACCATTGACACGCACTGAGACAAGATCGCCCTGCAGCTTGCCAGAGCCATCAACTGCCGCATTAGCCTGGGCAATGACATAGCGGCCTTCTTCAATGGCCGAGAGATAGTCAATTTCGTTGGTCACACGACTATCGACGACCTTACGATAAGGCGTTTCAAGAAAGCCGTAATCGTTTAACCGCGCATACAAGGCAAGCGAGTTTATAAGGCCAATATTGGGGCCCTCAGGCGTTTCAATGGGGCATACACGGCCGTAATGGGTGGGGTGCACGTCACGTACTTCAAAGCCTGCGCGCTCACGGGTGAGGCCGCCCGGTCCAAGAGCAGAAACACGCCGCTTATGGGTGATCTCGGACAAGGGATTGGTCTGGTCCATAAACTGCGAGAGCTGGGACGAGCCGAAAAACTCGCGAATGGCTGCCGAGATGGGCTTGCTATTAATAAGGTCATGAGGCTGCAGGTTGTCGGCCTCGGCCTGTCCAAGTCGTTCTTTGACTGCTCGCTCAACCCGAACCAGGCCCGAGCGAAACTGGTTTTCAGCTAGCTCGCCGACACAACGCACACGGCGGTTTCCAAGGTGGTCGATGTCGTCGACCTCCCCTCGGCCGTTGCGCAGCTCAACGAGCAGCTTGATAGTGTCAAGAATGTCCTCATGCGTAAGAACTGGCGAGCCGAGAACATCATCGCGACCGAGCCTACGGTTAAATTTCATTCGACCCACACGGGAAAGATCGTAAGAGTCTTCGCTAAAGAATAGTCGGTTGAATAAGGCCTCTACAGCGTCTTCAGTAGGAGGCTCGCCGGGACGCATCATGCGATAAATGGCAACCCGGGCCGAGAGCGGATCGGGTGTTTCGTCGAGCCTTAAGGTGGCGGAGATGTAGGCGCCGTGATCGAGGTCGTTCACGTAAAGCGTAGGAATGTCGCGAATCTTGGCATCGCGAAGACGAACCAAGAGCTCCTCGGTGATCTCGTCGTTGGCCTTAGCAATAATTTCGCCTGTCTCTTCGTCGACCAGGTTGACCGCAATAATGCGGCCAAGAAGATAGTCGTCTGGAACGGAAACGCGCTTAAGACCTGACTTTTCGATATCACGAATATGTTTAGCATTAATACGCTTATCGCGTGCCACAAGAATGTTGCCGTCTTTGTCGGCAATATCAAATCTGGCCTGCTCGCCCTTCAGGCGCTCGGGGACAAGTTCCATTTGAGCGCCATCGGGCATAAGTGCGAAATGGTCGAAGCTAAAGAAGTTGGCCAGGATCTGCTCGGGCGAGAGGCCAAGCGCCTTCATAAGAATGGTGACCGGCATCTTGCGACGACGGTCAACACGGAAGTAAAGAATGTCCTTAGGGTCAAACTCAAAATCGAGCCAGGAACCACGGTAGGGAATAATTCGGGCCGAGAAAAGTAGCTTGCCCGAACTGTGGGTTTTGCCGCGATCGTGCTCAAAGAAAACACCGGGCGAGCGGTGAAGCTGACTGACGATGACACGCTCCGTCCCGTTAATAACAAAGGACCCGGTGTCCGTCATAAGAGGCATTTCGCCCATATAAGCCTCGTTCTCACGAGCTTCTTTGATGGTGGGCTTCGCAGCC
Organism: Burkholderiaceae bacterium; assembly: GCA_023261135.1. GTDB lineage: Bacteria > Pseudomonadota > Gammaproteobacteria > Burkholderiales > Burkholderiaceae_A > Hahnella. The sequence goes on along the minus strand of JALRJP010000053.1, from coordinate 4,336 downwards.
TCGCGGTCCATGATGACAAGTCGCACACGAGCACGTAAGGGTGCCGCGTAGGTAAGGCCTCGCTGCTGACACTCTTTGACATCGAAGGCCGGCTTACCAAGTTGATAGTTCACAAACTCAAGCCTTGCAAACCCATTGTGGCTGACAATAGGAAAGATGGAACTAAAGGCCGCCTGCAGGCCATCGTTATCGCGCTTGTCAGGAGATATCTCGGCCTGCAAAAATTGCCGGTAAGACTGAATCTGAGTTTCAAGAAGGTAAGGCACCTGTAAGACAGGGGGGCGCTTAGCAAAGCTCTTTCGAATACGCTTCTTTTCAGTGAAGTTATAGGCCATGAAGGCTCCTTGAGGTCTGAAAAAACACGGGGTCTATCACAAACATCGACGAATCAGGTCCAACCGACGCATGACCTTTAGCGGGCCATACGAAGTAGGGCTTTGCCATATCGACTCGGGCTTTCAACAGAACTCGCCAAAAACTTAAGGGGCGAGACCGATAGAGCTCGACATGGCAAAACCAGCCGCCAGCAAAGCGCCAGCGGCCAGGTCATACCCATTACTGCATCTCGACCTTGGCGCCTGCCTCTTCGAGCTGCTTTTTAAGTGCCTCGGCGTCGGCCTTGGAAACGCCCTCTTTGATGGGCTTAGGCGCGCCATCGACAAGGTCTTTGGCTTCTTTAAGGCCTAGGCCCGTTGCGGCACGGACAACCTTAATCACCTCGACCTTCTTATCGCCTGCGGCAGCAAGAATGACGTTGAACTCGGTCTTCTCTTCTGCAGCGGCAGCGCCACCACCACCGGCGGCAGGTGCAGCAGCAACAGCCACAGCGGCGGCGGCTGCGGAGACACCAAACTTCTCTTCCATCATCTTGATGAGTTCAGAGAGGTCGAGAACACTCATTGAGCCAACGGCGTCGAGGATTTCTTCTTTTGACATAGCCATCTTTAATTACTCCTTAATTACGTTTAAGTTGTTTGCGTAGGTTTCGAGACATCGAATCGTCTGGGCAGAGGGTTGCAGGGCCTTAAAGAGCCAGCCAACCTCTAGGCCTCCTGCGCGGCGCGCTGATCGCGCACGGCGGCAAGGGTACGAACGAAGGTGCCAGGAACCTGGTTGAGGGTCTGAACAAAGGTCGTAACAGGTGCCTGCATCGTGCCAAGAAGCTTCGAGAGAAGTTCTTCTTTTGAAGGCAACGAGGCAAGTGCCTTAACGCCAGCCGCATCAAGCAGCGAATGAGGAAGGCTGCCACCCTTGATCACAAGGGTGTCATTGGCCTTCGCAAAATCGCTCAAGACGCGAGCAGCCGCAACCGGATCGGCCGAAATGCCATAGATAAGCGGCCCAACGAGCTGGTCGGTTAACTTATCGAATGGGGTGCCTGCAATCGAGCGCCGTACCAATGTGTTTTTTAGAACACGAAGGTAGACACCCGCTGCACGCGCCTGACGGCGTAATTCGGTGATTTTGGCAACGTCCAGACCACGGTACTCCGCCACGATTACCGATTGAGCCTTGGCCAGTTCGGCCGAGACGTTATCAATAACAGCAGCTTTTGCAGCGCGGTTTAGTGCCACAGCTCACTCCTTAAAATGCCTCGGGTCTATTCGACCTTCAGCGGTTAAAACCGGCGACCTAGCGAACAACGGAGCAATCAAACAAACCAAACTCGTGTTCTTCGGGACCGCCATCTCGGTTGGGACCAACAGAGCTGCTGGACATTAAGACGGAAAACAACATCACATCCATCCCCAACGGTCTTTGACAACCCGTCTTTACTGCTTGTGCCACAAAGGCCTGAGCGACAAAGACGGCCCAAAGTTTGTTACGCCTGTTGAGCCTGCAACAGGTTTTGCGTATCGACGCGAATGCCAGGGCCCATGGTTGTCGAAATGGCTACCTTACGAAGATAGACACCCTTAGACGACGATGGCTTGGCTCGATTAAGGGCCTCGATAAGAGCAACCAGATTGGTCTTAAGCGCTGCAACCTCAAAGCTCGCCTGACCAATGGTGCAATGAATAATGCCCGCCTTATCGGTTCGGTACTGAACTTGACCAGCCTTGGCATTTTTAACCGCCTGAACCACATCAGGAGTCACGGTCCCGACCTTAGGGTTGGGCATCAGGCCGCGAGGACCAAGGATTTGACCCAACTGGCCCACCAAACGCATGGCATCGGGGGACGCAATAACAACATCAAAATCCATAACGCCTGCCTTGATGCTCTCGGCAAGGTCTTCCATCCCAACTTTTTCGGCGCCCGCTGCCTTGGCCTGCTCGGCCTTCTCGCCCTGAGCAAAAACCGCAACGCGCGCGGTCTTGCCGGTACCCGAGGGTAGAACAATGGAGCCACGAACAATTTGGTCGGATTTCTTAGCGTCAACGCCCAACTGCACAGCGACATCAACCGACTCGGTAAACTTCGCGGTTGCGCAGTCTTTTGCTAAGGCAAGTGCCTCATCTGCGGAATACTGTTTGGCCCGATCCACCTTGGATCGAATGGCCTGAATACGTTTTGCGAGCTTTGCCATTTTTACAGGCCCTCCACCGTGATACCCATGCTTCGGGCGCTTCCTGCAATGGTCATGACAGCCGCTTTAAGGTCGGCTGCGGTAAGGTCGGGCTGCTTGAGTTTCGCAATTTCCTCGCACTGAGCCATGGTTATGGAACCCACCTTGTCCGAATGTGGCTTAGGCGAGCCCTTGTCAATTTTTGCTGCCTTCTTGATCAGAATGGACGCGGGCGGCGTCTTCATAATGAAAGAGAAGGACTTATCGGCGTACGCCGTAATGACGCAAGGAATAGGTAACCCGGGCTCCATGGACTGGGTCTGGGCGTTAAATGCCTTACAGAACTCCATGATGTTTAGGCCGCGCTGACCAAGCGCCGGGCCAATAGGCGGCGAGGGGTTTGCCTTACCTGCAGGCACCTGCAGTTTTATGTAACCAACAATCTTCTTTGCCATGATGGCTCCTTAAAAGTGAGTAATAACGCAGCTACTCATGCCTTGAGGGCCGATTGCTGCTCCTCGATTCGCCCAAGGGCGATTCTCTTCAAACATCAAACAACAGACTTCAGAACAACGAAAACCTATAGCTTCTCAACCTGTCCAAACTCAAGTTCAACAGGCGTTGATCGGCCGAAGATCGTGACAGAGACACGCAGCCGATTCTTTTCATAGTTGACCTCTTCAACATTGCCATTGAAGTCGGTGAAAGGGCCGTCCTTAACCCGAACAATTTCGCCCACCTCAAAGAGAACCTTGGGTCGCGGTTTTTCAACGCCCTCTTGCATCTGCGCCATGATCTTGTCGACCTCGGCCTGGGAAATGGGAGAGGGCTTACTGCCCGAACCCCCAAGAAACCCGGTGACCTTGTTCGTATTTTTGACCAGGTGCCAGCTCTGGTCATTCATGTCCATTTCAACCAGCACATAGCCAGGGAAGAAACGGCGCTCGGAGATGGCCTTCTGACCACCCCGAACTTCCACGACCTCTTCGGTGGGAACAAGTATCTGGCCAAACTGATCTTGCATTCCCGCGCGATCGATACGCTCTTGAATGGCCTTAGCCACGCTCTTTTCCATGCCCGAGAAAGCATGCACCACGTACCAGCGTTTGGTCATCGTTACTTCCATCCCAGCAACAAGTCGTACAACACCCACTCGAGAGACTTATCAGTCAGCCAGAGAAAGAGTGCCATGATGAATACAAATAAAAAGACAATGCCGGTTGTCTGCAAGGTCTCTTTACGCCCCGGCCAGATAACACGCCTGGTCTCATAAACGGCTTCTTTCGAGAACCCGACAAACCGACGACCCGACGGCGAAACGATCGCCAGAAGACCGCCAACCAGAATGCCCGCAAGCAACAAACCAAGAGCCTGAAGATTGGCGTCGCCTGACCAGTGATAGCCATAGACACCCCCTAGAAAGGCTGCAACGGCCGCTGCAAGCATGAGCTTGTCTGGCAGACCAGAGGAGACGTCGGTAGGACTTGAATTTGCAGACGACATAGAGACCTGAGCGTTGAATTTACAAGGTTCGGCTAAGGGCCAGAATTGGAAAAGTCAGAGCTTGCAAAGGCAAGCACTTGGCAGGGGCAGAGGGAATCGAACCCCCAACCTTCGGTTTTGGAGACCGACGCTCTGCCAATTGAGCTATGCCCCTACGCTAAAAATAAACAACGATTAAGCGTGGATCTTAGCGACCACACCAGCGCCGACGGTACGGCCGCCTTCGCGAATAGCGAAACGCAGACCCTCTTCCATCGCGATTGGCGCAATCAAAGTCACTTCGATTGACACGTTATCGCCAGGCATCACCATCTCTTTGCCTTC
>JALRJP010000052.1 GCA_023261135.1 Burkholderiaceae bacterium | reverse complement strand
GCCCAAGCGCATTACAAGTAATGCCGTGCGGAGACCAACGCTGGGCAATGGCCCGAGTAAGCTGAAGAATGCCGCCCTTTCCTGCGCCATAAGGCGCACTGTTTGCGAAGGCTCGCCACGACTGCAAAGAGGCAATATTGATGATCCGACCATAGCCCTTCGTTTGCATCACGGGGGCAAGGGCCTGGGTCAAGAAAAAGGGGGCCGACAAATGCAGACACAACTGCATACGCCAGGATGCGGGAGTAACGTCTTCGAAAGGTTCACGAAGATTAATGCCCGCCGCATTCACAAGAATGGCAAGGTCGGAAAACTGTTTTACAAGCGCCTGACCAATATCGGGAAGGCTCGACTCTTCTGATAAGTCGGCGGTGAAAACCTCGGCGCTTACCCCAAGTGTTTTCATAGTCTTAGCTGTTTCATTCAGTGCCGATTCGCGTCGTGCTAGAAGAACAACGTTAGCACCGGCTCGGGCAAGCGCCAAGGCCATGTACTGGCCGAGGCCCGAACTTGCGCCTGTAACCAGGGCTCTTCGCCCTTCCAGCGAAAAGAGCCCATTAAGGTAATCGGTCACAACCACCTAGCTCTTTACAGGCTCACCAAGATCAAAGGTTTCTGACGGAAAGTACTTCGCAAGTCGGTCATCGGCCGTACGCGCGTGTGCCTCCATCCCCTCAAGGCGTGAAATACGTGCTGTCACCTGCCCAAGCTGCTTCGAGGCCTCTTTCGTCATACGCTGCCAAGTCAGGGTTTTCATAAACTTGTGTACCGACAGACCGCCAGAGTACTTCGCAGCACCCTTTGTGGGAAGGATGTGATTGGGGCCGGACACCTTGTCGCCAAAAGCCACTGTGGTTTCTTCACCTAAAAAGAGCGAGCCGTAACAGGTGAGTGTTGCCAACCACCAGTCGAGGTCTTTGGCATGCACCTCCAGGTGTTCGCTGGCATAACGGTCGGAGACTTCAGCCACCTCCTCGCGCGTGTCACAGACAATGACTTCGCCGTAATCACGCCACGCTGCACCTGCTGCATCACGTGCTGTGTCGGGCAGTTTAGCGATGAGCTCGGGGACCTTCTTCATCACGGCCTCGGCCAACGGCATTGAGTTCGTAAATAGCCAGGCGGGTGATTCATGCCCATGTTCCGCCTGCCCAACCAGATCGGAGGCCACCATGTCGGCATCGGCAGACTCATCAGCGATAACCGCAACCTCGGAGGGACCCGCGAAAACGTCAATGCCCACCTGACCAAAAAGTGTCCGCTTGGCTTCTGCCACAAACTTATTTCCTGGCCCAACAATAATGTCAGCGGGCTTGCCCGTAAAAAGGCCAAAGGCCATGGACGCAATGGCCTGCACGCCACCCAGGGTGAGAATACGATCAGCGCCCGCCACCTTCATTGCATAAAGCACCTGAGGATGAATGCCTTCGCCCTTGTAGGGAGTGGAGCAGGCAATGACGTTAGGAACACCCGCCGCCTTCGCCGTGGCCACGGACATGTAGGCGCTTGCAATATGAGCGTAGCGGCCCGTGGGAACGTAACAGCCCGCCACGTTCATAGGAATCACGCGCTGACCGGCAACAACCCCCGGGTAGAGTTCTGTCTGAAATTCTGTAAGTGAGGCCTTCTGGGCAAGAGCAAAGTCGCGCACCTGGGCTGCCGCGAATTCAATGTCCGACTTAATGGAGGCTGGGATATCTTTCGTGCGCCGCTCGAGCTCTTCGTCTGTCACCTCAATGGGCCCTGTCCAGCGATCAAGTTTTTCCGCGTATTCACGAACCGCATCTTCTCCACGCGCCTGAATCTGCCCTAGCATTTCGTTCACGACAGCTTGCGCATTGGCGGTCTCGGTGGTGGGGTTTTTTTCTGCTTTCTTAATGTAACGAATGGTCATAAAGGAAACCTTTGGAGAGAGAACTCAAGACTCTTGGCGACGCGATGAGACCGCGCCACAGAGTTAACTGAAGTCAATTAACTCATATAGATGACTTGTCCGCTATCAGGGGTTACCCTTATCCATGCCCTACAAATAAAAAAGTCCGACCAGAAATGCCTGGCCGGACTTGCCCAAAACACGTAAAAGGGAGAGGGAGGAAACGGTTAAAAACTATGCGTGAAGCCAGTGTTAGAAGAGTTCGCGTTAGACGTAATCTTTGTATTTATCAAGGAAGCGCACGGGCTTGCTGAGTGCATCGCGGCGGAAGGGATCTCCAAGTTCACGCGTGCAGAAGATTTCAATCACGCAGGTCTTGCGCTGATTCATCTGCATATCGACCGCCTTTTGTAAGGCAGGACCAACGTCTTCAAGCTGATCCACCATGATGCCTTCTGCACCCATGGACTGAGCAATGCCAGCAAAGCTTGGGCTTTCCAGTTCTTCGGCGACAAATCGACGACCGTAGAAGTCCACCTGGTTTTTCTTCTCGGCACCCCACTGACGGTTATGGAAGACAACAGCCGTCACAGGAATGTTGTGGCGTACCGCGGTCATGACTTCCACCATGCTCATAGCCCATGCACCGTCACCGGCATAGGCAATGGCTGGGCGATCGGGTGCTGCAACCTTGGCACCAATGATGGTGGGAAGCGCATAGCCGCAGTTACCGAAACTCATGGGCGCAAAGAAGCTACGGGGTTCTTCGAAACGAAGGTAGCTGTTGGCTACCGAGTTGATATTGCCGATGTCGGTGGAGACCATGGCGCGCTTGGGCATGGCCTTCTCGAGCTCACGAAGGACCTGGCGCGGATGGAGGTAGATACCGCCGTTGGGCGTGCGCTCTTTCTTCGCCTCTTCAATCATGTCAAGGCTGTAGTCGTCGCGCTCGTGAATCCATTCATCAAGCTCTTTTTCCCAGGCGGCCTTCTCGGCCTTAATGGTGGCATCGCGCTCGGCTTTGTTGGCATCGCTTACCAGTGTGCGGCCTGTAACAAGGCCCGTAAGTGCCTTTGCCGTTGCCTTGGCATCTCCATGAATGCCCACCGTAATTTTCTTAACAAGACCAAGATTCGTGTGATCGACCTCGACCTGAATAATCTTGGCGTTCTTGGGCCAGTAATCAAGACCGTGCTGCGGCAGGGTGCCAAAAGGGCCCATGCGGGAACCCAGCGCCAGCACAACATCGGCCTGGGCAATAAGTTTCATTGCGGCCTTTGAGCCTTGATAACCCAAGGGGCCTGCCCACAAAGGATGACTTGCGGGGAAGGCATCATTTCGAAGGTAGCCTGTCACCACGGGGGCATGCAGGCGCTCGGCCAAGGCCTTGCACTCTTCAACCGCATCGCCCATAACCACACCACCACCTGCAAGAATCACGGGAAATTTTGCGGTTGCCAACAAATCGGCTGCGGCCTTAAGGCTGTCTTCCCCACCTGGCCCGCGGTCGACGCGCATGGGCTTGGGAATCTCGCAAGTCACTTCGCCGTAAAAATAATCACGAGGAATGTTGAGTTGGGTGGGGCCCATTTCAGAAATGGCTCGATCAAAACACCGGCCTGTAATTTCTGCCATACGCTTGGGATTCACCACATGACCCTGGTACTTCGTGAACTCTTGAAACATGGGAAGCTGATTGGCTTCTTGGAAGCCCCCAAGACCAATACCCATGGTTCCCGTTTCGGGCGTGATGATGACAACTGGGCTATGGGCCCAGTAGGCTGCGGCAATTGCCGTTACGCAGTTACTAATACCGGGACCGTTTTGACCAATGACCACGCCGTGTCGACCCGAGACGCGGGCATAGCCATCGGCCATATGTGCCGCACCCTGCTCATGCACGACAGGAATAAGACGAATACCAGCAGGCGCAAATATATCCATAGCGTCCATGAAGGCGGAACCCATAATGCCGAACATCTCGCTGACCCCATTGGCAACGAGTGTTTCAACAAAGGCTTCGGACGGCGTCATCTTTTGAACACCTTCCACAGGCATTCTGAAATTCATCGGGCTGTTCATGGCGGGCTGGCTCCTTACAAGGAAATCAAGAGGAAGTACAACAACTTCGCAGGAGTGTACGACCGAGGCCTCAATTTTGTCAAAAGTTTCTTAAAATGGAACAAATTGAATAAAAAAACGAAACAAAATAGACTCTCACCATGACTTCTGCCCTTCGATCCCCCGCCCGAGCCAGTGCGCGTGAACTGCCCGACCCCGAAAGCAGTTCAAAAGAAACCCCAATTCTTCGTCTGCTCGCTTTGCTTGAATTGATTGCGCGTAAAGATGCGCCTTTCACCTTACAGAACTTGGTGCAAGACACCCAATGGCCAAAGCCTTCGCTGCATCGCATGCTGGCGCAGCTTGAGGCCTCGGGACTACTTCAGAGAGATGTAAAAGGGCGGCACTACAGCACAGGCCAGCGTCTTACCCGACTGGCTGAAAATGTTTTGTTGAACAGTACAACGCGTGCTGCACGGCATCGTGTCTTGCGGCTGCTTGTGGACCAGGCGGGTGAAAGCTGTAACCTCACAAGCTTCTCAGCAGGGGAAGTGCTTTACCTTGACCGCGTTGAAACGGTCGCTCCACTGCGGTTTTACCTGCACTCTGGCTCGCGAGTTCCTGCGCACTGCTCGGCCACAGGAAAACTCTTCTTAAGCCAAATGACGCCAAGCCAGCGGCAGAAATTGTGGGATGCAGGGCCTCTTGAAAAATTTACCGACCGTACCCTTGTGGATGTTGAGCGACTTGATAAAGAAATCACCAAGGTACGGTCTCAGGGCTTTGCAATTGATGACGAGGAGTTTCTTCCGGGCTTACTTTGCATTGGCGTGCTTGTTCCAAGCCTGGACCCCAAGGACAACAAAACTAATATGGGTATTGCGCTTCAGGCTCCAAAAGTACGATTTGGCCTTGAACGCGCTATGCAATGCCTGCCCCTGTTACAAAATGCCGCGCAGGCGCTTTCACGAATTAATCAATCTGCTTCCAACGACGAGGACGAGCTGTTATGAATCTGGCTGATCGACAAAATCTGGGTGCGACTGAAGCCACAGCTCACGACCTGCCCGCGCATGAACTGAAAGACGCCTCGTCTGTATTTGGCCTTCCCATTCCTATTCAGGTAGCCGTGCTCAAGGAAGCTAACGAGCATGTCCCCGCGCTTGATAGTGCGTACAAATTAAATCCCCAGGTCACTGCAGCCATTGTTGCCGGGTTTGCTCACAATCGACGCGTTGCCATTCAAGGCCGACACGGCAGTGGCAAGTCCACACATATTGAGCAGGTGGCTGCGCGCCTTAACTGGCCCTGCCTTCGACTTAATTTGGATGGTCACATCACCCGACCCGATCTTCTGGGTAAGAATGTCATCACGCTGCGCGATGGAAAACAGGTCACTGACTTTGAAGAAGGTCTTTTACCCTGGGCTATTCAACAGCCCATGGCGCTTATTCTTGATGAATACGATGCAGGAAGGCCGGAAATTCTTTTTGTGATTCAGCGCCTACTTGAACGTGATGGCCGACTGGTCATGCCCGACCAGAATCGCGTTATTACACCGCACCCCTTCTTTCGTATTTTTGCAACCATGAATACCGTTGGGCTTGGTAATTTGTCGGGGCTTTATCACGGAACCCAGCTTCTTAATCATGCTCAGCTTGATCGTTGGAACATCATGGCAACGCTTGATTACCTTCAGGCCGACGACGAAATGGCCATTGTAACTGCGCGTGTTCCAGAGTTTTCAAACCCCGATCGGCAGACCACTCTTCGCCAGATGGTAGCCCTTGCCGAACTTACGCGCGAAGGCTTTGCCACAGGTGAGCTTTCAAGCCTGATGTCGCCGCGTACAGTCATTAGCTGGGCCGAGAATGTTTTGGTTTTCAATAGCCTTGATCTTGCCTTTGCCTTGAGTTTTCTTAACCGATGCGAGGAACCCGAGCGCGTGATTGTTGCCGAGTATTTCCAGCGTTGTTTCGGCCGCGAGCTGGCCTACGAGAAGTCCTCTTAAGGCCGGCCTCGGCGTCATTACGTCAACCAGTCACTCTGCTAACGTCCACAAGCTTATGACTCTTGGCGCTGATGACCTTTTGCACGATGAGATCGGCGGAGCCGTTATTCGAAGCTTGGCGGGCAATGGCGAGCTTCGGCTAGCCCCATCCACCCTTTATCTTGGGCAGCATCCTCTTGCCGAGGCAGCCGTGCATCATCAGACGGTTAATTCAACTCTTATCTCGGCCCGCGCGCAGGTAGACGGCTTTGCGCTGAGGGCGCGGTTTAGCGAATCCAGTCTTCATGCGCAGTATTGGCCAGACACCGAGACTGCTCAACTGGTCTACGAATGCCTTGAACAGCTTCGCGTTGAAAGTCTTGTGCCCGAGCAATGGCCCGGCGTGCGGGCGAATTTGCATAATCAGTTTGAAGACTGGATGCAGCAGGTTATTGACTCGGGGTTGGCCGAATCGGATGCAGGCATGTTGATTCTTACCGTGGCCACCATGGTCTGGACTCGACTTAATTCTCAGCCAATCCCCGACAAGATCGGCGACTGGATTGAATCCACACGAGCAAACCTTGGTCCTGTTCTAGGCGACTGGCTTTACAAGCTTCGCAAGGCGCAGTCCAATCAGCGGGCCTATGCCCCCTTGAATCAGGCCATTGCCGTCTGGGTGGCCAAGGCCTTGGCAGAGCTTCCTGAAATTCCGAAGGATAAAAAGAAGCGGCTAGCAAGTCGCAATGGCCTTACTTTTCAACTTCCTCAGAGTGGAACGCCCATTGCCTTTTTGGGAGGCTCAAGCGCTATTGCACATGGCGGCGGCAGAGCTGAAAAGAATGCCGATCGCTACAAGGTTTTCACCCATGCCTATGATGAAGAGGTGAGACCCGCGGATATTTCACGTACCGATGAACTGCGGCGGCTACGAAGCGATATAGACACCTCCATTCGAGATCAGCAGTTTCACCTGCCTCGCCTAATTCGCCAGCTTCGACAATGGCAACTGATTGCAGCAAAGCCCGTATGGGAAACAGCGCAAGAGTCAGGCATTCTCGACACCCGCCTTGCGCATAAGTTGGTTACCGAGTTAAACGACCATCGACTCTTCCAGTTCATGCAAGACACTTCAACGGTCGATACAAGCTTCACGATCCTAATTGACTGCTCGGGCTCCATGAAGGGGCTTGCCAATGACCTCTCGCTGTTTATCGACCTTCTTTGTCGGGCCTCGGAGCGAGCAGGGCTTCTAACCGAGGTTCTTGGTTACACGACCGTACGATGGAACGGTGGTCGGTCACAGAAACAATGGCAACAAGAGGGTTGTCCAGCAAAGCCCGGACGGTTGGCCGATCGTCGCCACATTGTTTTTAAAAGCTTTGATCGCAGTTGGCGCGATACCCGTATAAGTCTTGCCGCCCTGCGTAAGGTGGACCTCTTCAAAGAGGGTGTTGATGGAGAGGCTTTGGAGTGGGCCGCTTCTAGGCTTGCACTACAAAACAGCCGGCGCAAAGAACTGCTGGTAATCTCCGATGGTTGTCCCATGGAGTCCTCAAGTCAAAACGCCAACGACCCTGGCTTCATGGAGAGCCACCTCGCCAGTGTGGCGGCGCAGATTCGTCGGACAGGTGGTATACGACTACGCGCGATTGGGGTTGGCATTGACCTGACTCGGTTCTATCCCGAACATTTAAAGCTCGACCTTGATCACGGTCTTTCGGAAACCACACTACAGTATGTAAGCCAATGGCTGACCAAGCCACCCTCTCGGAGATCGCTATGAACGAAAGACAAAATTGCTTCGCCCCGAAACCTACTTGTATAAACAGGCTTTCGAAGATACGCCTTGCCATCGCTGTATGTTTTCTATCTCTTGGATTTAATGGCTTAGGTGTTCAGGCACAGACACCAAGCGCAAAACCCGTTGACCCAGCTAGCCTTCCCGCCATGCAGCCGCTTGCGGCCATCACCGGACAGTCTGACTTTACCCGCAACGAGCCCAAGATACTTCAAGCCATTGAGCGTTGCGCGGCCCTTCACAGTGTCATTGGGGTCAGCCTGCAAGAGTCGGGCGATATGCAAACAGGCCAAGAGAATGCGGAGTACGGTGCTTATCTGGCGGGTGTTGCCATCGAGCGACGACTTGAGACTGATCGGGAAGCAAAAGCAACAGCAGAAGATAAAAATGCCGCCCTCTCAAAGGCGCGAAAAATCACCATTGAACAGGTTCAGCAACTTATTCGGCACTACATGGTTGAAATGAATCGTAGCCAAACCACCACTCAAGACGAGGTTCCGAAGATTATTCAGGCAGACCTTGAAGTCTGCAAGGTTCTACCCAAGGTGGTTAGCGCTACGCCGGCTTCACCTCAAAGGCCAAGATAGTTTTTTTGTAGGGCTCGCGTTGCGAGAGCCTTTCGAAATAGCGCGCAATATGTGTAAGGCTTGAGGCCTCCGAGTCAAGCCGCATCCATCGATCCACATAGACACCCGCCAAAAGATCCGCTATTGAAAACTGTTGGGAGACCACGTAGTCACGTGTGGCCAGTTGATCGTTCAAGAACCGAAGGGGGCCAAGGGCTTCTTCACGATACGCCGCGAGCTTTGATGCGTCTTTCTCTGCTGCGGGTGTTTTCGTTTGATAAAGGTAATACTGCCGGAAGGCAGGGTAATAAAGGGCTGTGGCCAACCAGTCTACCCATTGGTCCGCCTGGTAATACGCTTTATCGGTGAGGCTTGCAAACGGACCTTGCTTAAAGGTTCTGCAAAGGTAACGCAGAATGGTGTTTGATTCCCAAAGAATGAAATCATCGTGACGAATGACTGGCACCCTGCCCCAGGGGTTCATGGCAAGAAAATCGGGTGTGTCGAGCCCACCGAAACGCCCCCCGGCGTCAATGCGGGTGTAGTCAAGACCAAGCTCTTCAAGGCACCACAGAACTTTTTGTACGTTGACGGCCTCTGGGCGTCCCCAGACGGTGATGGTCATTCTTGGCATCCTTATTTTTGTTGGTCCACGTATGAGTTTGTCTTAGGCGCGAATGACTAACCTCAAGATTGACGCGACCATTGCAATACTCGAATTCTTATCATTGTAGTTTCAGAAACTAAAAACCCACGGTTTTGCCGTGGGTTTTTAGGATGACTGCGAAGAGTCGCAGCGGCTAGGAAGCCTTTAAAGACGCTTAGTCTCGAAGCATCAGTCGCTTGGCCTTTTCGAAATCACCCTGGCGAGCATACTCGGTTGCTGTAAGAGCACGACCCCAGGATTCAAAAAAGCCTCCGACGGTCCGTATAACCTTTGCCACGATAATTCCTTTCTAATATCAGTTTGTGAAGTGAAGCATCTAAGATTGATGCTTCGCACAATTATAGTTCGGGTAAACCCGAAAGTCCAATAGGATAGCATTTTAAAGTTAGTGTTTACTACCATCCAGAGGCCTATATAACCAATGCACCCAAACTCATGGGTCGTCACGCAGCGGGGGAATCATTCTTAACCGCGTTTTTGCGCCACAACACAGACGAAGAACTTTGGCTGCAAGTTGCGCAAGAAAATCACGGCCGGGACTTCGAACAGAGGTTTGCTGCGCTCATAAGGGGTCGCAAAGTTCATTACCTAACCCCAGGGCTTGTCTCGGTTCTTGATGAACTCAAGGCATGTTTCTTCCCGGGCCCAGGTATCGCAAAAAACGCTCTGCAACGAACACTTTTCAATGATAGGGCTTGGGCTCTCACAGGCATTACGCACACCACAGCCAGCGCCGGGGCGATGGATGAGATTACGCAGCTTGTCTCTCATCCGGTTCAAAACTGGGATGCGCTCATTTGTACAAGCCAGTCGGTGAAGACCCATGTCGAGCTTCTTATTCAACAGCAGCTTGACTATTTTGCTCACCGCTTTGGCGTCACTGCCTTAAAGCCCTCACTGCCTATGCTGCCGGTCATACCTCTGGGTGTTGATTGCGGAAGCTTTGCAACCAGCGATGATGAGACGAAGCAGGCTCGATCCGCATTGGGTATAGGTGCTGAAGAGGTCGTCATTCTTTTTGTGGGCCGACTCTCATTTCATGCGAAGGCGCGCCCTCTGGCCATGTACCAAGCCCTTCAAGCTGCGGGCGAACGAACAGGCAAGACGATTCGTCTCATTGAATGTGGATGGTTTGCCAACGACTATATTGAAAAAGCTTTTGATGAAGCTGCGCAACAGGCATGCCCCTCTATTCATCGACTTGTTCTTGATGGTCGAGACCCATCAAAGCGCCGGCTGGCTTGGTCCGCTGCCGACGTCTTTTGCTCTCTATCGGACAATATTCAAGAGACCTTCGGTATTACTCCCATCGAGGCCATGGCGCGGGGTATTCCAGTGGTGGTCTCCGATTGGGATGGCTATCGAGAAACAGTCAGGCATGGCATCGATGGCTTTCGAGTGCCCACGGTATCGGCGCCTGCGGGGTTGGGTCAGGACCTCGCACGGCGACACGCGCTTGAAATAGATACCTACGACATGTACTGCGGCTATGCCTCTTCGCTTGTGGCAATGGATATTGAGGCGGCGTCAGATAAGTTTACTAAGCTTCTGCAGTCAGAAGACTTACGTAAATCCATGGGACGCTGCGGGCAAGAGCGGGCCCGGCATGTTTTTGACTGGTCGGTTGTGTTGAAAGAGTATGCGGTCTTATGGACAGAGCAAGACGCTCGCCGCAGATCGACTGAGAGTATTCGCGCAGTACCAGCACCCTGGCCCTCGCGTGCCGACCCCTTCTTGCATTTTTCTCACTATGCGACTGCATCACTTGCGCCTGAGGATCTAATTACTCTTAATCCCGGTATTGATCCTGAAAGGCTTACAGAAGAATTGAATAAACGACTTGACCTTGCAATGGTGAAATACAGTCAGGCGTTGATGCTGCCTACGCCGGAGTTGCAGAAGCTTCTTCAACTCATCGGAGTTTCTTCAAATGTAACCGTGCAGGATGTCTTAGAGTCGCTTACGAAAGAATCTGCCTCTATACATAGCGCTGCATTTCGAAGCCTTTGCTGGCTTCTCAAGCTCGGACTTATAAAGCGCGTAACTCCTCAAAGGTTAGAACCCCGAGAGACCAACAAATCCTCTCCCCCTCCGCTTGGCTTAGCGGGCCATTCAAAGGAAGAGTTCTCTACACTTTTTATAGCTGGGCTAGGCATAGCAAAAAAGGCGGGGGTCACTGAGGCCAGGGTGGACTACCCTCTGACTGCACTTGGCCAACGTCCGCACGTGAAGGTGGCCTTCGGTGAAAAAAGCCTGCCTGGAGTAACAAGGCTGCACCCCCCCAAAAAAAGCGTCGCTA
>JALRJP010000051.1:4772-11259 GCA_023261135.1 Burkholderiaceae bacterium | reverse complement strand
ACTCGTGCGGACCGGCGATACCGACTTTGCGGCCTTAGCCCTCTCAACGGTAGGCAGTCGCGTCGCAGCAACCGTTGGTCCAAGTGTGCATTTGGCTGCCCAACAGGTTCGCGAGAAGGCTCTAAAACTGGCTGCAAAAGATTTTGAAGCCTCTGTGAACGATCTTGAGATCGTAGAGGGACGTGTTGGCATTAAGGGGGTTCCCGGAAAGTCCGTGGGCTTAGGTGACCTTAGCCGCCGACTTCTTGCGAATGTAAATCTTCCCGTGCCAGGTGGCTTTAGTCCTGGGCTTGAGGCTACTGCCTACCACACCACCGAACGCCCCGTCTATGCAAACGGAACCAATGTATGCGAGGTAGAGGTTGATATTGAATCAGGAGAAGTCCGCCTACTTAATTATTGGGTCGCGCACGACTGCGGAACAATTATCAATCCCCGGTTGGTTGACGGGCAAATTATTGGTGGTGTTGTACATGGCATTGGGAATGCCCTTTTCGAACACATGAAATATGACCGTGAGTCTGGACAGCCCTTGTGCAACAACCTTGGCGAGTACCTTTTGCCTCTTGCCACCGAAATGCCGCAGATTCACTGTGAACACATGGAAAGCCCTTCTCCTGTGAACCCACTGGGTATTAAAGGCGCCGGAGAGGGCGGCACTATTCCCGGAATCGCCTGCATTATCTCTGGAATCGAAGATGCGCTCAAACCCCTTAAAATAAAAATAAATGAATACCCCCTCTCCCCTGAGCGACTCCTCGAACTAATTGATGAAAAACGCCAACAAAGAGCGTCCTAACCGAGTTTTATTTTTTTACTAAGGAGACTTACATGAAACACACATTTATCAAGACGTTTGCTGCGGTTGGCGTGGCAATGGCAATGACGGGAGCCGCCCTTGCCGCAACAACCATCAAGGTTGCTGTGCCTACGCCAGGTAAAGGCTGGTTTGCTGAAATGCATCAGTGGTGGGGCAATGAAGTTGAAAAGCGATCCAAGGGTGAAATCAAAGTGCAGTTCTTCTGGGGCGGCTCTCTGATTAAATGGCCCGACTGCCTGCCAGGTATCCAGTCGGGAATTGCCGATATGTGCTGGGTCAGCAGTAGCTATCACCCCGCTGACCTTGGTAACTACATGATTCTTGAGAACGTCCTGAACTATGGCGATGACTACGTGGCTGCCGTGAAGGCCAGCATTGACACCCTTGAGCAACAGCCCGACATGATTGAAGAGCTCAAGAGAGAAGACATTGTTCTCCTGATGTCCCACATCAGCGGCCACGGCCCGATTGGTACGAAGAAAAAACTTGCCTCGCTCGATGATATGAAGGGTCAGAGCTTACGTACCTATGGGGGAGCTCGTACAGACTTCTACAAAGAGTTAGGTATGAACCCCATCTTCATGCCGTTCAACGAGATTTATACAGCAATGGATCGCGGCACCATTAGTGCGATTGGCGAGAACGTCGTCCTTCTTGGTAATGCGTTCAAGCTCAACGAGGTCATTGGAAACGTGCACCAAAACAACCCCCCCGGTGCCAATGGAAACGGCGGCATCATTGCTTCTTCATTCTTTATACGTGGAGAAAAGTGGCGCACTCTTACCGCTGATCAGCAAAAGATGCTTAAGGAATTACGGCTTGAGTACGGCATTCGTTATGCTTCAAAGTTAATGGAAGACGAGGCTAAAATTAAAGCCCAGTGGGCCGAAAAAAATAAAATCACCTTCCAGACCTCAAGCCCGGCTGATGCGCAAAAAGTTCTAAAAGCTGCCAATGCCGCTAATGAAATCTTCTATAAGAAGCAAGAGGAAGCAGGCGCGAAAAATGTTCGAGCAGTCTATGCGTTCTATGAAAAAGCTCGTAAGAAATACGAAGAGCAGCACAAAAAGACCGGTAGTTACAAGTAAGGCCTAAGGCGCTTACAAGATTAAGTCATATTTAATCTTCAAGCGAAAAGGGGAGACCGATAAATCGGTCTCCCCTTTTTTTAATCGACGCAGACTTCCTGCCCCAAACAACTGCTAACGATGACCCAGATTAGCGGACGTCCAACTGTAGTAATTGTCCAGGGTGGCGTAAGGGCTGATCATATCCACACCAAATGGCGTAGGAGATTCACCCACCTGAACTTTAAGTGGCCAAGCTGGATCCGCCAAGGCGCCCTTACCTATTGAACAAAAGTCTCCCTGGCCCTGCCTTAGAGCCTGTTCGGCGACCTCGGGCTCATGAAGCTTGCCATTGGCAATAACAGGAAGGCTTGTGTACTTTTTTGCGAGCCCACTTAAGGAATGCTCGGTACCAAAGACAGGGGTGACACCAAGATGAGCAGCAACATGAATGTAATCGGCGCCAGCGGCTTCAAGAGCAGGAAAGATGGCTGAGGCGTCTTGTTCCCCACCTGGCCAGACGTAGTCAAGGTCATTGACCTTCGTTTGCGATATTCGAACACCTACAAGAAAACCAGGCAAGGCCTCTCTAAGGGCGGCAAGCGTCTTGACGTGAAATCGAAACCGATTCTGAAGACTGCCACCATACTCGTCGGTTCTTAAGTTTGTGTAGGTTGTAAGAAATTGATCTGGAAGATAGCCGTTGGCGCCATGCAGTTCAATACCGTCAAAACCTGCTGCCCTAGCACGTCTGCCCGCCTCTATAAACGCATTAATAGTCTCTGAAATTTCATCGGGGGTTATTTCCCTAGGGGTCTGAAATAGGCCACCGCTTCCACGGTAACGCCCAATCTGCTCTCCCTTTGGGCGCACGGCCGATGGTGCGATCGAACCCTGCACCCAGGCGTTACCCTGGTTGACCGCGCCTCCATGAAAGAGTTGCGCAATCATCAAACCACCCTCGCTGTGTACGCCCTCTACCAGAGATGCCCAGCTTTCCGTCTGCTCTTCGTTTGCAAGCCCCGGCTGATAGGCGTAACCCTGACTGTACTTCTCGTCAATATAGATTGCCTCGGAAAGAATTGCGCCCCAGCCGCCACGTGCGAAATCTCTGTAATAGCCTCGCATTTGATCGGTCACCAGACCCTTTTCAGTTGCACTGGCACGGGTTAACGAGGAGACAAGGGTACGGTTTCGAAGACGAAGTGTCCCTAGCTGGCCTTCAGAAAAAAGTGTGGGGTAATTCATTGTTCGTTGCGCTCCACATTACAAAAATGGGAAAACTTAAACTAGTTCGGAATACGAACCTTCTCCTTGCCTTTTAGCTTAAGAATTTGCCGGGCCTCATCGGGTGTGGCAATAGAAAGCCCAAGACCCTCGATCATTTGCCGAGCGGCCTTAACCTGGTCAGCGTTTCTTTGTGCAAGACGACCTTTGCCAAGCCATAAAGAGTCTTCCAGTCCCACCCTTACATTGCCTCCCATGGAAAGCGACTGCGCAGCGATAGGCAGTTGATTACGGCCCGCCCCTAGGACACTCCATACATAGTCATTGCCAAACAAACGGTCTGCAGTGCGCTTCATGTGTGCAACATCTTCCGGATGAACGCCAATTCCGCCGAGAATTCCAAAGACCGATTGAATAAAAAAGGGAGGCTTAATGAGCCCCTCGGAAGCGAAATAAGAGAGCGTATACAAATGCCCAATGTCATAACACTCAATTTCAAAACGGGTCTCATTCTCGCGACAGGTCTCTAGAATATTTTTTATATCTCGAAACGTGTTTTTAAAAATTCGCTCGTCTGAGTTCTCTAGATAGGGTCGCTCCCAGTCGTACTGAAAATCCTTATAGCGCTTGAGCATGGGGAAGAGGCCGAAATTCATCGAGCCCATGTTGAGCGAGGCGACCTCGGGCGCATAGGTAGCACAAGGCCGTAAGCGCTCTTCGACCAACATGGTCGGCGCCCCACCTGTCGTTATGTTGATTACGACATTCGACTTTGCATGAATCTCTTTTAAGAACGGCAAAAACGCCTCGGGACTTTGATCAGGCTGACCCGTCTGAGGGTTTCGGGCGTGCAAATGCACGATGGCTGCGCCTGCCTGTGCGGCCTCAAGCGCAGCCTGAGAAATTTCCTCAGGCGTAATAGGGAGGTGCGGTGACATGGAGGGCGTATGAATTGCACCTGTCACGGCACAGGTAATAACCACCTTGTTACGAAGCTCTTTGGGGTCTGTTGCGCTGGACATTGTGAAGCCTCCTTTTTGTTTATGAGTAGTGTGAACTAAGTCGAAAAGCCATGCTAAGCAGATGTTCCTTGAAGGTCTTTTGGATTTTGGTCAGGCATAAGACATTTTTCGAAAAAATTCGCAGCCAACGCCATCAACCATAACTGGGCCACCACAGCGTGCCAACCCCACCGCAAGTAAATGAAAACGGAGAATGCGGCGCCGACGCTACCCCCAAGGTAAAACGAGGCCATAAAAAGACTATTAATACGACCCCGATGCGACGGCGAGAGATCGAAAATAGTTCGCTGAGATAGGACAAGGTGTGAGTTTACTGACCACTCAAGCACAATTGCGCCCAGTCCGAGTAAAAAAATGGCAAGAAAGGGAGAGGCAACAAGAGACAGAGACGCCAATACCGCCGATAGATAAAGACTTCCCATTGAATAGCCAAGGGCCTGGTTTTTAAATCGCGAATCTGCAAGACGCCCCGACAGAAGTGCAACGGGCACACCTGCAAACGCGACAAGTGCAAAGATGGACATCTCCACATAGCCAAACCCAAATTGATTAGAAGCGAGGTAAATGGGCGCCGACGCCCAGAAGGCGCTGAAGCTACCAAAAACCCATCCCTGTGCGACAGCTCGCTGACGCAGCACTGGAAGCCTTAGCCAGAGCATCTTTTGAGAGAGCATGGTAGACAGAAAGCCCTGCCGCTGTGGACGTGTCGCTTCAGAGGCGGACGGCAAAACCCTGACCATTAAAACGGTAAAAAGTCCAAGGGCGATGGATGAAAGGAGAAAGATACTATTCCAGTCGCTAAAAGCCGCAACCTGACTAGCAAGAGGCCTCGCCATGGCAATACCAACGGTAATTCCAACAACCAGGTAACCAAGGGTTTTGCCGCTTTGGGCGGAGTTGGACAACCCTGCAACCACCGGAACAATGACTTGCATGACACTTGCTGAGACGCCAAGCACCAGTGTTGCAAAGGCCATGAAGTACCAGTCTTGACTGAGTGAAATTGCAAAGAGACTGACTGCGACGGCGGCCATCATGGCTCCAATTAACCTTCGCGAAGCAATAAAATCGGCAAGCGGTAGAAGAAAAAACAGGCCAAGTCCATAGCCCGCATTTGATATGGGGACGAGCATCGCCGTGGCCTGCTCAGGCCAGCCCATTTCTCGGGCGATAAAAGGCGTAAGCGGTTGCAAGTAATACAGGTTTGCAATAAGCAGGCCACAGGCCATTGCACTGATGGGAATTCGCATGGTAGAAACCACGTATCTTTGGTAGTCTAGGGTTACACTTACATCGACAAGTTTCCGCTCAATTATTGAAAAGTTGATCAACAATTTTTAGGAACTTTCTATGCCAATTGTAGAACTAAACCACTATTTAATTCGCGCCGCGAATTTAAAAGCTAGCCGCGACTTCTACGTGAATGTACTGGGTATGGACGAGATGGACCGCCCCAATTTCCCGTTTCCAGGGTACTGGCTTGGTATTAATGGTGTCGTGCAGGTGCACATGGCGCCAGACAATATTCCAAATAGGGAGCTTTACTATCTTGGGACGCCTAAAGATGCCGTCTCCGGCAAGCCTGGAACAGGATCCATTGATCATGTCGCTTTTATCGCGACAGACTATAAAACCGTTTTGGAGAATCTCAAAGCCTGGAATGTGGCTTATCGGCCCCGCTACTTAAAGGAATCTCAGCTCTTCCAAGTGTTTATCCAAGACCCCGATGGCATCACGATAGAACTGAACTTCTTCAATGTTGAAGAGGATGCTGACTGGGGAGGCGAGGACTACAACCAGATGGCAAGGGTTAGCGAGCAACTCAATTAAATGAGTGTCCTCAGAGGCCTACTAAACACGCTTTAGGAAAAGCCCCCTAGGACATCGGCACGTCGACCCATTTTTGGTAGCCCTTCTTCAGCCTTAATTGTGTAATCCAGCGCTGGATATTTTGGTTTTTAGCCGCTTCCAAGCCAAGGGAGTCGGCTCTGTAGACAATTGGGGAGAGGGCAATATCGGCCAAGGTTAAATGGTCTGATGCCATATAGGATGACGCTGTAAGATGATCTTCGAGGACACGAAGATAGTCGTTGGACTGATCTTTCGCCGTCGAGAGTTTTTGAAGGTCTCTTTTGTCTTCGGGTGTCCGGACATACTGCTGAAAAACAATCACCATGGGGGCGCTAATTCCCCAGAGTGTCCAGTCCATCCATTGATCCACCCGAGCGCGACCCAATGGGTCGGCGGGGTAGAGGCTCTGGGCAACATAGCGAGATGCATCGCCCCCCGCCTCTGAGTCAACTTGTAGGGCCTGCTGACGGTTGCATAGGTACCTACAGATCGCATGAGAC
>JALRJP010000051.1:0-4762 GCA_023261135.1 Burkholderiaceae bacterium | reverse complement strand
AACGAAGTGTCGTCCTGAAGCAATGGAACGCGTCCGTTGGGATTCCTCGCTAAAAAATCGGACGTGTTATTAACGCCATGATGCAGCCCAGCATCGTGTCTCTCATAATGAAGTTCAAGTTCTTCGAGAACCCAAAGAACCTTTTGAACATTGATCGAGTTGACCCGCCCCCACAATTTAAGCATTAGGGTCACCGTGGTCGGGCACCAGACCTGCTGCGGTAATTCCGGCAACCGCGCAGATTTCGTCGTTCGGTGACGTTTCACCGCTAATGCCGACAGCCCCCAAAAGCTCGCCGCTCGCATCACGAATAAGTACTCCACCTTGCACGGGCACCATATCACCTTCGCTTAGGTGCTGTACCGCATGGATGAAAAACGGCGCCTTCTCTGCCCGACGTTGCAATTCCCTATTTCCAAAACCCATGCCGAGTGCCCCACGCGCCTTACCTGTTGCAATTTTGAAACGATACAGAGACGTGCCTTCTTGGGCGAGGTGTACTTTCACCTCTCCCCGAATATCCAATACGGTTACTGCCAGAGGCAAAAACTTATGCTGCTTCGCTGCTTCAAGTGCCTTTTGAGCAATAACCAAAGAGGTCTCGAGTGAAACGGTTTTCAGGCTGACAGTCGGCATGAATAGGCTCCTTCATGTTTAAAAATCTTGGGGTGGTGGTAAGAACAATGAGGACGACTCAGGCTAAACATTGATCGCCTCAACATTTCGACTCGAGACAGCCTTCATGATGGCCTCAAGTGCGGCAACGGTATAACGCTTTTGCTGGTTATCCACGGGATAGACAGATTCCCCCCGCACCGCTGCCGCAAAAGCCTCTAGATTTTCAAGAACCGCAGGGTGCGGCTCGAAAAAGGTTCGAAGGGGCTCCCGACCACGCGTGACCTTAGAGACATCCCAGCCCGTGGGGTTCTCGGGATGCGTTCGGTCGCGTATCTCGGACCAGCCTTGTGACCCATAAAGTGCAAATCGTCCATCGAAGGGTGTGGCAAGAATTGCACTAATAAGCGAGACTGCTCCCGATTCAAACTCCAAGAAAATGGCAAGCGTGTCACCGTTTTCAAAGCCTGCGCCTCTTGAACCGAGGCGTGCGGTAACGCCTATTGGCTTTCCGAAAAAAGAGACGGAGAGGTCAACCAAGTGAATGCCCGTAGCAGTTAAGGGTCCCACCGGCGCAACGGCATTAGACAGTCTCCAGTTGTCTTTGGGAAGACTAAGGAATTTATCTTGGCTGAAATTTGCCTCTATCTGAAGCGGGGTTCCATAGACGCCCTGGCTTACTTCTTGTCTAAGGAGCTGCATTGCTGGCTCAAATCGGCGCTCATGCCCAACACCGAGAATCCGCCCATGCTTCTCGCAGGCCTGGATTGCGCGTTCGGCATCGGCAAGGTTCATGCAAAGAGGCTTCTCACAGAACACATGCAGGCCCCTCTGGGCGGCCACGATAATCTGGTCAGCATGCTGCGGATGGGGCGTGCAGATGACCAAAGCCTCCAGGTCAGACTGGCGAATAAGATCATCAAAGTCCGTAAGAAACTTAACCTCTTTGAGGGGTCCGGATTCAACTGTTGGATGCAGTTGCTGAATCGGCTCTGCAACGTATTTAAGGGCGAAAGAGGATGATTCGCTAAGAAGCTTGGCGATGACCTTGCCCCACCATCCATACCCTGCAATTCCAACTACTAAAGGTTTACTTGAGGTCATATCAATTGTCGGCCAGAAAATTTGTTGAACAGTTGATTAATAGAGTCCCTAAGTTTAGCGAAAACTTTCGATAGGCAGAGGCTAAGGGTTTACCCCTCTGCGAGAACAAGCCGACTCAAGAGCACCAGGGCGACCAGCCAAAGAATGCCTTTAAGCCATTTCCTATAGGTCTCTACAGAAACTCTCTCGCGGACTCGAACCCCCTTGTTGCAAAGGTACAAACATAGTGGCGCGAGTATTAAGCCTGGTATCCATTCCTCAAGCTGAACAGCGGGATTCCCGGGCCCCCCAATAGATAAGGTAACGATATGCACGACTTTTCCAGTAAAAAAGCAAAGGTTACAGACCTGGACAATGAGCTGTGGCGCTAGGTTTGTAAGCAGAAAAAAGAGAAGTAGAAAAGGTGCCCCCATGTTCACAGAGGCTTCGGTGTTGCCGGCTAAGAAGGCAAAAAAAGCGCTGACTGGAAGGATCCAGGGCTCTGGAAGTTGCGGGGCTTTGCTTCGTAGATGGTCCACCGACAAAAAAACTGCTAAGGCGCCCAGAATAATCCACATCAGGGCTTCGGTAGGAAGGTTCTGATAAAGCCATGCGCCGGACAATCCACCCAAAATCATGAGGATTGGCATTGGCCAGAAACCCAGAAGAGCCTCTTTCGTTTTGCTGCCAAAAAACGTCATCCTTGCGCTTAGGAAAAACGCCACAGGCACGGTCAAAATCATTGCGGATCGAAAACTCAGGCTGAAAACCAAAAGTGGCATGGCGACCGACACGAATCCCAAGCCTAAAACCCCGTGTGCATAAGCAGCCAGAAGAATAACTGTCAGAGCCCACAAGAGCTCTAGACCACTGTTTTCTGAGAATAATAGGAATTCCATGGCAAGGGATGATGCGGATGGTTATCGGGCTTTGGACGGCTAATGGTAGCGGATAAGCTTATGCATCAGGGTTCTATGCAAGCTGGCTATGATGTCGAACTTCGTTCAGACTGCAATTCGTTCAGGCCGCAAGTAAGCCTGTTTCATTTCATTTTGAGAGGCTCATGATGATTCGTTTGTTATCCGCACCCTCCCCTAGCCCTTTGGCGATGAGGTCCAACCACTCTCGTTTGTGGCAGATTTTGGCCACGGGATTCACCGTCCTAGTTCTACTTATTTCTAGCGCTCTCCTGATCACCAGTGCCGCTGCAGCCTCAAAGGTATTAACTGAGCCTGTAATATCGGTTGATACGCTTGAACGCATGCTTAGCAAAAAGGCTGTCGCTGTTCTCGATCTGCGCCCACTCTTCAAGGAAGATAAAAAGACACCGTTATTTGCAGCGGGACATATACCCGGCGCCCTGCCTGCACCTTACGGCAAGTTTCGTGGCGCAAAGACTAATCCTGGCCAGTTGCCCAACGAGAAAGAGTTCAGCGCCTTCCTGACTAGCCTAGGCCTGCAGCAAAACCAGCCTATTGTCATAGTGAGTGAAGGAAAGACGGGCACCGATTTTGGTGCTTCTGCTCGTGTCTACTGGACCTTAAAAATTGCTGGCTTTACGGACCTAGCAGTGCTCGACGGTGGCTTTACGGCCTGGCTTGCCGCCAAAAAACCGGTCACAACAGGTATGCCAACCCTTGAAGCAAGACCCATTGAGATTCGCTTTGATCAAAGCCAGGTTGTAACAGCGGAACAGATTCAAGCGCTTGAAAAGGAAGGTGGCCTTAAGGACGCGTTGCTTGATGCGCGACCCGAGAGTTTTTATAAGGGCGATATTCGTTATCCCGCAGCAGCGCGCTGGGGAACCCTACCAGGCGCTAAGCACTTCGACTCCGAGGAGTGGTTTCAACCCAAAACAGGTCTTCTAAAACCAATCGACAGCATTCGGAGCATTGCGCAGGCCCGTGGACTACTAAGCTCCGATGACAGAATCTCATTCTGTAATACTGGTCACTGGGCAGCCACGAATTGGTTTGTACTTTCAGAAATTCTTGGCCAGTCGGGCACTCGGCTCTACCCCGAATCAATGGTCGCCTGGAGTAACGCTGGGCTTCCCATGCAGAATGAACCGGGTCGAGTCACAGTACTGCTGCGCCAATTGCTAGGTTCAGGCTTGCCTAATTAGACCTCACAGACCAGTCCCATGTTTTTAAAACGGCTCTCTCTTGTTCTCCTTGGGCTACTAGGAGTTCTTTCGGTCACGGTGCTTGCCGGAGTGCAGGCAGGCTTGCTGGTGCTTATTGGAATTGGATTTGGACTCGCACTGCAAGGCTATGGCTTTGGATTTGCGGGCGGTTGGCGCCGATTTATAGTGCATGGAGACGCCTCGGGCGTTGTCTCTCACATGCTTTTAATTGCACTGTGTGCCCTGGCAACCCAGCCTTTACTCGAATCTAACAGCCAAGAACTCGTTGGAGCACTTGCGCCTATAAGCTGGAGTTTGCTGCTGGGTGCCTTTGTTTTCGGGGCAGCGATGCAGGTGGCTGATGGTTGCGGGTCAGGCTCATTGCATAAGGCGGGCGCCGGACATAGTTACTCATGGGCTGTACTTCCTGGATTCATTCTTGGCAGCTTTGTAGGGGCCTCTCATCAATCCGCTTGGGTTGCCTTGGGTGGGCCCTTCGGTTCGGAGCCTATTGATTTATTAAAAGCTGTTGGCCTAACCAGTGCTCTTTTCATTACGCTCGCGCTTTGTCTTTTCGTGAGCGCTTGGTTTTACATGCAAGCAAAAGCGCGAGCGCTAAAGAAGGGGCAAGGCTTGGCGGTGAACTGGTTGCCAGCCAATTTAGTCAAGGGGGCGGTCGCGGTCGGCGTGCTTTATGCACTGCACCTTATGATTGCGGGGCAGCCCTGGGGTATTGTGTACGGGCTGGGCCTTTGGGGTGCAAAAACCGCAGTCGCACTCGGTGCAGACCTTAGCCAAGACGCATTTTGGGGGATTGCACCCCATGCTCAGCGGCTGGTCGACCCAGTCCTTTGGGACATCACGACACTAACTAACCTGGGTCTGTTATTCGGAGTTATGGCCGCCGCACGTTGGTCTACGACTAATAACGAGGTCATT